>CAJXVA010000558.1 GCA_913061055.1 uncultured Pseudomonadota bacterium
GGTGAGCTGGGGACTGACCATCGGGCAAGTCGCCATGGCTCGAGGATGTACGTCCAGGCTCAGTGGTGACGAGGACGCCACCGCCGGGGACTGCCTCTACAACGACACCCAGGTCGCCTCGATGGGTGGGCTTCGGGCGCTCGCAAACGTGAGCAACTGGGCCGTGGCCGGAAGCGCGGGCGCCATCAAAGGCAACTACGACGCGATCGACCACGTGTGGACCAACCGAGCCCCTCGGCGATCCGGACTGTGGATCGGTGGCGGCATCGGCCTCGCCCTCGCGGGCATGACGACCGGTGCGGTCTCGGCCGGGCTCGCCTTCGGGGGGAGTTGCCCGGACTCCTCCTGTGCGCAGAACGTCACCGCCTATCTCGTCGCGAGCCAGGCGGCGCAGAGCATGTTCACCGCCGGCCTCGGCATGGCGGCATACGGCATGGTCTACCACTACGAGTACAAGGACAATCACGCGTACAAGAACCGTCTCGCGACCCTGCGTGCCACTCCCACGGTCACGGCGAACTTCGCCGGCGCATCGTTCTCGGGTCGCTTCTAGCCGCCGAAGGACGAGGGCCGCACGGACCGGACTCTGTGCGTTGAAGCGGATTGCACCGGCAGTTCGGGCCTGAAACACTCGCGCGCGATGGACCAAGCCACCGCCCAACGAGAAGCTGCATCGATCCTCGCAACGGCGGATGCGCTCGGTGCCGACGAAACCACCGAGATGATCCGTCGCTACTTTGCGCCGAACTACTCGATCATCCTCGACGACCCGATCATCAAAGCCGAAGGCGCGTGGCTGTACACCCGCAGTGGCGCGAAGGTCTTTGACGGGGTTGCGGCCTACTCTGCCGCCAACCTCGGCCACGGTCACCCGCTCGTCCGCGAGGTTCTCAAAGGATTCCTCGACGCCCAACAGCCGGCGGTGCTTGGTCGCTTCCTCGGCAACCCGTACATGGGCCTGTTCGGGAAGAAGATCTGCGAGATGTCTGGCTTCGAACGCTTCCTCCCCGCCAACGGCGGCGTCGAGGGCCCCGAAGCGGCGATCAAGCTCGCGCGTCGGTGGGCGCATCAGGTCAAAGGCGTCAAGGGCACGGCCGAGATCCTCTACGCGGAGGGCTGCTTTCACGGCCGCACTACCACGGTCACGCAGATGTTCGGCGACGACGAGCCGGAAGCGAAGGACGGCTTCGGCCCCTGGACACCGGGCTTCAGCCGCATTCCGTTCAACGACCTCGCCGCACTCGAAGCTGCGATCACCGACACCACCGCCGCTGTGCTCATCGAGCCCATCCAAGGGGAGGGCGGCATCAACGTCCCCGACGACGGCTACCTCGCAGCGGTCTGCAAGCTCTGCAAAGAGCGCAACGTGTTGGTGATCTTCGACGAGGTGCAGACCGGCTGGGCCCGCACCGGGGAGATGTTCTGCTGGATGCACGAGGGAGAGGCCGCGCGCCCCGACATCATGGCGATCGGCAAGTCCGTCAGCGGTGGGTACGCCCCGGTTGCCGGCATCCTCGCCCACAACAACCTGATGGAGCTGATGGACTCGGGGTCGCACGGCAGCACCTTCGGCGGTTGCCCGATCAGCAGCGCGATCGGCTACGCGTCGCTGGTCGCGATCGAACAAGAGGACCTCGTCAAGCAGGCCCAGGACAAGGGCGCCTATGTTCGCGAACGCCTGCTCGCCATCGCCGCAAAGTCCCCGCGAATCGAGACCATCCGGGGACGCGGACTCATGTTCGGCATCGAGGTCACCAAGCAGGACCCCGATGCCAACAAGTTCTCGAAGAAGCTCCTGAAGATGGGCGCGATCATCAAGGGCACCCACCGTTGGGTTCTCCGGTTCACCCCGCCGATCGTCGCCACGCGCGAAGACCTCGACCATGTGTTGGGTCTGATCGAGGGCGCATTCGCCTCAGAGTCCGCCTGACGTCCTTGCGACGGAAGACACGAGGCCGAAAGCTGGTTGGCCGGCGAGGGTCGATCGATGGCCCAAGGCGGGCCACGGGGTGGATTGGTGCGGTCCGCCACGCTACGACCATGGGGTGAAGGTCAAGCTTCACGTCGTCGATCGGAGCGCCGAGTCCGACGACGACCGCGACGACTCGATGCGTTTCAACAACGCACTCGATGGCGTGCCCTTCCCGTGCCTACGGCTCGACGACGACGGAGCGGTCATCAAGCTCAACCCGGCAGCCGCAGCGTTCCTCGGGATCGACCCGCAGCAGACCGCCCCCCTGCCGCTCTCGACGTTCCTCGCCCCCGCAGATGCAGAGCCATTCTTCGAGTTCCTGAGCCGGGCCGTCCAAACGACGCAGTCGCACCGCTGCACACTTCCGCTGCGGACCCGGTTGGGAGCACAGCGCGTGGTGCAGTTCGACGCGAGCCGCGAGGAGGCAGGCAACACGCTGCTCTCGCTGGTCGACGTGACCGAACGCGAGTACGCGCTCAACCGGCTGCGCGGCTCTGAGCAGCGCATGCGTTCTCTTCTCGAGGGTCTTCCCGACGCGGTGTTCGTCATCGACGAGGGGACCGTCGTCCACTGCAACCCCGCCGCGTACCGGATCACGGTCGGACCTCCGATCGGCCGGCCGTTCGAGTCACTTCTGCAGCATGGCCAGATCCCGGTGCTCGATGCGCAGCCCAATCCCGAGGTCCGCCAGGCCAAGCGAGCCGAACTCGCGTTCCGAGCCGAGGCGGGCGAGCCCCGGGGCGCGGAAACGCTTTGGATGCCGATCGAGTTCGAGGGACGCGTCGCCCATCTGTGTGTCGCGCGCGACCGGACCGAGCAACGCCGACTCGAGGCCAGCATGGCCCACGCTGACCGACTCTCGACCGTCGGAGTGCTGGCCCAAGGGGTCGCACACGAGCTGAACAACCCGCTCACGTTCGTCACGTTGAACGTCCGTGAGCTGGTGACGAACCTCGCCGCCACCACCCCCATCGAGGGAGAGCTTCGCTCCGAGCTCCTGGAATCCGCCCGCGAAGCCGCTGACGGTTCCGCACGGATGGCCCGGATCGTCTCCGACCTGCAAGGGCTCGCGCGCACCGAGGAGCATCTCGTACCGATGGACCTGAGCCGGGTCGTCGAACGCTGCTTGGTTCTCGCACGGGCGCAGATGCGCTCCCGGGTTCGCGTTCACAAGACGCTTCGGCCGATCCCGAACGTCTACGGCGACGACGGCCGCATGACACAGGTCGTCCTCAACTTGTTGATCAACGCCGTGCAAGCGCTTCCAGAGCGCGCGGGCAACATTTGGGTGGAGACCCGCTGCAAAGGAGACCAGGCGATCCTCGAGGTGCGAGACGATGGAGCGGGCATCGACCCGCGGGTCCGGGAGCGGGTCTTCGAACCCTTCGTCACCACGAAGCCGGTAGGCGATGGCACCGGGCTTGGGTTGTTCGTCTGCCACCAATACGTCACCGAGTGTGGCGGCAAGCTCGAGGCCCTCGACGCGCCCGAGGGCGGCGCACGCATGCGAGTGACCTTGCGAGTCGCGCGGGAAGAAGGCCCGATTTTTGCCGGCGGCCCGGCCGACGCCCCGACGCCTCGGCACACTCCACGCCTGCTCATCATCGACGACGAGCCCATGATTCGGGAGTCGCTCGCACGGGCGATGGCCGCCGATGTCGAGTTGGCCGGAAGTGCCCAAGCCGCGCTGACCATGCTCCGCGACGGTCGCCGATTCGATCTCGTGCTTTGCGACCTCATGATGCCCGGCCGCGGCGGACGCTGGCTTCACGCGGCTCTGAGGCGAGAATTCCCCGAGCTCCTGCCGACGTTCTGTGTGATCACCGGGGGCGCGGTCGAGCCGGAGGACGCGCGATTCCTACGCGAACAAAAGCCGCCTTTGTTGCGGAAGCCGTTCTCCACCGACGACGTGACCGCGTTCGTCGAGGCCCAACTCGACGCAACGTGCCCGCCAACTCCCTAGCAAGGGGAGCGTTCACGAGTCGTCGTTGAGGGCGGGCGGGTCGTGCACCGCTGTTCGTGCGGCCTCGATCGCGTCGAGGATCGCCCGCGCCCGTGGCAACAACCGTTGACCACTGGGGAGCAACCGCATCCCACGCGGCGTTCGTTCGAACAGCGGCGTCCCAAGGTCGTCCTCGAGGCCACGGATGCGTCGCGTCAGCGGCGGCTGCGACACATGCAGGCGCCGCGCGGCTCGTCCCACATGCGCCTCTTCGGCCACGGCGACAAACGATTCGAGCTGAACGAGGGACACGCCACCATGCTAGCGCGACTCGAGCCCGGCCCCGATACCGATTTGGTATTGGACGGAACCGCCGGTGGTCCTGCACCAAGAGAGGGTGGCAATCATCGTCTACGGACCGGCCGAACAAGCGGCTCTACGTCGTGCTGGCGACACGGCGGCGGCGACGCTGGCCGCGGTCTGCGAGCGTGTGCAGGCGGGCATCACCACAGCCGACATCGATCGGTGGGTCCGGGAGGACACCGCGGCCCGCGGCGCGACTCCGAGTCAGCTCGGCTTCAAGGGGTTTCCAGCGGCCGTCTGCACCAGCGTCAACGAAGTCGTGTGCCACGGCGTTCCGTCGCCCGGGGTCGTGTTGCGGGACGGTGACGTGATCAACGTGGACGTGACCAGCTGCATCGGCGGTTTTCATGGGGACACCTCCCGCACGCTCGCGTTGGGGTCCATCGATTCCGACCGGCGTCGCGTGACCGAGGGCGCGGAGTCATGCATGTGGGCGGGCATCGAGGCCGTGCGTCCCGGAGCGAGGCTTGGCGACATCGGTGCGGCCATCGTCGGACGCGCGGCGGACTTCGGCTGCGCCGTCGTTCGAGAGTTTGGCGGTCATGGAATCGGTCGGCACATGCACATGCCGCCGCACGTTTCGCACGTCGGCCGAGCGGGGACGGGCATACGCCTGCGGCCAGGCATGGCGTTTACGATCGAACCCATGCTCACGCTGACCCAGGTTCCGCTCGAGGTCGACGTCGATGCGTGGACGGTCCGCACGATGGATGGGAGCCCCAGCGCACAGTTCGAGCACACCGTGGTCGTGACCGAAGCCGGCGTGGAGGTATTGACCCTTCCGCCGGCATGATTCGGAGTATCCTCGGGCGGTGGGGGACGAGGCGCAGACCGAAGAGGTTGCGGCCTGGATGCGGGGCGAGGCAGGAGCCGACCAAGCCCTCGTCCGGCGATACTACTCGGGTGTCCGGCGGTTCTTCGACCTCCGCTGCGCGACCGCGGCCGACGACCTGACGCAGCAGACCTTCCTCGCCTTGATCGAAGCCAAGGCCCGCTTCGAAGGCCGCTCCAAGTTCAAGACGTTCCTGTTCGGCATCGCTCACAAGCAGCTGCTGCGCCACCTGCAGGGGCAGGCACAGGGGCCACGCGCGCGGCGCTACGGGACGGAGAGCGGCGAAGCCACGTCGCTCAGCATGGTCGCGGTCCGCAAACAGGAGCACCAGCTCATGCTGATGGCGCTCACCCAGCTCCCCGTTCCCATGCAGGTCCTCATCGAGCTGTACTACTGGGAGGACATGTCACTGGCTGAGATCGCGACCGTGGTCGATGCGAATCCAAGCACAGTCGGAAGTCGCCTCGCGAGGGCCCGAGAGCTGTTGCGCGAGAACATCGCCGCCATGACCCGCCCCGGTCCCCTCCGGGACCGCCTGCTCCAGGACCTCGAAGCCTGGTCTCGCGCCCTCGGCCCGGTCACCGCGGACGCAAACCGCGACCGACGCAACCGCTGACCCCAGGCCGTGGAGCGGCCGACACGGCCCACAAGCCTGGTACTGTGCCTGTGTGGGGAGCGGCGCGCATGCGGCAGGGCTCGAGCCGGGAACTCGGCTCGACCGCTACACGCTCATCCGGCGAGTCGCGATGGGCGGGATGGCCGAGCTCTACCTCGCGCAGCAGACCGGCGCCGCGGGGTTCAGCAAGATCGTCGCGCTCAAGCGCATCCACCCCCACCTCTCCCAGAACGACACGTTCACCGGGATGTTCCTGAGCGAGGCTCGGCTCGCGTCGGACCTCAACCACGCCAACCTCGCGCACGTCCTCGATTTCGGAGAGTGCAACGGCGAGCACTACCTCACGATGGAGTATGTGCATGGCGCGAACCTGCTCGAGGCACTGACCCGGGCACGTGCGCCGCTGCCCATGGAGGCTGCCCTCCAGGTGGTCATCGACGTGGCCCGAGGCCTCCACGAGCTCCACGAGCACCGCTCCACCGACGGACGCCCGTTGGGCATGGTGCACCGCGACGTCAGCCCCGCCAACGTGTTGTTGGCCTACGACGGCTCGGTCAAGCTCACCGACTTCGGCATCGCCAAGGCCATGGAGCTCACCTCGGCGACACGCACCGGCACCTTCAAGGGCAAGCTCGGCCACTCCAGCCCCGAGCAGGCGCGCGGGGAGCAGATCGATCGGCGCAGCGACGTCTTCTGCCTTGGAATCCTGCTCTACGAAGTGACGACGGGCGCCCGAGCGTTCAGCGGTCCCAACGCTGTCTCTTATACACATCTCCGAGCCCACGAGACCTCTCTACATCTCGTA
>CAJXVA010000559.1 GCA_913061055.1 uncultured Pseudomonadota bacterium
CACTAGATCGCTCGTCGGCAGCGTCAGATGTGTATAAGAGACAGTCTCAATGCCCAAGGAGAGCGGAGTGACGTCGACCAGGACGATGTCCTGCACGTCGCCCGAGAGCACGCCGGCCTGAACCGCGGCACCCAGACCCACGACCTCGTCGGGGTTGACGCCCTTGCCGGGCTCGCGTCCGAAGAACTCGGACACAGCCTTTTGGACCAGCGGGATGCGGGTAGAGCCGCCCACGAGGAGGACTTCGTCGATGCCCTTGATGTCCTTCTTGGCGTCGGCAAGAGCCTTCTTGCACGGGCCGAGGCTGCGCTCGACCAGCTCACCGATCATGTCCTCGAACTTGGCGCGCGAGAGCTTGATCTGCATGTGCTTGGGGCCCGACGCGTCTGCCGTGAGGAACGGCAGGTTGATGTCGGTCTCCGGGGCACCGGAAAGCTCGATCTTGGCTTTCTCCGAGGCGTCCTTGAGGCGCTGCATGACCAGCTTGTCGCCGGACACGTCGATCCCGGTGTCCTTTTTGAACTCCTCGAGCAGCCAATCCATGATGACGATGTCGATGTCGTCACCACCGAGGGCGGTGTCACCGTTGGTCGAGATGACCTCGACGACGTTCTCCGCGACCTCGAGGATCGAGATGTCGAAGGTACCGCCACCGAGGTCGTAGACCGCGACGACTTTCTCTTCTTCGGTGCCCTTGGACAGGCCGTACGCCAGCGCAGCCGCGGTGGGCTCGTTGACGATGCGCTTGACCTCGAGCCCCGCGATGCGGCCGGCGTCTTTGGTCGCCTGACGCTGGGAGTCGTTGAAGTACGCCGGAACCGTGATGACGGCTTCGTTGACCGGCTCGCCGAGGAAGTCTTCCGCGGCCTTCTTGAGCTTCATCAACACGCGAGCGCTGATCTCTGGCGGCGGGTAGACCTTGTCTCCGGCCTTGATGTGCGCGTCGCCGTTCTGAGCCTTCACGACCTCGAAAGGCACGCGGTCCATGTCGCCCTCGACTTCTTCGAACTTGCGTCCGATGAAGCGTTTGGCCGAGAAGATGGTGTTCTCAGGGTTGGTAATCGCTTGGCGGCGGGCCTGCTGACCCACCAGAACGTTTCCGTTCTTTTCGAACGCCACGACGGAGGGCGTTGTGCGGCCGCCTTCCTCGTTGGCGATCACCTTGGGCTCAGCGCCCTCCATGACGGCGACCACTGAGTTGGTCGTTCCGAGGTCAATACCGATGATCTTTGGCATCTGCAGGCAGTCCTTTCCGATGAATTCGTTGTTCTCGATGAAGTGGGGGGAACTTGGTCGCTCGGCCTCGAGCAAACCCCGGTTGTATGGGGGTCGGCATGGCCGAGGGAGAGGGCCAGGGGGTCAGGTGCCGGGGGTCGGAACCTGACGACCGCCCGAACCTAATGCCCGCCGAATCGGTGTCAACCCCACAGGGCGAACACCGCGGGCGGGCGCCGATTGCAGCTCAGCCCGCGTCTTGCGCGGAGTCCGCAGACTGGGGCTGAAGAACCGCTGCGAGGACGTCCTGCACCTTCTTGGCGTAGACGATTTCCATCTCGTCCCGAATCTCTTCGGGCACGTCGATGACGTCCTTCTCGTTGCGAGCCGGCAAGACGATGAGCTTGATGCCCGCACGGTGGGCCGCGAGCATCTTCTCTTTGATCCCGCCAACCGGCAGCACCAAGCCCCGCAGGGTGATCTCGCCGGTCATTGCGGCATCAGCCCGCACGCAGGTGTCGGTCAGCAGGGACGACAGCGCAGCGATCATCGCCACACCTGCCGAGGGTCCATCTTTCGGGATTCCCCCAGCCGGCACGTGCACGTGGAGGTCGTGACCGTCGATCCGGTCCTTGGAGATGCCGAGCATGTCCAGGTGGGCTTTCACAAAGGAGAGCGCCGCCTGAGCGGACTCCTTCATCACATCGCCGAGCTGGCCGGTCAGCATGAGACCGCCCTTGCCTTCCATCCGGGTGCACTCGATGAACATGATTTCGCCACCGACCGGCGTCCACGCCAGGCCGGTCGCGACGCCGGGCTCCGAGATGCGTTCCTTCATCTCGGGCATGAAGCGCTGAGGACCGAGGTACTCGTTGACCCGCTCCTTGCCGATCGTGACCTCCCCCTCGAGCTCGCCCTCGACGACGCGCACGGCAACCCCGCGAATGACCGCCGAGGCCTCCCGCTCGAGGTTTCGAACGCCAGCCTCGCGGGTGTAGCTGTCGATCAGCTCCAGCACCGCATCGTCCGCGAAGTCGACCTTGATGTCGGCACTGTCGAGGCCGTGCTCGGCGATCTGCTTAGGAATGAGGAAGCGCTTGGCGATCATGCACTTCTCCTGCCGGGTGTATCCGGGCAGCTCGATCATCTCCAGACGGTCCTTGAGGGCCGGCGGGATCGGGTCCATGTAGTTCGCCGTCGCGATGAACATCACCTTCGACAGGTCGAACGGCACTTCGAGGTAGTGGTCCGAGAAGGTGTGGTTTTGCTCGGGGTCCAAGACCTCGAGCAGCGCCGAGGCCGGGTCGCCGCGGAAGTCGTGCCCGAGCTTGTCGATCTCATCGAGCACGATGACCGGGTTGTTGGTCCCTGCCCGCTTGAGGCCTTGGATCAGGCGACCGGGAAGCGAGCCGACGTAGGTCCGCCGGTGGCCGCGAATCTCGGCTTCGTCCCGCACACCGCCGAGGCTGATGCGCACGAACTTGCGCCCGATCGCCTTGGCGACCGACTTGCCCAGCGACGTCTTGCCCACGCCCGGAGGGCCCATCAGACACAGGATGGGGCCCTTCTTCGAGGCGTTGAGCTTGAGCACCGCCATGTATTCGACGATGCGCTTCTTGACCTTGACCAGGTCGTAGTGGTCCTCGTCGAGAATCTCGCGGACCTTCTTGATGTCGATCTGGTCCTCGGTCGAGACCGACCAGGGAAGTTCTACGAGCCATTCGAGGTACGTCCGCGTGACGGTGTACTCGGCCGAGCTTGGCTGCATCTGACGGAGGCGGTCGAGCTGCTTGACCGCAACCTTCTCGGCTTCCTCGGACATCTTCGCTTCGGCGATCTTCTGCGCGAACTCGTCGGCCTCTCCGCCGTCTTCGTCGTGCTCTCCGAGCTCGCCTTTGATCGCCTTGAGCTGCTGACGCAGCACGTACTCACGCTGGCTGTGGCCCATCTCTTCTTGGACCTGCGAGTTGATGCGCTCACGAACTTTGAGGATCTCCAGCTGCCGGGTGAGCAGCGTCAGCACCTTGCGCAGGCGCTCCAGGACCTCGATGCTCTCCAGCACGTCCTGCTTTTCGCTGGACTCGATGTCGAGGTTGCTGACCACCAGGTCGGCGACTTGGCCGGGATCAGAAACACTGTCGAGCAACGCGGCCGCTTCGCGCGGAAGCTCTGGCACCAGCGAGATGAGTTTCTTGGCCGTCTCGCGGATGTTGGCGACGAGCGCGTCCGCTTCGACTTCGGCGCTCTCACCGAGCGCGTCCTCCAGCTCGCTGACGTTGGCGGTGATGAACGGCTCGGCATCGATCAAGGAGTCGATGCGAATTCGCATCACGCCTTGCAGGATGACCGAGTAGTTGTCCTTCGCGAGCTTGATGACCTTGAGGATCCGCGCGGCGCAGCCGACCTCGTGCAGGTCCGCTTCGACGGGATCTTCGGTGGCGGCGTCACGCTGGGTGACGATGCCGATGATGGGTCGCTCGTGGGCGATCGCCTCCTCGATGAGCCGAACCGACTTGGGTCGGCCCACATCGATGGGGATGATCGATCCTGGGAACAACACGGAGTTGCGCAAGGGCAACACCGAGATGGTTTCCGGGAGCTCGGGGACCTCTTCGACGGGCTCGTTCGACGACGTACTCATGCTTTGCAGCCGTTTTGCAGGCGCGCAACGGTAACACCCGGCCCCCCGGTGTCAACGGCGCGACCGCACACCTGCAGAGCGTCCGTCCTCAGCCCCCAAGACCCCGTCAAACGGCTCGGAGGCGTCATCAGAGGCATCGCTGGGGCACCGCCCCCACCGCCGGAGGGGGCGCTGCCCCAGGTGGGTGTCCCGGTCCGAACCCCGGAACGACGCGCAGGACGAGGATCGGCTCGGGGCGGCAGCCCCCTCGAACCCCCTCCCCCGAATCCGAGGGAGCGGCGGGCACCGCTGGTGCGTTCAAACCCGCGGAGATACAGTGGGCTGTGGCTTCGATGAACGTCGTCGTGGTGGCGGGCCCGGACAAGGGACGGACACTCGAGGTCGGCGAGTCGCCGATCACGGTCGGACGCGGCGTGGGCCAAGGCCTTCAACTCAGCGACGCCGCGGTCTCCAGGCATCACCTCACGATCCAGATCCAGGCCGGGCCCGATGGCGAGGCCACCGCTCAGCTCGCGGAGCTCAAGGGCGTGAACCCCGTGTGGACGCTCCGCGGGGGGCAACGCACCAACCTGGCCGCTGGCGAGACCCTTGCGGCCGGCGAGACGCTCACGCTGGGCAACACCACCCTCTCCTTCGAAGCGGTCACCACGGAGCCGACCGCCAGCACCACGATTGAAGTCGATGCCCGCCTCGTCGCCGAGCCGCAAGGGCCCAACCGACTCGCAGCCCTCGCTGCGTTGGGCGACCGACTCGCCCGATGCGCGTCCCTGCAAGCGGTCTACCGCGAGGCGACCCGTTGGGCGCTGCAAGCACTCCCCGCCTCTCGAGCGCTCGTCCTGAGCACCGACGGCAGCGATGTCCTGTCCGCGAGCAGCGACGACACCGTGCTCGACCTCGCGGTCTCCAAGGCCTTGCTCGATCGCGTCGCCCGCGAAACCAAGGCGTTTTGGGTCCGAGATGTGCTCTCCGAGCCCGACCTCGCCGATCGCCGCTCCGTCCAGCTCCGCGGCATCGTGGGCGCGATGGCGGCCCCGACATCGGGCTTGGTCCTGTATGTCGAGTGGGGGCCGACCGAGGCGCTCAAGGGCCGGCACGACGAAAATGCTCTGCTGCTGCTCGTCTGCGCGGCCCATCTGATCTCCGCATTTGGTCACGGGGCCAGCGAGCGCAAGCAGCTCGAAGCGGTCAGCCGGAGCACGTCCTCCCGCAGCGGCGGTGCCTCCCTGCCCCGGATCATCGGCCGCTCGGCGGCCATCACCCGTCTGCAGGTGTTCGTCGAGCGGGTCGCACCCACGCAAGCCACCGTCTTGGTTCGCGGGGAGAGTGGGACCGGCAAGGAGCTCGCTGCGGCGATGCTGCACGCGATGTCCAGCGACGCGGATGGGCCGTTCGTCGCGATCAACTGCGCATCGATCCCCGAGCAATTGCTCGAGAGCGAGCTGTTCGGCCACGAGAAAGGGGCCTTCACCGGCGCGGTCACCACCCACGAGGGCGTGTTTTCGCGGGCTGATGGCGGCACGTTGTTCCTCGACGAGATCGGAGAGATGAGCCTGTCGACCCAGGCGCGGATGTTGCGTGTCCTGGAGACCCGCAGCTTCACCCCGGTGGGCGGCACCAAGGAACAAACGGTCAAGGTCCGGCTGATCGCCGCGACCCACCGCGACCTCAAGGGCATGGTCGAGGCCGGCACATTCCGCCAAGACCTCCTGTACCGACTCTCCGTCATCCAAACCGAGCTCGCCCCGCTGCGGGATCGTGCCGACGACATCGAGCCGCTGGTTCAGTTCTTCGCCGCATCCATCGGGGAGACGATGGGTCGCCGCATCGACTCCATCGCCCCCGACGCGCTCGCAGTCCTTCAGCGCTACCCGTGGCCGGGCAACGTTCGAGAGCTACGCAACATGGTCGAGCGGGCGCTGGTCCTGGGCGATGGCGGATGCCTCGAACTCGACGACCTGCCCCCTGAGATGATGCATGCCGCCCCCCGCGGAGATGCGGCGGCCACCATGACCGCCGGGCCTGCGGTCACCGCGGGCACGATCCGCACCCTGGCCGAGCTCGAGCGCGAGGCGATCAGTGCAGCCCTGGAGGCGACCGGCGGCAACAAGGCCCGAGCGGCAGCCCTTCTGGGCATCGATCGCACCACGCTGTACCGAAAGCTCAAGGACCACAAGGCCTGAGCCCGCGACACAACCAAAGAGCAAGGGCCACGGCACTCCTCAGAATTGAGAAGGCGCAGCCCTTGCGATGCGAAACACGACCACGACCCGAAGGCCGAGAGAGGTCAAATAAGGGTTCAAGCTAAAAGACGGGTTGCTCCCACACGCCCCGCCGGTACGAATCGACGAAAAGAAAATCGTTGTTGGGACCGAGTCCCGTAGCCAGGGTCGCGAAGTCTTCCGCGGAACCCCCGACCGTCGCGAACAAGCCCGACAGGGCGTTCGCCAGAGAGTCCGCTCAACCTCCAACCTCCGCCGTCTCAGGAGCGACCCCATCGGGGTCGCGAGCAAGCCCGACAGGGCGTTCGCCAGAGGGGGGAGCGAAGGAGGCTTCGCTGACCTCTCCCCTCCAGCCTCGGAGGAGTGACCCCTTCGGGGTCGCGAGCAAGCCCGACAGGGCGTTCGCCAGAGGGGGGGAGCGAAGGGGGCTCTGCCCCCGCAGCGGCGGG
>CAJXVA010000560.1 GCA_913061055.1 uncultured Pseudomonadota bacterium
CACTAGATCGCTCGTCGGCAGCGTCAGATGTGTATAAGAGACAGGCATTGCGGGGTCGCACGCTGACCGAACTGCAGGACACACTCGCCCAGCAGCGCGTCGGGGTGGAGCAGGCCCAGGAAGCGCTGCGCGTCTTGATGGACGAGCGAAAGTCCGCCTCGTCCGACCGCGATCCTCGGAGCTTCGAGCCGCGGAAGCAGGTGACCTTGAGGATGGCCGAGGGGACGAGCGTGGACGATGTTTCGATCGCGCTGACCTACCGGGTTCCGGGAGCTCGATGGGCGCCTTCGTACACGCTCCGGGTCGAAAGTGATGCGCGGGCCAAGCTCGAATTGCGAGCCGTCGTCGCCCAGCGGACCGGCGAAGACTGGTCGGGTGCCACGCTCACCGTTTCGACCGCTTCGTGGCAGGCCTGGCACGACCTCCCGCGCCTGGATGCGCTGCGGGTTGGACGGTCGCAGCCTCCGGTCGCGCGCGCTGGATGGCGCGATCCTCCGCCCGATCCTGAGGGCCTCTACGCCGACCACGATCGTGCATCCGCAAGCCTCGAGTCGCCGTCGTTCTACGCGGCGGCGCCGGTTGCCGTGAGCGCGCCGCCCTCGCCGAAGAAGGCCGCGCCGGTGCGGCCTTCTTCGGCTCCGATGCCGGTTGTTGCTCGCGAGGAGATGGTGGCTTCACTGCAGTCGGCGGCCATGCCCGCGAGTTTCGGTGGAGCACCGATGCCTCCGCCGGCCGCGTCCCCGGGGATGGCTCGTACGCGGAAGTCCAAGAAGCTCGGCGTGCAGCGCTCGTCCGCCATGATCCTTGACGAACTCGCGGACGATGGCGCCGACGTAGAGGGGGTGGACGCGTTCATGGACGAGTCGCCCGAGCCCGAGCCCGAGGCTCAGGAGCCCGAGGTTGGGCTGGCGCGCTCCTGGTTCGACTATGGCCGGTTGCGTCTCCCGATGCCCTCGGAGTCTGGGCGCGGCAGGCTTCGCCGAGTCTCGGTCCTTTCAAGCGGTGGCGAAGCGCTGGACCGGTTGGCGGATCTTGTCTCGTTTGCCACCGATCGCGCGCGTGGGTTTTCGTGTACGCCACCCGCCGGTCACGGATGGGTCCAGGCTCAGGCGGGCCACGCGTACGCCTACGTTTGCGACGCTGCGGTGAACATCCCTAGTGACGCTCAGACCCACGTCGTCTCCGTGCTGGAGGCGACCGTCGAAACCTCTCGCAGCCACGTTTGTGTGCCGGGTGTCAGCCTCGACGTCTTTCGGACTCTGGCCGCCCGCAGCCCGCTGAGCCAGCCGCTCCCCGCCGGGCCGCTCGACGTCTACGAGCGCGACGCGTTCCTGCTCACCGGGTCACTAGACGCCACCGGGGCGGGGGCTCGCTTCGAGGTCGGGCTTGGGGTCGAGCAAGCGATCAAGGTCGCGCGCAACGTCAGCTTCTCCGAAGACTCCGAGGGCCTGATCAAGAAACACAACGCCTACACGCACCGGATCGTCATCGACGTGCAGAACTTGCTCTCGGTGCCGGCGTCGGTCGAACTCCGCGAGCGGGTGCCCGTGGCTGCGTCCGACGAAGAGGACATCGAAGTGGACGAGTCCAGCGTCGACCCGCCATGGGATCACTACAAACCCAAGGACGACCCACTCGAAGGCGGACGACGTTGGCGCATCGAGGTGCCCGCACGAGACAAAACGACGCTCGCCGCAACGTGGACCGTGCGTGTGCCCGGCGGATCTGAACTCGTCGGCGGCAACCGGAGGGACGCATGAACACGCCACGCACGATCGAACTTCCGGTCACCCACGTCACCGTGCTCGAAGACCGGGCCCTGGTGACCCGTAGTGGAACCGTGGAACGCTCCGCGGGCCTGCATACGCTGTGTGTGGAAGACGTCTCGTCGGTCATCGTCGACAAGACGCTCAGCGTCCAGGCGTCAGCGGGGGGGCGGGTTGCTCAGGCTCGTGTCCGTCGCAGGTCGGCGACGTCCAAGGAGGCGCAGCGCGAACGGGTCGCGCAGTGGATGACGCTGGAGTCGGAACGTCGGGGGGCCGTCGAAGATGCGCAACTCCAGCTGGAGGTCGCGCGGGAGAGCGTCGCGGCAATCCGCAAGATGGAGACTCTGCATCTGGCGGAGTTGTCTGAGGACGTTGCGCTGGGGCGAGAGGTTTCCGAGCGGATGCGTGGGCTGGCGATGCTGCGAGAGAAGCTCGGTGAGGCCGTGGATACCCTCGTCGACTGCGATCGCCGGTTGACCCGTGCGAATGAGTCCATGGCCGATGCCCTTCGCATGAGCGAGTCGCTCGACGACGAGACTCGACTGGTCGTTGGCCAGCTGGAAGTACAGCTGCAGGTCGACGCCGAAGGGCCGTCGGCCATCGAACTCACCGTGCGTTATTCGGTCGCGGGCGCGTTGTGGCGCCCCGCTCACATCGCCACTCTGCACGAGGGCGGAGGGGTTCGGATCGAGGCGCAGGCCTGTGTTTGGCAGGCCACCGGCGAGGACTGGATCGACGCCGAACTCTCGTTCTCGACCGAGCGTCCGTCTCTGGGAGCCACCGCGCCGCAGCTTCACACCGATCGGCTATCGCTGAAGCGAAAGGCGCAATCGGTGGCAGTGCAGACGCGGGACCAGGCCATCGCGACGACCGGAGAGGGGGCCGCCGAGATCCGCGACGAGATGCCGGGGGTGGACGATGGGGGCGAACCTCTCGCGCTCGAGGCCGAGGGCCCACGCACCGTGTCCAGCAATGGCCGGCCCCATCACGTGCCGCTGTTCTCGTTCGAGTCCGAGTCGCACAGCGAACTCATCTGCCGTCCGGAGAAGGTTGAGGCGGTGCTGCTTCGGACGACGCAGGCGCATCGTGGACCGCACCCGCTACTCGCCGGGCCGGTCGAGCTGCGGCGGCACGGTGGATATGTGGGCCGCACATCCACGCTGTTCGTCGCGCCCGGGGAGACCTTCGAGCTGGGGTGGGGCCCAGAGCCCGATCTCCGGGTGCATCGAAAGGTCGAACCCGCCGAGCACACGCGCAAGCCGCTGAGTTCCTGGGTTCGCAAGCCTCGGACGATCACCGTCACCGTCAGCAACTTGGGCGCGAAGCCCTACGACGTCTGTTTGCACGAGAGGGTGATGGTCTCGGAGATCGACAAGGTCGAGGTCGAGGTCGGCCCGTTGCAGGGAGGGACGCGAGACGCGGACGGAATCGTGACCAAAGCCCTTTCTGTTCGGGGGTTCGCCGAGGCGACCTACGCGTTCGAGTGGACGCTGGTCGTTCACGACGACGTGCAGGGGTTGTAGACGCCCCGCTCGCACCTTCCGCTCAGATCGCGACGGGGTGTTGTGCGGTGACGGTCTCGAGCGCCTCGAGCATCTCGCCGCCGGTGACAATGACCACCGTTGCGAATCGTAGCGGTCCGGGTGTTGGGCGACACCGTTGGTGCCTCGTACCCCCAGCGGGCATCACGCGATCTGCTCTGATGCCCCGTTTTTCGACCCGATGCCGACTTTCCAGTGGCCGCCGTCGTTGTTCTGGCGGTGTCACGCACGGTAGGATTGAACCAACGCGGGACGCTGTCCCGAGGGGGTATCGATGCACAAGGAACGACTGTTGATTTTGATCGCCGCGGCGGCGGCCTGTTCGGCTTCGGACGCGCCGGCCGACACTGGCGCGACGGACGGCCTCACGGGCCTCTCGGGCACGCCCACCGCAACCGACGGAGCGTCCTCGGGTGCCACCACCGGCAACAGCGGGAACTCGGGCAACAGCGGGAACTCTGGCAACAGTGGGAACACCGCCGCGGAGAGCAGCGGTGGGGCCGACAGCGGCCCAGCATTCGACGTCGGTGATGGCGGGCAGTGCATGGGCAAGGCCGCGGGAATCTACTGCGCCGAAGGCAACTCCTACAGCTGCGACGGTTCGGGCACGGTCAGCGGCACTGAGACGTGCACGCCGGGCTACTGCGTCGAAACCGTCGGTTGTGTTCCGTGCCTCGACGGGCAGTTCGACTGCGTCGGCGCTCAGGTCATGGAGTGCAACGCCGCGGTTGTTCCCCCAGTCTGGCAGCCCGTCGACACCTGCGATCCAACCGCGGGCGAGGTCTGCAGCATCGAGCTCGGTGCTTGCACGCCCACCGCTGTCATCGGCGGCGAGAAGCCGACCGGCACCTACTACCAGTTCGCCTACTTCGACACGAGCACAGCGTTCCAGGGCGGCTACGACGTTGACGGCATCGACGACAGGCTCTACGTCACCAGCTTCTCCGGTGGCATCGACGTCTACCAGGTCGAAGGAACGGACAGCGACGGCGACGGCGTGTTCGAGCCGAACCAGCACCCCGACAACCCGGACGAGACCGGGCCCATCGAAGTTCGAACGCTGGTGCTGCTGGAAAACATCGCCTACCCCAACAGCCTGTCGGGTTCGATCAATGAGCTGTTCATTACGCCGACGTCCCTCTTCGTCGGCGGCAACGAACTGACGGAGTTCGACTTTGCGACTTCCGTCGCCACCGTTTCGCTGGCCAAGCCGGCCTGGATCAACCGCCTGTCGATGATCGGGTACGACGAGGTCTTCGACCAGTGGTACGCGGCAACCGAGTCGCAGCGCCGGGTCATCCAGTACGATCCCGTCAGCGCGACGTGGGGCATCGCGTTCGACTTCCCGGACATGGCGGGCGACCACATGGACGGTCTGGAGATTGTCACCGACCCGAACACGGGAGTTCCCTACGTCTACGTCTCCGACATGACTTCGGACTTCATCGGCCAGTACCGCAAGGACCCCACGCTGGGCTGGGTGCAGGAGAACCTGTTCGAGTACGGCGGTACTGAGGGCTCGCTGGTCGAAGGGATGGGCTTTGGCCCGATCAACCACTTCTGGGCGACCGGCGGTAGCAACCTCTACGAGCTTGGCGGCGGCGACTTGGCCGACTTCGTCGAGCCTCCAGGCTAGAGCCCATGTACGATCGCGTTGCGGTGCTTGTCGCCCTCGCCATCCTCGTTGCCGCTGCCGGCGGTGGGGGATGCGGGGGCGATGACACATCACAGACCGGCGCTGTCCCAGGCAGCACGGGGCCAGGCTCCACGTCGAGCACGACCGGATCCGAGGCGAGCAGCTCGGGCGAGGTTGGCTCGTCGAGCACGGGGGGCAGCAGCAGCACCGGGGCTCCGACCACGGTCGACCCGACCACTGGACCGCCCCCGCCGCCCGAGCTGTGTTCGCTCGAAGCCGTCGATCCTCTCGCGGACCCATCTGTGGTCGAGATGGGCGACGAGGAAGGGCTGTTGCCGACGGTCATCGGCGAGGCGTTGCTTCGAAACTGCGGCTGCCACTACTCGGACGATCCCGACGTCAACGTCGACTACTTGTCCGATGCGGTCCTCATCAACACGTGGGCGGACTTCCATGTGCCCTTCGTCGGCATCTTCCCGATGGGCTTTGAGGACCGCATGGTCTGGGAAGCCACCGCAGTCCGAGTGGTCGAGCAGATGCCGGTGCCGATGCCCGCGTTCGAGTGTGACGTCGAGGGCGAGGAGGGCGTGATCACCGAGGCCGACAAGGCGTTGTTCGAAGCCTGGTTCGACGCGGGTGCGCCGGACGGCGCGAACTTTCCGGTTCGCTGAGCGGGCCGGCGTCAGGCCGAGGCCTTGATGATCAAGTAGCGCAGCGGCGTGTCGGGGCTGAGGTTGCGGAGCGCCAAGACGCTGCCCAGAGGCAGTTGCACGACGCTGCCGGCCTTCAGGGGGTAGCTCTGTTCGCCGACGGTGGCTTCCCCGTCTCCCTCGAGGCCCAGGACGATCTCCGGGCAGTGCTCCTGACGGTGGCGGCCCACGTTGCCGCCCGCTTCGAGCTCGCACCACAGCGCAGCCGCGAACGGAGGCATCGGCGAGGGGTCGAGGTTGTAGACCTTGACGGCTCCAGTGCCGCCAAAGAGGTCGCGACGAAGGTCGGGTTCGATTCCTACAGGGATCATCGTTGCAGCAGCTCCTCCACCTCAGCGGCGGCGTCGACCTGAAAACGAAGCTCTTGCAGAGGTCCGGTCAGGTCAGGAAGGTCGGCGGTGTCCGAGGCTTGGGCTCGAACGAGATCGAGGTGCAGCTGCTCGAGCTGCGTCTGGGCGATACCGCGGCGGGTTCGGAGCTTGCCGAGCATCCCGTGCGCGGCCTCGAGTCCCTCGATGCGTTCGCGAAGGGCGTTGCGTTGGCTTGTGAACAGCGCGACGTCGTCGTCCTTCGTCGCGGCCGCGAGCGCGGACTCGGCACCGCTGAGCTCGCGTTCGATCTCCTCACGCTCGGAGTCCGGGGCTTGCCGAGCCAGGGTCGCGACACGCTCGTCGAGGGTGGCGACGGTGCGCTCGAGGTCATCGAGGGCTTTGAGCAGGGGCGCAGCCTGCTCTGCAGGTCGGCGGGAGAGCAGACGGCGACTTGCGGCGGCAAGTGCCGCGAGCCCATCGGATGTGGTGGGCCGGGGGCCCAGCGCGCGGGCGAGGTCCTCGACGGAATCGAACCGGGCGTCGGGGTCG
>CAJXVA010000561.1 GCA_913061055.1 uncultured Pseudomonadota bacterium
GCGTCAGATGTGTATAAGAGACAGCCATCGCGGCGCATCTGGAGCGGGCGAGCGCGCTTCGCAGTCGCGGCATCAAGGTCCTCTCGCTGTTCTTCCTCGACCGGGTCGCGGCCTACGCGGACGAGGATGGGCTGGCGCGGGCGTTGTTCGACCAACACTTCGACGAACTCAAACGCGGTGTGCCTGCGTTCGAAGGACTTCCCGCGCGCACCGTTCGTTCTGGCTACTTTGCAACGCGGTCCGGCCGAGCTGTCGACTCAAAAACCGGTCGCGCGGCGGCTGACGTCGAGGCGTACGAGCTAATCCTGCGCGACAAACCGCGGCTGCTTTCGTTCGAGGAGCCGGTGTCGTTCGTCTTCTCGCACTCCGCCCTGCGCGAGGGGTGGGACAACCCCAACGTTTTCCAGATCTGCACCCTGGGGCAGTCCGACTCCGCGGTCCGCAAACGGCAGGAGATCGGTCGCGGAATCCGGCTGTGCGTGGACCAGAGCGGGCGGAGGATCCCGGATCCGAGCATCAACGTGCTGGAGGTGTTCGCCAACGAGAGCTACGAGGGCTTTGTCGCGGGACTCCAGAGCGAGGATGGGCGACCACAGGCCGAGCTCGCGCCGCTGCCCCAGCGAACCCGAGGACCAGCCGCGCGCTCGCCCACCGGGAGCGTGGTGTGGCCCCCGCACGAGGTCCTCATCGATCGGGCGGCGTCCGCTGTTCGAGGCTTTCGGGCTGTGGCGGCGTCCTCGGACGTCAGCGTCGTCGAGCACGCGCTGGCTTTCCTCGCGCGAGCAGCCCTCCCGCTGCGACGCCGAACCGTCGTCGCCGTGCTCGTGGCAAGCGGGTGCGGCGACGCGCTCGCGTCCGACCCCGTGCGTGGCGGACGAGCGATCGCCGACGCACTACAAGGCGCGCTGCGGGCCTGACGATCGGTCTGACTGTGGCCCTTCGATGGCCCGCAGGATCGACTCGGGCGTCGCGGGAAGGCCCAGCTTCGCATCGGCCTGGCCGAAGCCCGACAACGCATGCCGAAGTGCCGTGACGACCCCGATGGCGAGCATGAACGGCGGCTCCCCGACGGCCTTGCTGCCATGGACGACCCCCGGCTGCGGCGCCTTGGGGAGCAAGTCGACCCGCAGGTCGACCGGGACGTCGCCCACCGCGGGAATCTTGTACGTGCTCGGCCCGGTGGTGACCGGGCTGCCGTCGTCGCGGAAGAGGACCTCCTCGCAGGTCAGCCAACCCACGCCTTGCACGAACCCGCCCTCGACTTGGCCGCGATCGATCGTCGGCACGAGCGAGGTGCCGACGTCGTGCAGGATGTCGGCTCGGGTCATGCGGTGCTCACCGGTGAGCCCATTGACCTCGACCTCGCACACCACCGCGCCGTAGGCGAAGTAGAAGAACGGCGTGCCCGAACCGGTCGCGTGGTCGTAGCCAACCCCGGGGGTTGCATAGAACCCGGTCGCGGACAGTGAGACCCGTTGCAGCCAGGCGTTCGTTGCCACTTCGGCGAACGGGACGCTCTTGGCGCTGGGCGGGTGGGTGACGACGCCGCCCTCGAAGCGAAGCTCGGCGGCAGCGGCGGCGTCGAGTTCGAGCAGGCCCGCAGCAACCGGCCGCATGCGCTCCCGCAGCTCGGCCGATGCGGCGGCCACGGCCTGCCCGTTGAGGTCGGAGCCGCTGCTGGCGGCGGTCGCCGAGGTGTTGGGGACCTTGTCCGTCGCGGTCGTCATCACGCGGACTGCGTCCACCGTCACCCCCAGCTCGTGCGCGCAGACGGTGAGCATCTTGGTGTGCAGTCCTTGCCCCATCTCGGTCCCGCCGTGGTTGAGCTGGACGGTGCCATCGGCATAGACGAGGACCAGGGCGCCGGCCTGGTTGAGGATGCTCTTGGTGAACGAGATGCCAAACTTGATCGGCTGGTAGCCCAGGCCGCGCTTGACCCAACGCGAGCCGGCGTTGAACGCTTCGATCTCCGCTTTGCGCCCCGCGTAGTCGCTGCTGTCCATCAGCGAGTCGTGAATCGTGCCCAGGCGGTTGTGGGCCGCGGGGACCTCCTGGCCGTACGGAGCCCGGTCGCGGGGAGCGGCGCCGTAGAAGTTGCGTGCCCGTAGCTGTGCGGGGTCGATGCCCAGGGCACGTGCGCCGTGGTTCATGGCCTCTTCGAGCACGACCATGCCCTGCGGTCCTCCGAAGCCCCTGAAGGCCGTGTTGGACGGACGGTTTGTGCGGCAGGCGAGGCCCTGAAAACGAAGCGCCGGGATGAAGTACGCGTTGTCGAGGTGGAAAAGCGCCCGGTCGAGCACGGGCAACGAGAGGTCCGCCGACCACCCTGCATCGGAGTACAGCTCCACCTTCAGCCCGGTGATCTGGCCGTCCTGGTCGAAGCCGGCTTCATAGCGGCCCAAGAACGGGTGGCGCTTGCCGGTGATGCGCATGTCGGCATCGCGGTCGAGCCAGACCTTGCAGGCCCGCCCGGTGTGATGGACACCCAGCGCGGCCATGCAGGCCATCGGGGTGGCTTGGGACTCCTTGCCTCCGAAGCCTCCGCCCATGCGGGGCACTTCGCAGACCACGGCGTGCGAGCCCACCCCCAAGATGGTCGCGACCTCGTTCTGAACCTCGGTGGGGTGCTGCGTCGAGCTGAGGACGGTGAGGCAACCGTTCTCCTCAGGGAGGGCCAGCGCGGCTTGGGTCTCCAGGTAGAAGTGGTCTTGCCCGCCGACGCGGATTTCACCGCGAACGCTGGCGTGTGCGTCCTTGAGCGCTGCATCGGCGTCGCCGCGCGCGATCATGTGCGGCGGGGCCAGATAGCTCTGCGCTTCGATCGCCGCATCGATGCTCTGCAGCGAGGGGAGGGGGTCGACGTCCACCTCGACCAACGCAGCTGCCCGTTGCGCCGTCTCGAGATCGGAGGCGAACACCACTGCGACCGGCTGACCCACGTAATGGACGGTCGCGGAGGCCAGAAGCTCCTCGTCATGCACGATCGGGCCGATCAGGTTGGTGCCCGGGATGTCCTCGGCGAAGAAGACCGCCGACACGCCATCGACGGCCTGTGCCGCTGCCCGGTCTCGGCGGGTGATGCGACCGTGGGCGTGGGCGGAGGTGACGATCGCACCGTGCAGCGCACCGGGAGGGAGCGGCCAGTCGTCGACATACCGTGCCTCGCCCGTGACGTGGCCAACGCCACTGTCGTGCAGCGCGGGTTGGTGCAGGGGCGAGCGGGGGTTGGGTTGCATCTTCATGCGGGGGTGCCTCCGAGCACGGTGCCGCTGGGGCGGTCGCTCAGGCGCGGCATCGGGGTGCCCGAGACGTCGAGATAGAAGCCGCGCATGAGGTTGGCGGCCACGGTGCTTCGATACCAAGCGGAGCCCCGGTGGTCGCTCATCGGCGTGAAGTCCGATGCGACCGCAGCCGCGCAGGCCTCGAAGGTGGCTTCCGCGAAGGGACTGCCGACCGCAGCTGCTTCGGCGCTGTGGGCTCGAGCGGGCGTCGCCGCCATCCCGCCGTAGACGAACCGCGCGTCGGTGATGATGTCGTTGTCGTCGACCTCCACTCGCAGGGCCGCCGCGACCGCGCTGATGTCCATCTCGCGCCGCTTGCTGACCTTGTAGGAGGCGAAGCGTGCCGATGCTTGGGGGATGTCGAACTCGACCCGCGCCAGTAGCTCTCCGGCGGCCAGCGCCGTGGTGCGGTAGCCGGTGAAGAAGTCGTCCGCCGCGATGGAACGCTCGCCAGTCGCCGCTGCGGCGATGAACGTGGCGCCCAGCGCGAGGAACACCGGCGCCAGGTCACCGATCGGCGATGCGTTGCAGACGTTGCCGCCGACCGTGGCGCTGTTCTTGATCTGACGCGAGCCGAAGAACCGGAGCATCCGTGACAGGGGCGGCAGTGCCTCGTCCGAGGCATCCTCGAGGTCGGCCAGCTTGACCCCGGCGCCGACGGACCAACGCGTGCCGTCGACCTCGAGCGTGCGCAACGCGTCCAGGCCCTGCAGGGAGATCAGCGCGTCGAAGTGCGTGCCGTGCTTGGTGACGTCGAGCCCAAGGTCGGTGGCGCCTTGAATGAAGCGATGCCCCGGATGCGCCTCCATGACCTCGAACAGGGCCGCCCACGACGTGGGGATCCAAAACCGTTGGGGGCCGCGAGCGGAGTCGGTACCGTAGTCCAGGGCGGGCTGGGGCTCAGGCTTCTGTGCCAGCGCCGCGCTGAGACGGTCGGGCGGGCGAGAGCCGGCGACCTCACGGGTGGCCTCACGAATCGGCCGATACCCGGTGCAGCGGCACAAGTTGCCGCACATCTGATCATCGAGCTTCCACTCCGCGTCGAGATCGGGACGATGGCAGGCCTCGACCATCGACATCACGACGCCCGGTGTGCAGTAGCCACACTGGGATCCGAGCGCGTCGACGAGGGCACGCTGGACGGGATGCAGGCCTTCGTCGCCAGGCTTTTCTCGCAAGCCTTCGACCGTGAAGATCTGCTTGCCGTGAAGCAGCGGGACGAGGAGCAGGCAGCTGTTCACCGCTCGCCATCGTGGTCCGCCAGGCGCCTGCGCGTCGAGGACCACGACGGTGCACGCGCCGCAGTCCCCCTCGGCACAGCCTTCCTTGGTACCCGGCAGCCGCATGGGCCCGCGCAGGTATTGCAACAGCGTCGTCGTGGGGGAAACATCGCGAAGCGTGGTCTCCCGACCGTTGACGTGAAACGTCACGCAGTCCATTCGGAGCAGGCTACCCCAAGCGCCGGCGGGGGTCGAACGCTCAGCCCTCGAAGCTCACCAACTCGCTGCGGGTGTTGCTGCCCCATGCGTCGTAGTACGACTCGACCATGCCGACGTCTCGACAGTAGATCTCCCAGACGTCATAACCCTGCTGTTTACGGCGCCAACAGTCGTCGAACGTGCCGGCCTCCACGCTGTAGGTCGGGTGGTGCTCGTCCCAGATGTACGTCGCACCCGAGGCGCCACCGGCAGCCCAGGTGGCACCGTTGTCGGGGGGGAGCAGGAGCTGCCGGTACCAGGCTCCGCTGTTCACGTCCACGTACGGCGGGTCGATGCGGTACTCGAGGCTGTCGAAGTAGCAGGTCGGTGCTTCGGTTCGGGTGAAGACGCCTCCGCTCTCTTCGGAGATCGTCATGACGTGGACGTCTCCGTTGTCGAGGCAGTCCGCGCCGAGCGTTCCGTCGGTCCGTGTGAGTCGGTACGACCACTGAAGACCGAGCTGCAGCGGGAAGTGGGGCGTCGCATAGTCCGGGGGCGGCTCTTCGTCGCCGGTGCCGCCGCTGCTGTCGGTTCCCGGGTCAGAGTCCGCCGAAGGGTCGATGCCTGTGCTCGAGCTCCCCGCCGCGGCGCTCGAGGTCTCCCCGGCTGGGGTCCCGGACTCGGCCTCGCCCTCGCTCGTTCCGGGCCCGGGAGACTCCGCGCCGCTACTGCTGTCGGTATCGCTGGGCGGCTCGTCGGCGTCCGGGGCCACGCAGGCGGTCAACACGACGAGCAGGAGCGTGAGGGGAGGACGGTGGCTGTGCGCCATGAGGACGGGATCAGCAAGTCTCGGGCCAAGCCAAAACCGAACCCGAACCGCCCCGGAGTCCTCCGATCGGGTCGCGCTCGCGCCCCTGCGCTTCCCAGATTGGCACCTCGCGAAGCGCGGCCCTGCACAAAGAACGGTGGCGCTGGGATCGAATTCCGATCTGACGCCACCTCAGGAGTGCAGCGTTCCCATGTCCACCCAGCATCCACTCACCCGGAGGTTCCTGTTCCCCTTGTTGGCGGCCTGTCTCAGCGTCGCCGGTTGCGACGACGGCGACTCGTCCGGCGGTGGGGGTCGCTACCCCGGGGCCGAACCCGACGACCCGGTGCCAGAAGGACCCTCGTGCACGAACACCTGCGAGTACGCAGACGACGGGGACTGCGACGACGGTGGACCCGGATCGGATTTTTCGCTCTGTGCCTTCGGCAGCGACTGCAACGATTGCGGACCCCGTACGGGAGAGGCTCCGCCACCGAGCGAAGACGGGGATGGCGGCGAGGGGGAACCGCCGGCAGAGACGTGGGCGTGTGCGTACGTCCACCATTCGCGCACCGCGTGCCCGGGGTACCCCAGCGACATCTCGGAATCCGAGCGCTGCGTGGACGTGACGGCCGCATCCACCGCAGAGGCCGAGGCTGCCTGCTCGGAGTACACCGCGAGTGACACCGACTGCTATGGGAGCTGCTGCACGCGCTCGTACGGGACAGACCGCAGCGTGCTGCGCGGTGGCTGTGACTGAATCCCAGACCCGGGGCATCGACCCTTCGGAGTGAGCGGAGGTGAGGCCGGTGCTAGACTTGGGCGGGTGACTGGTCGAGCGCTTCGCGTTGCGGGGGTTGGGAGCTTGGTCCTGCTCAGTGGGTTGGGACTGCCCAGCTGCGTCGCGCTCAATGGGGCCTACGATGAAGATGGGCCGAGCACGGGCGGGGCCGGGCTGTCTCTTATACACATCTCCGAGCCCACGAGACCT
>CAJXVA010000562.1 GCA_913061055.1 uncultured Pseudomonadota bacterium
TGTAGAGAGGTCTCGTGGGCTCGGAGATGTGTATAAGAGACAGGCCATGGACCGCTCGAACGCCGACTGGTTGGTCTCGTCGAAGACCACGGCATAGAAGTAGTACTGACGGGCGGCGGCCTTGGCTCCGTCCTCGTAGAGTTGGTCCGCGAACGTGGTGAGGGTGGCCGAGAACTCCTGACGCAGCTCCTTCCCGCGTGCATCCCCGAGCGCCTCCACGCTTCCTTCGAGGGCCTCGAGCTCTAGCACCTTGAGGTATGCGCTGGCCTCAGGCTCGTCTTCCGGGGGCGCGACCCAATGGGTTCGAGAGGCTTCGCCGCGCGCTTCGGTGGTGAGCCGCTCGACGTCGTCGACTTCTTGCTCCGTCGGACCGCCGTTCATCCACAGGAAAACGCCCAGGCCAGCTGCGGCCAGGGTGCTGAGGCCGGCGACGACCGGCCAGAGCCAACCGCGGCTCTTCTTCTCAGCGGAATGAACCGACGGCATCCGAGCCGCAATCGCTGCGATGCGGTCCGGCTGGTCCGGGAGTTCGGGCAGCGGTAGGTCGTCCCAATCCGTCTGGATGCCCGCAGCGATCTGGGCCTCGCACAGCGCCGCTTCGAGATCAGCCGTATCGACGAAGCGGTCCGCGGGGTCCTTCGCAAGGCACCGCATGATCACTGCGTCGATCGCCGGGTGGATCTCTGCGCCCGGACGCGCCTGCCGTGGAGGCATGGCGATGTCGTGGACCTGCATCTCCAGCAGGGCCTCGATGGTCTTGGCGTCGAAGGGCGCCTTGCCGACGAGAAACTCGTAGGCCATGCATCCGACCGCGTAGATATCGAGTCGTCCGTCGAATGGCCGCGAGAGGATCAGCTCGGGCGCCATGTAGTGGGGCGTACCTGCGAGGCCGGTGCCTCCATGAGCGCTCGCGGCCAACATCGAGGAGATTCCGAAGTCGACGATCTTGATCTGCTCGCGACCGTCCGGGGCCGTTGTGGTGAGAACGTTCTCCGGCTTGATGTCTCGGTGAACGACACCGGCTCGGTGCGCCACGCCCAAGCCCTTGCAAGTCTGACGCAGGATCGCGATGAACGTCCCCGGGTCCATGCTGTACTGCTCGTCGGGCGGGACCAGGTCGTGCCCATCGAGAAGCTCCATCACGAAGAACAGGCGGCCGTCGGAGAGCTCACCGAAGTCGTAGAGGTCGACGAGGTATTGCGAGCCGAGCCGGCCAGCAGCCTTGGCCTCGTCCTTGAAGACCTTGACCATGTGAGCCTGTTGGCTCAGGTCGAATCGGAGGATCTTCAGCGCGACGCGGCGCTCGATGTCGACGTGTTCGGCCTCGTAGACGACGCCCATGCCGCCCTCGCCGAGCCATCGGATGATTTTGTAACGCGTCCCGGGGATGACCTTGCCTTGGGTCAGCCGGAGCTTGGCGTCGGAGCCGGGCGTTTGCAGCCCGTCGCCGCCGTGCACGTACGTGCCCATCCGATTCTCTCGGTGGAACGTCGCGGCGTTGTCGGCCTGGGGGGGCCCGACGGGTCGCGTCGGACCCGGCGGCGTGGACGGCGGAACAGCGCCGCGAGCGATCTGGGTCGGGGCTCGACCGATGACGGACTGGCTGGGATCGGTCGGGTTGGACGCGGCCGGTTGTGTCGATGGGCGAGCAGGCATGGAAAACTAAGTGGGCTAGACCGACTAATTGTAGGGATCGGCGCCGCTCGTTTCAAAGATGCGGCGAGCGCTACAACTCCGGCTTGGGCGGGGGCAGAGCTTGGTAGACCCCGGCAAGCCCGGAGGAAAAGCGTACCGTGCCGTCTCGTTCGATGATCACGGCATCGAGGTCTGGCCGCGATTCAACGAACGCCAGACCCGCTTCGGCCCCCATGACAGTGACAGCTGTACAGTATGCATCGGCCTGAGAAGCGTCCTTGGCCAGCAGCGTGACGCTCTTGGGACTCTTCCCTTGCTCGATCGGCCAGCCGGTCGTCGGATCGAGGATGTGCGCGTAGCGCCGGCCCTCGTGCTCAAAAAACCGCATGTAGTCACCCGAGGTCACAACGGCGCGCTCTCGGATGGAAAGGACGCCCAGGGAGCCGGAGGTTTCGGGGTCCTTCACGCCGACGCGCCAGGGATCACCACCCTTTGAGCCGGCTGCGTACGTGTCGCCGCCGGCTTCGACAACATGGTTGGCAAACCCCCGCTCGCGCAGCAAGGCCGACGCGCGGTCGACCGCGTATCCCTTGGCGATGGCCCCAAGCCCAATCTTCATCCCGGCGGTGGGAAGTCGCGCGGTGCGGGTGTCGGCGTCGAGTTCGATCGCAGCGCCATCGACCAGCGGAAGCGCAGCCGCGATCTGGCTGGGACTCGGAGGTGTCGACCCCGCCTTGAAGCTCCACAGGTGACCGACGCCGTGGAACGTGACGTCGAACGTTCCGCCGGTCTCTGCGTGAATGCGTTTGGAGAGTTCGAGGACTTCGAACAGCTCCTTGGAGATGAGCATCGCAGCACCGCCAGCCCCCTGGTTGAGGCGAGAGAGCTCGGTCTTCGGCTTCCACTCGCTCATCAAACCCTCGATGCGGGCCATCTCGGCGAGTGCATCTTGCATGGCGATGCCCGCCTTGGCGCCATCCCCGTCCGGTCCCACGAACACGTTGAGGGAGACGGTTGTGCCCATCAGTTCGGACGTGCCGAACATCGTGCCGTCTCGCCGCACCGGAGGCGTCCCCTCGGCGGGGGCGTTGATCTTGGGCGGGGTCTTGGCCGCCGTTGGACTCCCTGACCCCGGACGCTCGGCCGGAGGTTGCGGAGGCGCTTGCGGCTGGGGGGCCTCGGACTTGGAGCAGGCGCCCAACAGCAGCACCGCGAGCGGGAGGGCGAACGACTTCACGGTCACTTCTTCTTGACGCCGCCGGGCGGAGGCGGCGGAGGGCTCCGCCGAGGTGGCGGCAGCAGAGCTTTGATCCGCTTGAGCGTCTCGCCGGGTC
Organism: uncultured Pseudomonadota bacterium; assembly: GCA_913061055.1. Taxonomy (GTDB): domain Bacteria; phylum Myxococcota_A; class Polyangia; order Nannocystales; family Nannocystaceae; genus CAJXVA01. Next base: position 2,970 of record CAJXVA010000562.1, read on the forward strand.
GGTGCGCATCGACGTGGACCAGCTCGACCTCTTCGTCGTCGAGCTCCTCGACCGCTTCACCGGCCGCCGCCTGGTTCGAGTCGAATTCCAACACTTGGTCGAGCAGCGCGTCGAGGTTGGTGTCGGCGCTCGGGTCGGGAGAAGGGTCATCGAGCAGGGCTCGGATCGCGTCGTCTTCGGCGGCTTCGACCGCGTTGACGATCTTCCGGGGCGCCGTGACGCTGTCGTCCGCCGCGAACGTGTTGCCGACCGCCGCGATGCCGCTCTCGTCCGCACCGAAGTCGATGTCGAGCTCCGAGGCTGCGCTGTCGTCCGGCAACGTTCCTGATTCGGCCTGTGACCAGAGGGTGTCCAGGCCGGGGAATCTGCGCCAGTAGCGAGGGCCGGGAAGCACCCGCGGATCTTCGCCCTCCATCGGTCGCTGCACGACGATCGCTCCTGCGACCGCGCTGACCGTGAACAGGCCCGACGCACAGTAGGCATCGATCGCTTCTTTGAAACGGAAGAACGCCTGCTGCGGATCCCCGTCGCTGGAGACGACGGCTTTCCAGAGCCGCAGGGGCCCCAGCTCGACCAGCGGCGAGAACAGGAACTCGCGTCCGGATCCGAACAGCAGCGTGAAGCGCTCCTGCTCGACGACGTAGTGCGCCGGCGTGAGCTGCAGACGGCCAAGGGCTTGCGCGATAGCGGGGCCAGTCGGCCGGAGGTTCGCCATCCGGCGCAGACGGTTCTGCGCGTTGTCGAGGCCCTCGTCACGGAGAACCTCGCGCAGGATATCTTCGGCCTCGGACCACGTGCCGTACATCGGCAGCGTGGCCATCAAGGTGCCGCCGGGTTTGGTGACCCGGAGCAGGCCCTCGAGGGCAACGCCCAGATCATGGGCCTCGCGAAGCACGAGGTTGGCCACAACCAGGTCGTACAGCGAATCGCCCATGTCGGCGACCGAGGACGCGTCCTCCGCCTTGAGGTAGACCCGCTTCTTCCACTCGGGGGCGATCTTGCTCTTGGCAAGCGCCCGCATCGCCTCTTGGGGCTCGAGTCCGAGGACTCGCACGCCGGCAGGAAGCCGCGTCAGCAGCTGCTCGATCGTGTTGCCGACACCGCTGTGGATGTCGAGCACCATGCCCTCACGCAAGGGCGGAAGGTGACGCCACAGAAGCCGGGCAAACCGCTCGTTCCAAACGGGACCGACCTCACGTTCGACCAAGCGCGCGACCTTTTGCTCGCGCAGGTTGGTAGCGACGGCCACGAGGCTCTACTCCGGCACCATCAGGATGCTGACTTCGATTCCACCATCGCCGTTGGCGCGGACGTTGTCAGCGCCTTCACACGGGCCGTCGGTGTCGGCCAGGCAGTAGTCGAGGGCGATGTTGACCGTCCACGGGCGGTCTTGGAACGCTTCGTCAACCTGAGGTCCGCCGATGCTCAGACCATGGGTGAAGCCGTCGGGGCCGCCGGCTCCGCTCGAGATCATCGAGTTCGTGATGCTGAACGTGTCCGCATCGAACGGAGAGGCGTTGATGTTGAACGCAAACCCGAAGAAGCAGCTCGCACCGCAGTCTGCGGGCGATGTGATCGTGAACAACGGGTCGTCGTCCTCGCCGACGGCCAGTGCGGCGCCGGGGTTGAACGTGCGGAAGATGGGGACGAGTGTGCTGTCGACGCCGCCGTCGCTGAGCCCGGAGTGGTCAACGGACACGTCGTAGCCGTCCGGCTGGTCGTTGGTGACGCAGTACGGGACGAACACCTCCGCGCCGGACTGGGTACCGCGAACGATGAACACCCAGGTGCCGAAGCGATCCTCGGTGATCGAGCCTTCGATGGCGCACGTCTCTGCGTTGACCGAAATGCCCGCGGGGCGGCGTCCGTTTCCGGTCCCGCCGTCACTGTCACATCGGATGGCCGTGCCGTCGCCGGTACCGTCCACAACCAGGTCGAGCAAGGTCTCCTCACCCGGCCGCAAGCAGAACGGAACCTCGTCGATCGCCAGAGCCTGGTCCACATCGAGGCCTTCGTTGATGACGATGTCGCACGTCGTCGAGGCCATGCCCGTGCTGTCCATCACCGTGAACTCCACCGAGGTCGTGCCCGCCGTGGTGGGCGTGCCAGTGATGCGACCGGAGCGCTCGCTGATCTCGAGACCGTCGGGCAGCGTCTCTGCCATCCAGGTGCGCGAGCCGTCGTCCATCGCCGAGATGTCGGGCGTGTGGTCGTAGTCAGCATCGACCGCACCTTCGGGGAAGGCGTCACAGTCGAGTTCGAGGTCCCCGGCGGTGTCGTTGCCCGCGGTGATCGAGGGCTCGGAGTAAGCGTCTGGAGCGTCGAGATCGCTCGTGCACGCACCAAGAAGTCCGGCTGCGAACAGCGCAAGCCCGGCCGTGGGCCGAGCGATATGTGTGGCGTCAACGCGTAGGCGCATAGCGAAAAACCGAGTGAACCCTAACACGGTGGAGCCAGCACTACGAAGCGGCAGTCCCGACCGCGGCCTCGACATCGGCGATCTCTTTCGGGATCGCGGCGGTGAGGATCTCTGGCTCCGCGTCCGTGCACAGCACGTCGTCCTCGATGCGGATGCCTCGGACGTCCGCGAACCGGGCCAACGCCTCTTTGTTCAGGGTGCCGTCGGCCAAGAAGGGGCCGGCGATGCGCTCGCTCTCGAGGATGGCGGGAACGAGATAGATGCCCGGCTCGATCGTGACCACCATGCCGGGCTCGAGGTCCCGGTCGAGCCGGAGGAAGCCCAGGCCGAACTGGTCGCTACGGGTACGACCTTGTGCGTATCCGGCCCGGTCGCCGAGGTCCTCCATGTCGTGGACATCGAGGCCGAGGATGTGCCCGACCCCGTGCGGGAACAGGAGCGCATGGGCCCCGCGCTCGACAAGGCCCTCCGGGTCGCCGCGCAAGATGCCTTCATCGACGAGGCCGCGGGTCAGCACGAGGCTGGCGTGAAGGTGAATGTCGCGGTAGCGGACGCCGGGCTTCACCTTGGCGCAGGCTTCTTTCTCGGCCTGGAGCACGATGTCGTAGAGCGCGCGTTGGGTCGCGCTGAATCTGCCCTGCACCGGCCAGGTGCGGGTGACGTCGCTGGCCCAGCCTCGGTGCTCGCCGCCGAGGTCGGCGAGCAGGAGGTCGGAGGGGCCGAGGCGGTGATGGTAGTCGGTGTTGTGCAGGACCTCGCCGTGCACGGTGACGATGCTGCCGTAGGCGGGCTCGCACCCTCGCGCGAGCAACTCTCGCTCCATCGCGGCCCGAATGTCGTGCTCCAGCAACCCCGGCTTGGTGATCGCCATGCCCACTCGATGGGCAGCGGTCGTGGCCGCGACAGCCGAGCGGATCATCTCGACGGCCCCGGGGTCGTGCCGAAGTCGGAGACCGATCATCGCATCGGCGAGTTCGAGATCAGGTCCGCTGAGGTTGTCGACACTGGGGGCACGGGCGGCGTCCCAGGTCCGGCCGAGCAGCGCGCACTGCTTGGCCCGGGCTGTCTCTTATACACATCTGACGCTGCCGACGAGCGATCTAG
>CAJXVA010000563.1 GCA_913061055.1 uncultured Pseudomonadota bacterium
TCGTCGGCAGCGTCAGATGTGTATAAGAGACAGCACGAGACTCGGTCACTGGAGACGGGATAGCTTCCGCCGGTGCCGGTGTCCTGGACGACCTGAAGGTCGCCGCCTGATCGTCGCTCGCTGAGCTTGAACTCGAGCGAGTTGCGAGCGCGTGTGGGATCCAGCCCCGCGAGCCCGAGGTCGACCGCGTAGGCCGTGTCACGGGTCCAGACGTAGTTCCACTTGCGGCCCGTCTCGAAACAGCCTCCGCACGGAACCTCCGCTCCGTCGTTGAACGCGAAGTCTTGGATCGACTCGACGCTGTTCTCGCGCGTCTCCTCCAGCGCGAGGGCATACAGCGCATCGAAGAGGTCGTGGCCGGAGCGCAGGGTGGAGTCGTCGTCCTGCTCGAGCAGGGTGCGGGGGTTGCCGGGAAGCCCGTCGACCAGGCTCGCGGTGGTGCTCAACGTGTAGCTCCGGCGCTGTGCGTCGGGGTCGTCGATGGTGACCTCCGCGGTCCCCATGGCGTCCTCCCAGCGCCGAGTACCGCTGCGGTCGGCGTCGGGTTGGTCGCGGCAGCTTGGTCCGACCGGCGGACCCCCGGTGGAGCTTTCGCTCCCGGTCGTGGGACCAGTGTCCGACGAGCTCCCCTCGCTGCCTTGCGTGCCCGTTCCACCGGTGGGCGTGACGGTCGTGGCAACGGTGGTTGCATCCCCGGTGTCGCCGGTGTCGGTGTCTGCGGCTGCGGTGTCGTCCGAACAACCGAGCGCCTGCGTCGTCAGGAGCAACAGCCCCAAGCCCGACCGAAACCCACTCCAGCGACCGCGTGTACGCCCCATACACCGGTGTTGTGGCAGGGCGCTGGCGGGACTGTCAACGGCGTGGCTGGCACCGGACGGTGCTTTCGGCGAACAACCCCACGATGTCGTCCCCCTGAACGTGCGATGTTGGCCACTCGCACCTGATGAATCTTCCCGGCATCCTCCTCGCCGCGCCCCTAGGGCTCGTTCTGCTCATCACCGCCTGTGACAGCAAGCCCTGCTCCGGCGGCGGGATGAAGGTCGACGACCGGCCGCTCCCCGAAGCTTGGGAAGCCACGGCTCCGGCGATCGCAGGGGCGATCGCCTGTGATGCGGATGATCCTTCCGGTGGTGATGAGTGGTCTCGCTCGTATGAGTTCGGTGCCAACGCCGAAGACGGGAAGAAGCAGTGGACAGCCCACCTGACCGGCAACGGCTGGAAGGACACCGGCGAGATTGTCGACGACGACATCTATCGTCAGCGGGGCTTCGAACAAGACGGGCACAAGCTCGAGCTGAAGTGCAGCCGCAGGGTCGAAGACAAGGGCTGGTGCACGCTCATCTTCACACCCAAGCCCAGCTGACGGCCCCTAGGGGACGGCCCCTAGGGTTTTTGCCTTACCGTGTGCGACTCGGCGGCGGCGCCGGTCTTCACGTCGAGCCGGACCAGTCGGTGCTCCACCTCGTAGTAGTCCTTTTGCTGGTGTCGACTTGTCTTCGAGGCCCGGATCAGGAGCCACGCGGCATCCCCACGGGGTGTCAGCGCGACAAGCTTGGTCTCCGCGTCTGACAGCGTCAGCGGGGCGGCAAGCTCGGCGAGGGTCGATGTCCAGAGGATCTCGCCTGAGGGCGCCACCCGACTGATCTGCGATGACGTCGTCCCGCTCGCGAATGCGGTGCTGTGGATCAGCAAGTCTGGTGAGTCCGCACCGAGTACTGCGGAGCTGTCGGAGAACGCGGTCGCGTTGTCGAACGCAGCGTGAATCTTGGTACCGCGATCATCTCCTGTCTTCGGGATCGTCTCGAGCCTGAGTCGAAGCTGGTCACGCTTGCCGCCCGATGTTGCTGGGGACGTCTCGATGACTGCCGCCTCCGGAAGGGGCTCGATGATCCCTGCGGTATCGATGGTGTAGCTTCGAGAGTTGGCTCCCTGGAGCACCAGCTTGTCGTCGTGCATCCCAAGCACGTCATAGCTCGTCGAAAGAACGGGGTGCGCGGCGATCGCCTCCGTGATCCCTGGCCGAGGCGCGAGCGTGTCGGTCGCGTTGGCGCTCAGGTCCTTGGTCGCTGTCTTGCGGGTGATCCAGATGACCTCGGGGGTGATCCCTTCGATCGCAAACACGGTGCGTTCGTCGAGCTTGTGGTGGATGACGCCCTTGGTGTCCATCACCGCGACCCGACCCAGTCGCTGCTCACCCGTCACCTCGTCGGGGATATGCCCCGCAACCACCAACCCATCGCCCGCCACCTGCATCTGCGTGTACGCGATTCGGTCCGCCTGCAGGTCCTTGCAAGCCGGCACGGTGCCAAGGGCAAGAGGGAGCCACACGAGGAGGCGCTGGCATCGGCGGCGGATCAGCATGGGTGTGGTGGCCGTACCACAGCCTGCGTAGACGTTACCGCCGAGGGAGGATCACACCGGTCAATCCCCGGGATGTGCCGGCGCGGTTTGGGGCGTAGGCGAATTTGAGATGCGGAGAACCTTTCTTAACTCTGGCGTGCAAGAACCGGGAGCGGTTGTGTTCACTGGGCAGGACGTGTCCTAGACCCGCCGCATCGTGACCTGAAAGCGCAGCCAGACATGGATCTCGACTCATTCTTTCGCCACAACATCTGGGTGCTGCCCGTCTTGGGCATCAGCATTGGACTCGGCATTCACTTCATCAAGTCGGCCCTGCAGAGCTCCCCGCTTGAAGAGGAGTCGCCCGGGGTCGGTCTGGACCCCGAGTACATGTTCATCGAGTTGGCACCCGGTGCAGATGCGAACCTGTACGATTTGGCGAGCTTTTCGGTGCTCGTCTATGAGCAGCTGCGGCGCACGGCGGTCGAGATGTTCGAGGACTTGGACGATGGTGGTTTCGTCCACGGGTACCTGACGAAGATCGACGCAGAACCCTCGGCCCTCTCTGCCGGAGCCGGCCGATTCGCGAAGCTACGGTTCACGCTGCCGCCGGACTACAGCGGGAAGAACTACCGCGAGAAAACCCGCGCTGCGCTGCGGATGTCGGCGGCCCGAAACTACGAGTGGATGAACCACTATCTCCGGACGGCCGGCTACCAGGTCAACGACGAGGAGCTCCGGGAGATCTCCGAGCTCGCCGCTGGGTGAGCGACCCGCTCGGTTCTTCCCGCCCATCGCGGCGGTGTTGAGTCCGCCAGCGTTGCTGTGTGCCGGAGGTGGCCGACTCGCGAAGCTCCGGACGGTGGAGCTCAGCCTTCGTGTTCGGAGAGCCAGCTGCGGGCGTCGGCTTCGTGCACCCGGTACAGCGGCGTTTCGGCTCCTACCCCCTAGCTGTAGGTTTCCGCGAACCAGGCGATGACCGCGCTGAGGCGGAATCGTTTCCGTTGCGCATTGGTGATCGCGCCCGCATCGCGGAGGTCCTTTAGGGAGCCTTTGACGCACTTATGGTAGGTGTTGAAAGATCCGCCACCGTCGATCGAGCAGGGGATCTCCGGGAAGTCGATGCTCTCGCCGTCGTTGACTCCGTAGAGCCGGTTCTTCACCCCGCCAGGCCACGTCACATCCACCTGCGCAACCGATGCGGAGCCAAGCCCAAAGCCCAACGTTCGGGCGTGGTCTGACGCGTAGGTTCCGCCGCTGTGCACGGGCGAAGATGCGGACACACCACCGGCCGGAGTGACCGTGACCGTCGCGCCGATTCCATCGCGGTTGACGACGCCGTCATCGGTGAGTCCCACCGCTCCGAGCGTGTGGATCTGAAGCCAGCCGTTGCCGTTGCCAGCACTATTGAGCTCGACGGAAAGCGTTCCCTCTTCGACCCCGATTCCGGTGAAGACGAACTCGAACGGATTCCCCGTGGGGGCGAACGTCGGGACGAGCGCGGCATCGTCGAAGGTGGAGCCGTAGGTGACCCCATACGGGACCTGCGGCGTTGGCTCCGGCGTATCGAAGTTGGAGACCGATACAACGTCGGCGAACCCATCGTTGTCGAGGTCGCCGATCGCGACCCCTTGCACGTTTCGGCGTCGGTGGTTGGTGCCGCTGAGGACCTCCTCATCGTGGACAAAGTCCGCGTTGCAGCCCTGGTTGCGAAGGAAGGTACCGGCGTTGCTCGCCTCGACGAAGGGTCCGACATCGAGTCCGCCGTGGAAGATGATATCGGGGTCGCCGTCGTTATCGTAGTCGGCGGCACCGGAGCCCCATGAAAATGGCGTGGAGACCAGGGCACCGACGCCCGGGTCGGTGTACGAGCCGTCCGACTGGCCCAAGAACCACCGGGACGAAGATGCTCCGAGTTCGTAGGAGGGATCGAGCGGCAAGAACATGTAGTCGCCCAGGTTGCCGCCAAAGATGTCCATCGCCCCGTCACAGTTGAGGTCGGAGAACGCCAAACTCATCCATTGCCCCTGCTTGTTGAGGCCCGCGCTGACGCTGACGTCCGTGAAGAACCCGGTCCCGTCGTTTTCGAACAGGTGGAGGACACCGCGGTCGATACCGCCTCCCGCGGCATTGGGGAACGCGGCTTGGTCGTCGGCCTGCACCATGTCGAGGTCGCCGTCGCGGTCGATGTCGATCAGGGCCGCTGCCCATGTGATCGTGTTCGAGCCGTCAAAGGGTCCCGAGAATCCGGTGGTGTCCAGGATTCCTGAGGAAGCGGCCTGGTCCGAGAACAGGCCGTCACCCTGGTTGATGAACAGCTCGTTGGGCTCGTTCTGCGCGAACGGCTCGACAAAGATCGCGCCCTGTTGGTCCCAGCTGCCGTACGTGTTGGCGACGAGTACATCCAACAGCCCATCTCCATCGACATCGCCGAAGGAGCACGTCGTGCTGTGATAGCTGCTGGACCCGATGTCCGAGAGCTGCCCAGTCTCCTCGAACGTGCCGTCCCCGTTGTTTTCGAACAACCGGTTGGGGCCGGCTGTGCCCAAGACCAGAAGATCCTGATCGCCGTCGTTGTCGATGTCTCCGTAGCAGGTACCCGTACTGTCCTGGCTTGTGGCGGCGACGCCCGCGGCGGCGGCGACGTCGACAAACTCGACCACGCCCAGCGAATCGAGCTGGTTCTCGTAGAGGCTGTTGCCGCGGCCCGGCCCGTTGGTCACGTACAGGTCTTGGTCGCCGTCGCCGTCGTAGTCGAACATCGCAATCCCCGGTGCCCCGCGACCCTTGATCGGCGTGGAGACGAGATCATCGAAAGTGTAGAGGGGCTGTGCCTTGAGGGCATCGAAGATGGCGTCGCGCGGGCTCGCGATCCGGCGGTACGAAACGCCGGCAGAATCCCCACTCGCGATATCGACGAAGTCAACACCGCCGTCGGCGAGTGCGGAAGTTGGAGAGGTGGCGACAAGTCCGGCGAGAATAGACAGCCCGACGAGACAGCTTCGATTCGATAGCGACATTGATGCGGGCATTGTGGAGGAAGATCCTCAGCGCATCCAATTGCGGCATGCCACCACAATTGACCAAACATGGTTCCGGCCGGCGAGTCGGTGAATCGAATCAAGCGAATATCCGATCGCGACTCACTCGGTGTCCCAGGGCGTTTCGCCAGCGGGAAGAGCCCAAGCGAAGGCACGCTCGTGCAGCGTGGAAAGCTGGGCAGCGAGCTCCTCGTGGTCCATCTGTAGCGAAGCGTCGTCGCAGGGTGGCGGCACGAGAGTGTCGAGCATCATTTGGGCTTGGTGTTCGACCGCCAGAACCTCGGCCATGGCGGGTCGGGCGTCGGCGAGGAACGCAAAGAGTTCGTTCCTTGCATTTTGGTCGCCGGAGACTTCGGCGGAGAATGATGTTGTGTACACAATGTACGGAGCCTCGCACTCGGGACCGGCAACCGCGGCGAAGTCGGCGATGCCGGTGCAGGCGTCACTCGCCGACGTGGTGTAGACGCGTCCAAGGCATTCTGACGGTGCGCCCTGGCACTCACCCGCGCAATACAGAGGTCCGGGACCGGGGTCAGGCAAGAACTCGCTGATGCACCCTCCGGCGCATGTGCCCTCGCAAGCGCCGAATGGCACTCCACATTCTCCCTCGCACGCCCCGGCGCAGATGCCCTCTGTATCGTTGGGATCGGTTTGTGAGGTGCAGGATCCCGCGCACCACCCCTGGCAGGCCGATTCGACTTCCAGCTCACAGGGTCCGATGCAGGTGCCTTCGCAGGCGATCGGTCCGGGGCGGTACAGCGCGCCCGTGCAGGTGCCTTCGCACGCGTGCGGCCCGTCGCAGATCTGCACGCTTCCGCCGACACCGCACAGCTCGAGGCTTTGTTCCGCGAACTCGTCGGTGAACTCGCACCGGATCCAATCCGTCGCGACGCTGATCTCTTCGAACCCGGCCACGAGCTGGGCTTGGAACTCGGCCAGCGCACTCGGCTCGACATCGGGGGCACCGACAGCCGCCGAAAACCGTGCCTCCAGATCCGACACGCGGGCCAGGCCGGTGCTCAGTGCAGCTTGGTAGGCCGTCGCGACTCCGCCGGGTACGTCGTCCCCGCAGGCGCCGACGCCCGCGGAGTCGTCCGTGCCGGAG
>CAJXVA010000564.1 GCA_913061055.1 uncultured Pseudomonadota bacterium
CACCGTGGTTGGGCGTGCTCGGTGGTGTCCACTCCGGGTTTTCACCCAAAGCACCGGGCCGCGGCGCCTCCGTGCAAGCCGAGCGGAGCATCAACTACGAAGCCGGGCTTCGGGCCACGCACAAGGGCTTCCGCGCCGAGGGCATCGCGTTCGCCAACGACTACTCCAACCTCGTCAGCAACTGCACCTTCTCGCAAGGCTGCGACTCGACCGAAGTTGGGGCGCAGTTCAGCGGCGGCGAAGTCCTCATCGCGGGCGCCGAGTCACTCGCCGGATACCGCACCGACCTCGGAGGCGCAGGCTGGCTCGATACCACCGCCACGTACACCTATACGTGGACGCGATTCTCCAACACCTTCTCGTCCTCCAGCCCGTTCCTAGGAGAGGTCGAGCGCGGGGACAAGGTTCCCTACGTTCCCGAGCACGTCGCGTCCCTGCAGTTTGCCGGCGGTATGCGGCGCTGGGGCACGCACGCGCAACTTCACTTCAACGGACAGATGCGAGACGTCCCCGGCCAAGGCGCGATTCCTGCCCAAGAGCGAATCGATCGGTTCGTCACTCTCGACCTCGGGGGCAATGTGTTCCTCACCCCCCGGGCCCAGATCTATCTGAACCTGGGGAACGCCACGCGGGCCAGCTACGCAGTCTCGCGTCGCCCCTTCGGGCTTCGGCCCGGCCGACGCTTCAGCGTGATCGCCGGCTTCAAGCACAACTTCGGTTGAGCTACTCGCAGTCGATGCCGTCTCGAGGGATCTGCGCCTCGTAGCGCTGGTCCGTCAGCGCTCTCAGAAAACAAACAAGCCCCTCGACGTCGTTGTCGGTCATCGGGTCACCCACCTCGAGCAGCTCGGTTCGCACGGTTTCGGGGATCTCTGGGGCCCGCCATGCCTCTCCCGTCTCGGGGTTGACAGGCCGATCATCCGCATTGGTGAAGTGGTCGTAGAACTCGACGACCGTGCGCAGCTCGCCGAACACCCCGTTGTGCATGTAGGGACCCGTCACGGCGACGTTTCGAAGCGTGGGGGTCTTGAACGCGCCGCGGGCCATCGGGTCGTCGATGGCTTCGTTGCTCAGCAGCCCCTCGTCCGCCACCATCACCCCGTTCTGCTGACGCACCTCCTCGTTGGTGGGCACGCCGATGTTGTGGAACTCGTAGCCGGTGAACGTCTCACGAGTTTCGTTGATCGGGTCGCCCTCGCTGTAGAGCTGGTGGCACACCGCGCAGTTGCCGAACTGCGAGAAGAAGATGGCCTTTCCGGTCAGCTCCTTGAAGGTCAGCGCGACCTCTCCACGCAACGAACGGTCGTAGCGGGAGTCGAACGGGGCAAACACTTCGGTCCGCTCATACGCAGCGATCGCATCCGCCATCGCGGCGTATGCAGCGTCGTCATCATCGAGCGCGTCCTGGCCGAAGAACTCGAACAGGGCCCGGCGGTGTTCGGGGTCCTCGCCCAGCCGTTCCGCGACCGAGGCGGGGTCGGGCATGCCCATCTCCAGCGGGTTGAGCGGGGGTCCACCAGCCTGGCCTTCGAGGCCAGGTACGCGACCATCCCAGAACTGCCCGCCTAGGGGCCCCATGTAGAGCCGGTGGTTGTTCTGCTTGTTGTGGCGCTCCCGAGTCCCGACGTGAAACTCCGGAGCCAAGAAGGCGTAGGCAGCACTGGGCGCGTTGCGATCCCCCAGCGAGACACCGTCGTCGCCCAGCGACACTGCACGCACGTTTCCCTGAGCGTCGAGCCTCCCGTCCGTGAACCCTCGGTCGGGGTCATGACACGTCGCGCAGGACTGCGTTCGCTGCATCGAGAGGTTCTCGTCGAAGAACAGCGCCTCGCCGAATGCCTCGACATCGGCGTAGACGCTCGGCGGCATCGGTTCATCGTCCTCTTGGGGCGCACAGGCACCCAGCGCAAACCAGAGAACTGCGACGTGGTGCGCGCGAGCAAGCGTGGACGCGTTGTTGCGGCGGCGCATGGTCAGTCAGTCTCCATCGGTGAACGTCAGGCCCAGCTCGACACCCAGCGCGTCCGGGATCTCGCGTTTGAGATTGCCGTCGAGCAGCCCAATCGCAGCGGTCAGGGCGTCCCGGTCTTCGTCCGTCGCAGCGGCTTTGGCCGTCTCGAGGTTTGCGCGCACGGCCGCGACCTCCTCCGCGTTCCCCGTCGCCTCCATCCGCTCCAGCAGACCGAAGCTCTCCTCGCTCGGCTGGCTCAGCAGTTCGTCCATCGCCTCCACAGTCGCGAGGACGTTGGGGTAGAAGTGGCCGGAGAGTTCCGCATCGAGGATGCCCTCGAGCTTTCGCACCTTGATGTAGTCGAGGTGCTCCTGAAGCACGATCAACAGCGCCGCCACGGGCTCGGTCCCGTCGGCCAACTCCGGACCCGCCATGGTCTCCGCGAAGGGCTCCCCGCTGTCCGCAAAGGACTCGGTCCACCCGCGGTGCACGGTCGCCGCGCAGGAGGCCAACAGTTCGGTCAACCCCCTCAACGCATCGCACTTGCGCGGGGTCGCTGCAAAATCGGCAAGAACATCCGCCGGCTCGGTGGAGTTGCCCTCACCGCTGTCCTCAAACACCAAGACTTCGAGCGCGAGCAAGCCGACCTCGTCGAATGTCTGTCGGTCGAAGTAGGCGAGGTCCAGCGCTTCGTTTCCCTCAATGCCCCGCACGATTCCATCGCGCACGGTCTGGGTGTAGTCCGTCCCTCGCTGCCGCATCGATTCGATGAAGATGATCTTCGGAGTGATCACGTCATCGTCGAGCGGTCCGAGGTTGTACGGCGCAACGGCACTCCACGTCTCGGACAGCGAACGCCACCGAACTTGAAGCTCCGCGAGTCCGTCCGCGTTGGGCGCGGCACAAAACGCGTCCACCCCCGTGCGCATCTCCTGTGCCGCGGTATCGAACGCCCGGAGGTCGGGCACGATCGTGGTCTCCACCGTGTCCCGCATGATCTCTGCCCCCGTCGGAAGCGTGACAGCCCCCTGGGCCCCTGCGTCGGAACTGTCGCAGGCGATCCCCAACGAGGCCGCCACGAGCAAAGATAGGCAGAGCGTTTGGAACGGTGTCGACATCATGAGACCTGGGGGCCAAGCGTGAGGAGGTGGTTGTCCCAACGGACATCTTCGAGGCGCGCGCGGGCGGCCGGCTGTTCTTCGAGCGTGTGAGTGCTGGTCTGACGCAGCTGGCCGCCCGATCCGCTCAGGATGAAACGTGTGCCGTCGGCAGACAGGGCCACGCCGCTGACGTCGTCAAAGCGCTGAACGGCGAGGGACTCTGCGGTGTCAATGTCCCAAAACGCGACCAGATTGCCCCGTGGGCTCGTGACCGCAGCAACACGCGATGCGTCATCGACCGCCACCGCCCCCGCATAGTCATCCATCGTGGTCCCAAGCTCGAGACCGGATTCGAGGGACTCGAGTTCGCCGCCTGGGCGATGAATCGCGATCAGCGGTCGAGGGTCCGTGTCGGACAACGCTGCTCGCTGGATCTGCATGACCACAGCGACAGTCCCATCCCGTGCGATCGCGAGATGCCGGAGGCTGGCCTTGGGCTCCGCCACCGTGTGCTCGCCCAGCACCGCCCCGGTGTGAGCGTCGACGAACACGAGTGAAGACCGCATCGAGTCGAGGTTGATCGGGTCGCGCCCGTCCGGCTCGGTGATCAGCCCCCCATTGGCCACCGCGAGCGCGTCGCCCCCGGGCATGAGCACAACCTCGTGGGGGCCAACTCCGTAGCTGCTGAACTCGCCGAGCCGCTCGAGGGAGTCCGCATCGAAGACCGCGATCGTCCCTTCCCCGGTGACCAGATCGGCTTCGACGACGAACAGCCGCGTCCCGTCCAGACTGAAACATCCGTGTCCCGCCAGGTGACGACCACTCGCGCACGCGATGCGGCCCACGATCTCGCCAGAGCCGACATCGCAGGCGATAGCGACCCGCTCGGGGCGGCGGCCAAACATCACGACGTGCGCCGGGTCGGTCGGATTGACGGCCAGGCCATGACCGCGAACCTCACTCGGGAATCTCGCGTGCACCCGCTGAGCGTTCGCGACCACCAGCTCGAACGAACCGGGCTCTGAGCCCTGCGCCGAGGCCCACAGCTCTCCGGTCGCGGGATCAGCATCGTCGCACCCAAGCGGCGCCATCGCAGCCGCGCACGAGCCCAGCATGAGCTCGCGGCGACGCAGCAGATACGGGGCTGGAGGCTTCATAGCGACCTCACAAATGCGACGAGGGCCTGGCGGTCTTCCGCGCCGAATTTCGAAAACCGGACACGGCTCGCCCGGGCCTCGCCACCATGCCACACGATGGCTTCCTCGATGGTCCGCGCACGCCCGTCGTGGAGGAATCCCACCGGCGTATGCATCGCTCGGGCGAGACCCACGCCCCACAGTGGCGGCGTCCGCCATTCCTGCCCCGTCGCGAGGAAGTCCGCACGTCCATCCCCAAGCTGCGGTCCCATGTCATGGAGCAGGAGGTCGGAATAGGGCCAGATGTCCTGCCCCGACAGGTGCGGGTATCGGTCGTCGGCCCCCGTGACATGGCGGGGCGTGTGGCAGTCATCACACCCGGCGATGTCGAACAGGGTCTGTCCACGCAGGATGAGGGGGTCGTCCGATCGGCGCCGCGCGGGAACTCCGATCGACATGGTGAAGAAGACCATCGAGGCCAAGATGGTGTCGGGAACCTCGAAACCGTCAGCGTCGTTTCCCGTCGGCGCGGCAAGACACCGGAGCTGCAGTGACGTGCAGGGCTGCTCGGGGAACACGGGGCTGGACAGCCCCATGTCACCAGACAACGCGCCGGCCACCTGCACGCGCACGCTCGGCTGGTTGGCCTTGAGGCCGAAGCGACCCGGCCGCATCGTCTTCGTCTCGGGATCCCACACGCGGTTGACTCGTCCGGAGATGCCATCGCCATCGCCATCGTCGGGGTCGGCAGCCTGATCGAGGTCCGCCTGCGCGACCAACTCCAGCAAGCCAACGCCCGCCAGAGACGGCGTGTGCCGAAGCGAGGTGAGGGTGTCCTCCGCGAGCGGTCCGTACCCCCAATCACTGAACTTCACGTTGGGAGACTGCAACACGAGCTCGGTGCCATCTGGGTAGGCAAAGGGCCGCGGCGTCCACGTGATGTGCACATCGGCTTCGATCGCCACGCCTTGGTCGGCGTACGAATCGGCCCCTGCTCGACCTCGAAGCTGGTGACTCAGTGCGGTCGACTGCGGCTGGAGTTGGGTGCCATAGATCGGATCTGGAATCGGCTCGTTGTGCGGACCAGGTCCAGGCCGGCTCAGACGAACCAGGGTGGCAATGCCCGCGCCGTTCGGATCGCTCGCGGGCCCGCGGCCGCCCTTCACGTGGCACGCCAGGCAAGAACGGGCGTGGTACAGCGGCCCCAGACCATCGCGGGCGTCGGTCAGCGTCGGTGCCCGAACCCAGGGCTGAGTCGCGAGCGCCTTGCCAGCGTAGAACGCCGCCTTGCCGACATCGTCGAGATTGGCGGCGGGCAGGACGAGCGACGGGGTGGGCCCGAGGGATACGGTGGTATCCCCCCCTGGACGCAGCCCGCGAGCGGCGACAACGCGCGGATGGTCGTCCATCTTCGGCTCGGGCGCGGCCTCCCCCTGCGCCGAGCAGGCGAACACCAGCACCGGGCCGAGCGAGGAGACCATCGGGTAGGCGCGCCGGTTCATCTCAGCATTCGACGGTGGGATCCGTCGTGTCGCATTCGGACGCATCGGGATCGACGACATCGTCGGGACTGCCGACTTCAAGGGCGACGGCGATGTTTGCGACCTGGGCCGACTGAGCGTTGAGCGAGACGATCGTGTCGCGCATCGGCTGTGCAGCGTCGGCGCCGGCGTCCAGGATCATCTGGTCGACAGGCGTCCCGCCGCGGGCCGAAGCGTCGACCGCACCGTAGTTCGTCGCCGTCGTCGCCAGGGCTGCGGCTGCGTCCGCTTCGACATCCGTCAGACCAAGATCCGTCAGGTAGTCATCGATGCCATAGCCATCGACGGCGCTCTCGGTCTGGTCATCGCTGCCGTCGAGCGTGCTGTCGTACCCAGCGTACTCGCCGCGATACGCGTTCGAGACCCCCTCCGCGTTGAGCCAGATGTCGCGGTGCGTGTTGTCCGAGAAGCAGGAGTGCTCGTCTTCCTGGGAGTTGGCGGAGAGTGAGATCTGCATCCGCTCGCCCGCGAGTTCGCCCTCGGAGAGGGTTCCCATGCCGACCAGAATCTCCAGCAACTTGGCCTTGGCCGCGTCGACGTCGTCCACGGTGGTGAACGCGACGCGGTAGTCCGCCCCAGCGGCCCAGCCGTCCCGAACACCTTCAAGATCGGCGATGAGCTTGGCCACGGCGACCTGCAGATACAGACCACGACGATTGCAGGGGTCGGGGTCCGCGTTGACGGTCTCGCCGCTGGTGCAGCTGTCTCTTATACACATCTGACGCTGCCGACGAG
>CAJXVA010000565.1 GCA_913061055.1 uncultured Pseudomonadota bacterium
GTAGAGAGGTCTCGTGGGCTCGGAGATGTGTATAAGAGACAGCCCAAGAACCCTCCGACACGGGCAACCCGAAGGTTGGCACGAGCACCGGGCCTCAAGTCCCCGCCGATCGCAACTTCGGTACGCTCTCCCAGCGGACGGAAGCTGACGTGCAGCGTCCACATCTCGAGCTGCTCGAGTCGGTAGGCCAACTGCGTATAGGCACCGGTCAACGCCGCAAGCTCGCTCAGCCGCGGCATGTGGAACTCGAGCACCACCCCGCGCCCGGCGTCCATGCGCTCGGTTTCCCCGCGCAGCTGCAGACCAACCTTGTCGGACTCCAGCACCCGACAGCACGAAGCCACCATCGTCTTGAGGTCGGCATCGAAGACACGGGAGACGGACAGACTTCGTTGGCGTGTCCCCAACCAGCGCAGAAGCGCGACGTCGGAATCCGTCGATGTGTCGCCCTTGGCGAGCGCCTGCTCTCGTAGAGCGAGCTCGAGGAACCGCGGCTCAATGCCAGCCTCGGCCGCCGCGTCGAGCAGCTCGCTCCGCGCGTATCCCTGCCGGCGAGCAACGGCGGTCGCCGAGCGTTCGACACGTTCGGCTGCGTCGAGTTGGAGCTGCGCAGCTCGTTCGAGCGCCGCGCCGGCCAGCTCATCCGGGATTCGGTCATCCGTCATCGAAGCGTTCGAGGTGTACCAGCCCTGGACCCTGCCATCGAGCCGTTCATTCCCCAGGCGCCGGGTTTTCCGATGCCCTGCTAGAGTCCCCCGCATGCTCCGCAGGTCCTCGTTGGTCGCGCTGCTCTTTGCCGCCGGCTGCTTCGCAGAGCCCAGCCTGGAATCCACCGCGACGAGCGGTGGCAGTTCTTCTGGGAGCACCACGGATGAATCCGAGAGCGTCACGACCACGCCCGACCCCGGCTCCACCGGTCCCGACGGGTCGAGCAGCGTAACGGGCAGCGGAACAGACGAGTGCCTGGCGGGACGGATCGGCTGTCCGTGCGACGATGGGACCTGCGAATCGGATGCCGTGTGCATCGAGGGGTTTTGTGAACTCGCGATCCCCGTCGGCTGCGGCGACGACCAGCTCGCCGATCCCGAGGAATGTGACGACGGCAACAACGAGCCCGGTGATGGGTGTTCCCCGATCTGTACGCTCGAGCGCGAGTGTTTCTTGGCCCACCTCGGCGGTCCAGCAGAGACCTCGATCGTCCGCACCTACTCAGTTTTTGCGGACGGCACGATGTCGGACTTTGCGAGCACCGAAGTCCCCGGCCACAACCCACCGCTGACCGGCGCTGGAAGCGAACTGAGCCGCGCCACAATCCCGTGCAGCGGCCAAGTCTATGTCGCGTCCTCGACCTCTGGGGTCATCACAGGTCTGCGGCCGGGGCCGGACGGCGTGACCATCACGGATCAAGTCGACGTGCCCGCCGTTCGAGAGCTCGCCTGCGACGCCGACCTCGGGTTGCTCTTCGCGACGCGATTCGTCGACAACGGGTTCGCGATCGATACGTTCGACGTCCGCGGAGGGACGTTCGTCCCGGATGCGACGGCCCAGTACACCGACCCGACGATCCTCGCCGTCCGTTCAGCCCGGCTCACCCTCGACCGAGGCTCCCAACGCGCGTTGGTGAACTTCGTGGAAGACGGAAGCTCCTCCATCCCGCCGTTCTTTGTCGACGCGATCTACGGGCCGAACAGCATCACCATCGGAACCCCCGCTGTGATTCCCGTCCTTCGAAACGACCTCAGTGCCCTGCTGTACGTGGCGCCGACCGAGCAACTGGTCGGCGTCGGCGCGGGGTCCCCGGATGGACGGGCGGTGTATCGACTCCCGCTCGAAAAGGACGGCTTCGGCGCCGTCGCGGTGCAAACCGATGAGCCCTGGGCGGACCGCCGCAACATCTGGCCGCTCCGGCTCTCGACCGGCGAGATCGGCTTCGCCATGGGCGGCTCCACCGGCGTGGTCCTGGCCGCCTACGGAGCGACCGACGAGCTCGAGGTGCGTGGTGAGGCTGTCGCAGCCGGTTTGCCTGGCACATTCGCGCGCACCGCCTTCAACGACAGCATCTTGATCGTCGCCTCCCCCGTCGGGTTCGAGACCTACGATCTCACCCAACAGGAGAAGACCGGGGCGTGGACGATGCTGAGCCAGCTTGCCGAGTCGGCCACCGACACATTCACATCCGGTGCCGTCGTCCCCTGCCTCTGATCGCCGAAGCCCGTGTCCCGTGGCCGGGGCGTGCGATGTGCTCTAAGCTCCGCCCGTGGAGCTCATCGAGTCTCTTGGGCAGCACCCCTCGGCGATCAAGATCCTCGTCACCGTCGGCATCTTCTTCCTGATCGTCGTCGGTCGACGGGTCGCAGTTCGAACCTTCGATACTTCGGGCCTGCCCCCGGAGCGGCGAAACCGATTCTTGGTGCAGTCGAGGAACGCGGCGATCGTGTTGTTTCTCGCAGCCACGGTCGTGCTGTGGGCGGAACAGCTGCAGACGGTTGCCCTCTCGTTGGCCGCCCTAGGAGCCGCGTTCGTCATCGCGACCAAGGAACTCATCCTGTGCTTGAGCGGCACGTTCCTGCGCGTCTCGGCGCGCTCCTTTCGCCTCGGTGACCGAATCGAGGTCAACGGGACCCGAGGCGATGTGATCGACATCGGGCCGCTCACGACGACCCTTCTGGAGGTCGGTCCAGAGCCGTCGATTCACAAGCTGACCGGGCGAATGGTCGTGTTGCCCAACAGCCTGTTTCTGACCTCACCGGTCGTCAACGAGACCTTCACCGAGCAGTTTGTCCTGCACACCACCCGGATCGAACTCGATGCAGACACGCCCTGGCGCGAGGCAGAGACGATGCTCCTGGAGGCCGCCAACGAGGTCTGCGGAAGCTACGTCGAGAAGGCCCAGAAGAACATGGAGCGGGTTGGGCACAAGCACGGACTCGAGCCGCCCGACGTGACGCCGAAGGTTTGGGTCTCGACGCGGAATCCCGAGTTGGGGCTCATCCTTCGCTACCCGGCACCGATGCGGGGTCGCGGCCAGGTCGAGCAGTCGATCCTGCGCGCGTATCTCGACTACCGAGACGCTACCCGAGCGAAGACCGGTGCAACACAGCCGGAGGCTTGATGTTGTGCTTGCCGAAGGCCTGCAGCACCCGCAGGTTCACATCGGTGACGAGCGCCTTCTCGTACTTGATGTCGAGCACGTAGGCCTTCAGCCGTAGTCGAATTGCGACCAGGTCGCTGCTCACCACCTGCTCGACGAGGACAACCACCGGCTTGGGCAGGTACGCGTAGCGGCTGGAGACCGCCGCCTCGGAGACGACCTCTCGCGCCAGGAGAATGTTCTGGTCGGACCCCACGTGAAAGTCGATCACGACCTGCATGTCGAGCGCCCCGTAGTTTCCGTTGGACGTGATCTCGTTGAGAAACTTGTTGTTGGGGATCGTGACGGTGTTGTCGTCGAGCGTCTGCATGCGAACCGAGCGCAGACCAATCGCGGTCACGTCGCCGTACTGACCGCCGAAGCTCACCCGGTCCCCGACCTGAAACGGGCGGTCGAGCATGATCATGATCCCCGCGATGAACGACGCCACCAGGTCCTTGACCGCGAAACCGACCGACACCGCCACGGTACCGCCGATCACCGCCAGCGCGCCGTCGTCCAGGTCGAGGCTGAGCGACAAAACCGACACGCCCGTGGCCACGTAAACGACGAACTGGAGGACCGTCGCGATCTTCTGAAACACGAACCGACGGTTCGCGAACTGCCCGCTGAGGTTCTCGACCGTATTCCGGACGAACCGCAGCACGACCAGCGCTCCGATGATCACCAGGATCGACGTGAGGACGCCGCTCCAGCGGATCAGTCCCGTGATCTGCTCCAGGGTCGCGTTGTCGGGGACGCTTTCCATCAATCAACTCACGAGCAAGTGTTGGCGCACCAAGACGCGGGTGATGGTCCGATACCAGGTCCAGGACAGCCGGAAGCGACCCGAGGAGGGCTCAACATAGCCATGCGCCACCGAGAATCGAATCGCATCGGCAACGTCCGGTGCCGGAAGCTGGGTGCAGTCGGCGACTTCTTGGGGTGTCGCGAGCTCGAGTTGGACGATCGCGCGCAGCACGAAGAGCAGCGTGGCGGGCAGTCGCTCGATCTCGGTCGCCGAAGGTTCCTCGAACAACCGAACGACGGGCTCATCTTCGGTCTCCGCAACGAACAGGGAGTTGCGCCACGCCTGCAACGCCACGGCCGGGTTTCCACCCGAGTGGTCCCACAAGATCCGATAGTACCCAAGCTCGGTTCTCCGTCCCTCGGCGGGGTCGTCGGATTCGGTTGCGACCACCAGCGCGTCGAAGCTCGGCTTGAGCTCCACCTCGCCGGTCCGTCGCTGAATCAACGTCGAGATCTGATCTTCGGTCCAACGCGGAAGCGTCAGGACCTGGTCGAAGAACACGCGCTCGCCACGAGCCCGTTCGACGAAATGCCACGCCGCTTCCTGAATCGCGACGATCCAAGAGACATCACCGCCGACCTGGAGCGCAAACCGGGTGAAGTGGTCCAGCTGTTCGAGTCCCCCGACAGCCGGGGCGATCATGCGATGGGCGTCGTCGATGCAGATCAGGGATGGACCGGCATCTCGGATGGCTTGGGCCACGGTATCGAGGCCGTAGTCCGCGGCGTTGAACTGCACTGCCAGGGCCTCGAGCAGAGCGTCAAAGCCCTCGGGGGGGCAGCCGACAATGCAGGTCGTATCGTCGCTCCGTGCGACGAGCCGGCGCAGAAACATCGACTTGCCCATCCCGCGCTCGCCAACGACGACGCTGAGTGTGCACGCCTCGGCTCGGGTGAGTTCGAGCGCCTGGGTGACGAGGTCGCGGGCAGGCTCCTCGATGGGCGCGATCTTTGTCGCTTGGCTCTGTGGCCCGAGCTGGTCAAAGGAGCGACCCGCCAACGGAGCGCCCCGAGGGCCCAGCGTGGACGTCTCGGCTTTGCGCGCGACCTCCCGCCGGAAGAGGTACGCCAAGACCTTCCGGGTGGTGTCGAGGCCCGATAGCTGTCGAACCAACCACGCGCTCGTGCCCTGGCCCAGAAGCCAGGCCCCCCCGATGGCGGACACGAGGAACCCCCGAACTCCGGATTGGTTTTCCACCACCAAGCGCGCGACGGCGCTGGTCTTCACCGAGCCTTCGAGCCTCCCCACAATCGTCGGGCGCCACTGCGACACCAACCAGATCCCGATCGGTGCCACGAGAACCCAGCAGCCCTGAAGGACCCAGCGATAGATCGTGCCTCGGCCCACGATGTCCGAGGTCAGGGTGAGGATCAGACCCACGAGCGTGACCGTGAGTCCAATGAGCCGTAGCGACCGGAAACGGAGCTTGGCGTTGCCCTTGACGCTCGCGCCATAGATGCTTTGGCGCTCCGCGATGGCGTCGACGGTCAGCACCACCGCACGAGCCCCCTGCACCCAGAAGAGCACCAGCCAGATGAGGCGCAGCTCCATCGCGTTCGATGCGGTCCCCACCACGAGCGGTAAGACGATCAGGAGCAGCAGCCACTCCACCGGGCGACGGATCCTCAGCAGGTACCAGATGGCGTTCGCACGCGCCCGCTGGGCAGGCGAACGAGCCCACATCGGTCCCCGCCACTTTCGGAGCAGTTCATCGGCGTGACCGCGCCACCATCGAAACAGCGCGATGATGCAGATCAGCTCCAGCGTGCGAACGACCAGGTCGAGAGGGCGCGCCTGCACCGTCGACGCGATCGAGGCGGCGTCGCGTGGGAGCGACATTGCGTGATAACGAAGCTCGAGGCCGATCTGGCCGAGCTCGCGGCGGGCTTGAGCTCGGCCGGCGAGACCCAGCCCAGTGAGGTCGTCCCGGAGATCGGGCGACATGCTCGGCAAGAGCCGGAGCCGGTCGCGGTTGAGCATGACGACGTCGTCTCGCAGGAGCGATGCGACCTCCCACGCGACCACGAGTTCCTCGGCAGAGAGCGTCTCGACCTCAGCCGCTAGGGAGTCTCTCAACTCGACCAGATCCGCACGATCGACGTCCGCGGGCAGGTCCGCGTCGTTGAAGTCCTCGGGCGGCGCAGGGACTTGCTGGCCAGGGCTGGATGCGCGTGCCAAGGCGTCCGCCAGCGCCGCGCGTGCATCGTCGAGCGTGCTTTGTAGCTCGCCGTACACGGCATCTGCGTCGGCCTCAGTCCCGGAGACGTCGTCGACCATCTCATCGACACGTCGATGCCATTCGAGGGACGACTCGTGAAGCTCGCGCGCGAGCTGCCGCCAGCGGGGTAGGTCCGCGGCGAACAGGGCTTGCTGCTCCTTGATCCCCAGAAGGCGAGCACGCTCTTCGGCGACGACCCGCAAGGCCTCGCTGCGCGCCATTCGGGCGACGTCCAGCGCCTCTTCTTTCTCGCGGCTGTCTCTTATACACATCTGACGCTGC
>CAJXVA010000566.1 GCA_913061055.1 uncultured Pseudomonadota bacterium
GCCAAGGCGCTCGCCGTTCGCAACAACGGCACCATCACCTTCACCCAAGGTGACATCCTGATCGACGCGCCGCCGCCTGCCGAAGGGGAGGAACCTCCACCGAAGCCGGTCACCCGCAACGTCAAGGTCAACGCGGAGTTTGACAAGGCCAAACGCGCGCTCAAGAAGATCGATGCGGATGTGCAGAAGGTCCTCATCGAGCTGGGCCACGGTGAGCGCATCGCCTACGTGACGACCGGGCACGGCGAGCTGACCTGGCGTCAGGCGGCGCAGCCGGTCCCGGAGTTGCAAGCCAATGGGCTTCGCGAGGAACTCAAGAGCCAAGGCTTCACCGTCAAGGAACTGGGGTTGCGGGAGAAGCTCGGGGAAGGTGTTCCTCCCGACGCGAGCTTGGTGATGGTGCTGGGCCCCCGATACCCGTTCTCCCAAGCCGAGACGGACTCCTTGCGTGGGTATCTCGAGGCGGGCGGGTCGTTGTTTCTCGCGCTCGAACCACGAGCCGCCCGCGCCCCGCTCCCGACACCCATCGAAGACCCCCTGGATGCCATGGTGGCGGAGGTTCTCGGCGTGACCGTGGCCGAAGGGATTCTCGCCGATGAGGTCGTTCATGCCCGCAGCGCAGGCGACAAGCGGGACAACTTCCTCGTCCTCACCGACTCCTTCAGCTCTCACGGAAGCAGCGTGACGCTGGCAGCACAGCGGCAGGTGTTCGGCGCGCCATTCACCGGCTACCTCGAACTGGAGGAGGGGCACGCGGCTGCCCACACCGTCACCGTTCGCTCGATGGCGACGGCGTTTGTGGACGAGAATCGTGATGCGGTGTTCTCCGCCGACGCGGGCGAGGTGAAAGGCACCAAGCCACTCGTCGCCGCCGTCAGCGGAAGTACCAACGCGGTGGGGTGGCGGGCGATCGTCGCCAGTACCTCGTCGGTGGTCTCAGACGTTGCGCTCGGCGGCGTGGGGGATCAGCAAGGGAGCATCATTCCGGGCAACATCCACTTCCTCCGCGACACGAGCAACTGGTTGATCGGTGCCGAGGCACTCTCGGGAACCACGCAGTCGGAAGAAGACGTGAAGATCGAGCACACCAAAGAGGGGCAGACCTGGTGGTTCTACTCGACAGTGCTCGGCGTTCCGCTGCTGGTGTTTGGACTGGGCGTGTTCCGCGTGCGTCTGCGCCACCGCGGGCAGCGAGCCAGCGTGAAAGGAGACGCGCGATGAAGTCTGCTGTGATCGGCTACGGCCTGGCGCTGACACTTGCGCTCGTGGGCGCCTACCAAACCTGGACGCACGAGGGGGACCCGGACTTGTCCGGCTCGACGATCATCCTCGACGTCGAACGCGATGAACTCGAAGCGATCGTCTTTGAGAGTCCATCGGGGACGGTGCGCCTCGAATTGCGTGAAGATGAGCTGGGGCCATACGTTTGGGCACAGACCGAGCCATCGGATGTCCCCGCGGCCGAGCCCGACCCGGCCGAGCCTTCGCCACCGAAGGCGACGCCGGTCCCCGCCAAGCCGCAGGCCTTCAAAGCCGGAGCTGCGGGGGAGACGATTGCCAAGGGCGCAGCTCCGTTCGTCGCCAAGCGGGTGCTCGAAGGCGTGGATGACTCCAAGCTCGAGGAACTCGGCTTCGGCGAGGGCCAAGCCTCTCTCACATTCCATCGCAAGGGGCGCGACGCGAAGACCTACGAGGTCGGCGCCAAGGCCTATGGCGGCTCGAATCGCTACGTTCGTGATCCCGAGGACGGCACCGTGTACATCGTGGCGGCAAGCCTGGTGGACAGTCTCGAGACCGCGGAACGCTCGCTCCCCGATCGTTCGCTGCTCGCCTTCGACGTCACCGACATCGATACGATCTCGGTGCGCGGTGGAGAGGCGGAGGCCACGTACACGCAGAACAACCCGGACGACCGCGCCGCACGGTTCTGGTCGACCCCCGGGTCTTCTGAGCCGAGCCCCGCCGCGGCCGGGTGGTTCGACAAAGCACTGCGTCTCAAGGTGTTGCGGTACATCGAGCCCGCCAACAAACCCGACGGGCTGCAGGAGGCGTTCTCGATGACCGTCAGCGCCGGGCGCAAGTCCAGCGAGGCGATCATCTATCGCGCAATCGGGGACGATGGCAACGAAGCCTGGTACGCCTCCTCAACCCACAACCGCGCCCTGGTGCAGCTGCAGAGTTCCTCCGCGGCCGAAGCCCAGGCCGATCTTGCGTCGGTTCTGGACGTCGAACCGTAACGGGACCCCCCCGCGGTGGCGTACTGAGGCCCATGCGCCTGCTCGTGTTCATGGCGGTGATGACCGCCGTTTGGATTGGCGGACACGCGTATATCGGGCGGCGCCTGTTCGGCCGACTCGGGCTCTCCACGCGCCTTCGTCGGCTGGGTTGGATCGCGCTCACGCTCAGCGGCTCCACGGCCATGGGCTCGTTGTGGGCCGCTCGCTTGGGCGGCGATTCCTCGGCTCTGCGTGCACTGCAGTGGGTTGGGCTGTGGCTCTTTGGCCTCACCTCGGTGCTGTTCTTCCTCGTGCTGTTTTCCGACGTCGTCGGTGGCGCCGCCAAGGGGATGCGCAAGGTGCTCTCGTCGGCCAACCCCGCGCCTCCGGATGACCCCGGCCGGCGCGGTTTCATCGGCAAGGTCGCGAGCATGGGGGCGGTTGCGACCTCCGGTGGTGTGGGCGGCGTTGGACTGGCGCAGGCGATTCAGCTCCCCGAGGTGGTCGAAGTCGACGTTCCGATCGAGGGGCTGCCCGAGGCCTTCGACGGCTACCGCATCGTCCAGCTCTCGGACGTACACGTGGGCCCCACGATCCGCCGCGAGCAGCTCGAAGGGATCGTCGAGCGCGCGAACGGGCTCAACGCCGACCTCGCCGTCGTGACGGGGGACCTCGTAGATGGCTACGTCGACGACCTGCGGGACGAGGTTGCGCCTTTGGCTGGGCTTCGCGGCCGTGACGGGACCTACTTCGTGACTGGAAACCACGAGTACTACTGGGATGGTCCGGCGTGGTGCGACGAGGTCGCGCGGCTGGGACTCACGGTGCTCAACAACGAACATCGGGTGATCTCGCGCGGGGATGCGCGGTTGTTGCTCGCCGGCTGCACCGACGTGAAAGCGGGCGACCTGGTGCCCGAACACGACTCGGATCCCGCTGGGGCGCGCGCTGGTGCTCCGGACTGCGATGTCTCGATCCTGCTGGCGCACCAGCCCCGAAGCATCGACGCGGCGTCAGAGGCGGGCTACGATCTGCAGCTCTCCGGGCACACTCACGGCGGACAATACTTCCCGTTCAGTGTGCTGGTGCATTTGGCGCAGCCCTACGTGGCGGGCTTGGCGAAGCACGACAACACGTGGATCTATGTAAGCCGGGGCACGGGCTACTGGGGTCCTCCCATGCGCGTCGGTGCCCCGCAGGAGATCACGCTGGTCACGCTACGACGGGCGTGACCAGCGTGATCCAGTGTCAGCCCGGCCACCGTCTTTTCCGAACCGCTGGAAGCCGCGGACACGGGGCCCCAGGGCGTTACCCTAGGGTATGGGAAGGGGAGCGTTGCGGACGGCAGTAGCCGGCGCACTCATGATCGCTGCGTGCGGGGGATCTTCGTCGCCGCCGTCCGATACGGTCGCGGACACGGACGAGACCGGCATCGATCTGACCGAGGGCGTCAGCACGGGTGCTGTGGGCGAGAGCAGCTCGGGGCCGTTTGTGACTACTGGCCCGCCGCCGACGACAACCGCGGACCCCGATGCGCTGACCAGCGGGTGCGGCGAAGTGACCGTGACGTTGGAGCCGATCGTACCGACCATCGTGCTGCTCATCGACCAGTCGGGCAGCATGACCGCGGACTTCGGCGGACAGGATCGGTGGGCGGCGGTCTACGAGACGCTGATGGATCCGGACGACGGCGTGGTCGCACAGCTGGAGTCCCAGGTTCGCTTCGGCGTCACGCTGTACACCAGCGAGGACGGCAACGAGGGGCCCGAATGCCCGATGCTCACTTCGGTGGAGGCTGCTCTCGACAACCGAGACGCGATCGATGCCGAGTACGCGCCGGCGAACCCCAACGACGAGACGCCCACGGGCGAGTCGCTCGAAGCGGTCGCCATCTCGCTGTCGGCCCTCGACTTCGAAGGTCCCAAGGCGATCGTGCTCGCCACCGACGGGGAGCCCGACACGTGCGACACGCCAAACCCGCAAGAAGGGCAACCGGAGGCCTTGGCCGCAGCTGCGTTCGCTTTCGGTGAGGACATCTCGACCTTCATCATCTCCGTCGGGAACGACGTGGGTGCCGAGCACCTCCAGGAAATGGCCAACGTCGGCGTGGGCAAGGATGCAAACGACCCGATGCCTGCGCCGTACTACGAGGCGCTCGATGCTGGGCAGCTCGTCGAGGCGTTCAACGAGATCGTCGGTACATTCATCAGCTGTGAGCTGACGATCGACGGTGAAGTCGACGTCGACAAGGCGTGTGAAGGCACCGTGAAGCTGGACGGCGTGGAGCTTGAGTGCGGTACCGACTGGGACGTGCCCAACGAGACGACCCTGCTCCTGACCGGCGAAGCCTGCGACACGCTCAAGGATGGCGCCTCGCACTCGGTCGATGCCAGCTGGCCCTGTGATGTCGTCGTGATCCCTTAGCGGGCTGCGCCCTCGCTGAGGTTGTGGGACGGGCTGTTAGTCCTCGTAGGCGTCGAAGTCGCTCGGTGTAGCGGGCTCGGACTCGGGTTCCGGCACGGAGGCGCCCGGCGCGGGGGCGGGTTCCGCGGCCTGGGTGAGTTCGACCTTATCGATCGTCTTTCCGCCGCCGGTCACAAAAGAGAACGACAAACGGGTCGCTGTTGCGTTGGCAAAGAGCGCTCCGTGGGTCTCGTTGAAGCGGACCTGGCTGCCTTCGATCGGTGCCCCGATGGGGTAGACCTTCGGACTTCCGCTGAGACCGTTGACGAGAAACACCGCTCCATCGCGTTCGATGCGTTCGTAGTGATGGTCGTGACCGGCGAGGACGGCATCCGCACCCCACTGCGCGTAGGGCCACTGCATCGTTGTTTCGGATCCGTGCCGCCCTGACGAATACGGAGCGTGGTGCATGTAGACGACCTGCCACGGGGACTCGGAAGCCCGCATCGTCTCCTGCAGCCACTGCGCCTGAATGCTGTCGACCGACGTCCCGTCCGGTTCCGCGGAGTCACTGTCGATCGCGAAGAAGTGCACGGGACCCCAAACGAAGTCGTAGTAGCGCTCGTTGCCCGGGAGCTCGAAGTAGTCGAGGTAGGGCTGGAGGTCGGTCGTGTACCAGTCGTGGTTTCCCAAGGAGGGGAAGAAGCGGTTGTGCTCGGCTCCCGGTCCGTACTCGCCCCGGTAGGGTGCGATGAAGCTGGCGTAGTGTTTGCCGACGTTGGCATCGATCGTACGCGCCGCACCGCTGGGGTAGTTGTTGTCGCCGAGCGTCACGATGACGTCGGGGGCTGCACCGCGAACGCGGGCCGCGATGGTGGCCTCGAACGGAGAGTCGTCTCCGAAGTCGCCGATCGCGACGAACGAGACCGACGGCCCCGGTTCGCGAACCTCGATCCGGCCTTCGGGCGGAGGCTCGGCGATCGGAGCTCGGCAGGCGGCGACCGATGCGAGCAGAAGAACGAGAGCCCGTTGCATGGCGGGAGGGTGCCACGCGAAGGCACGATGGCGGGACGAAAGCTCGCGGCTCCGCTACGACGGGCTCGGGGCGTTCGCCGCAGGTCCGTCCTGGTCCCGCTCGAGCTGTTCGAGCCGCATGGGTAGCAGTTCGGTGAGCGCGGTCTCGAGGCCGACGCCGAAGTTGAGTAGCGCCCGTCCGAGCGTCCAGTGGTCGTCCTGCGCTTGCAGGGCTCGGGCCCGGTCGCTGTCGTGTTTCTTGGCCTCGAGCTCGGCCATCAGTCGCGCCGTCCCCGAGCGCAGCGCTGCCAGTTCCCAGACGCGCAGCTCGACGCGCGAGAAGGCGAGGACGCCGTGCTCCGCAAGGTCTCGCCAGGTCGCGAGTTGAGCCTTGGCCATCAGGTAGCCGACCTCGTCGAGCTCGCCGTCGTCGAGGTCGCGAGCCATGCGGAAGGTGCCCGACCCGTCGGCACCGCGCGCCCGAAGGATCACGAGATGGGTCGACTCGGGGTCGGCGGCGACATGCGAGATGACCTCGGCGTGGCTCCCAGGACGAGCGCCGGAACGCAGTTCAGCCAGCGTGTTTCGGCCGACAAGCTCGTCGATGTCTTGGGAGACGACGAGGGCTCGGCGAGGACCGTTGTCCGTCGCGAGTGTCCGGTAGACGGTGTTCATCGCAAGATGGACCATACAGCCCGGCGGCCGGTTTGGGCGACTTCTGTGCGCGTGCGCCCGCGGCGCGCGCCCGTTCGCGCAGGCAGCGGCTCGCGGCGGGCGGCCGGGCCGCTTCAGATGCCC
>CAJXVA010000567.1 GCA_913061055.1 uncultured Pseudomonadota bacterium
AGATCGCTCGTCGGCAGCGTCAGATGTGTATAAGAGACAGGCCCCGGACCCCGTAACCCGACCCAACCCCGCGCCGATCTGGGGGTCGTGCGCCTGGAACCCCGCGTGGCCGGCCCCTCGACGCTCGACGCAGGCCGGTGGTATGAGCCGCCCATCGAGGACTGCATCCTGTGACCCAGCCCAAGCCAGAGGCCGCGGTACTCCGCCGGGACCAACTCGTCACCTATTTCGAGGGTGCCGTCCGATCCGATCCCTCCACCCACCTCGTCGGCACCGAGCTCGAGCGCTTCGGACTCGCCCGGGACGAAGAGGCTGGGGCCTACATGCCCATACGCTACGCACCCCATATTCAGGGGGTACTCGAGGCTTTGGTCCGCGACTACGGGTGGGAGCCCGGGCCCGACCGCGGCACCGACGGCGAGGTCGTCGAGCTGCGCCGCAGTGGCGCATCGATCACCCTCGAGCCCGGCGGACAGTTCGAACTCTCCGGCGCGCCTTTGGCCAATGTCCACGAGACCTGCGAGGAGTTCTCGGATCACTACGAGGAGCTCGACGCTGTCTCCCGCCCGCTCGGCCTGACGTGGCTCGCGATCGGCTATCACCCGTTTGCCACCCGCGAGCAGATCAACTGGATGCCCAAAGGGCGCTACCAGGTGATGCGGAACTACTTGCCCACCAAGGGCAGCATGGCGCTCGACATGATGTCGCGGACCTGCACCGTGCAGGCGAACTTCGACTACAGCTCGGAGGCCCAGTGCGGAGAGCGACTCCGGCGGGCCTCAGCCCTGGCTCCGATCGTCATGGCGATGTTCGCCAACTCGCCGCTGGTCGAAGGCCAGCCGAGCGGGCGTGTGTCCTCGAGGAGCTGGGTCTGGACCGACGTCGACAACGATCGGTGTGGGATCCGCCCGTTCTTCTTCGAACGCCCGTTTTCGTTCGAGCGCTACGTCGATTGGGTCCTCGACGTGCCAATGTTCTTCTTCAAGCGCAGCGGCAAGTACGTTGCGCACCACCAGCCGTTCCGCCACTTCCTCGAGCACGGAGCCGAGTGCCCCGACGGCACGCACGCCACCGCCACCTACGACGATTGGCTGGTGCACCTGAGCACCGTGTTCCCGGAGGTGCGTCTGAAGCCTCATCTCGAGTTCCGCTCGGCCGATGCGGTCGGCAGCCGGTTCGTGTGTGCGCTCCCTGCCCTCCTCAAGGGCCTACTCTACGACGACGCGGCGGGAGACGAGGCGATGGCGCCCCTCGATGCGCTGTCGTTCGACGAGAGGATCGCGCTGTGGCACGAGGCTGCCAACGAGGGCATGAAATCCGCGCGGGTTCACGAACTCGCCAAGCGCGTGTTCAAGCTGTCCCAACAGGCGCTGGAGAACTTCAATGTGCTCGACTCCAAGGGTCGCCGGGAGTCGCGATTCTTGGAAGCCCTCGAGCCGTTGGTCGACGAGGGGATCTCGCCCGGCGAGGACACGCTGCGGACCCTGGGTGTCGAGAAGCTGGGCACGGATGCCGCGGCTCGCACCGCGATCGCGGCCGCATGGCGCTTCGCTGGCGTCGAGCCGTAGTCAGCCCGTCGCTCAGCCCGACACCGATCCTACTCCACGGCGTGTTCGACGGGTGACGGCGACCCCGCCTGGGGACGCGTGGGCAGCTTCGTGAGCAGCCCCTTGAGTGGAACCGTGTAGACCGGTGCCTCCCGAAGACCGGCCTCGCGAGCAATGGCGTTGGCCGCCATTCGACCTGAGGTATGCGCGGCCTCCATCAGCATCGCCGGGCACGGCAGCTTCACCCAATCCCCCGCGAGCAGCAGCCCAGGCAGCTCCGTCTCAACGCCCGGCCGATGCGCGCCCATGCCGACATGAAACGCGGTGAAGTCCCGCCGCAGCTGCAGATGCTCGTGTTCGATGACTGCGCCGACGTAGCTGGGGAAGAAGTGGTGCATGCCCGCAACCAGGGAATCCCGAACGGCATCGTCGGCCATGTCGTCCGGCACCGAATAGCAGTGCAGCTCGACCACACTCCCGTCGTGTTCGCGGGACCACGCAGCCGCCTCCGGATCGATGCGATCGATGAACGCAGCCGCATCGATCGCCCCGCGACGTTCGGTCGAGACGAAGACCGGCAAGTCGTCGGGTGAGGGCTGCTTGACCCACAGACGCAGGACGGCATAGCGCTGCCCCGCGCGCACGTGGTCAAAGCGAGACACCAACGACGGCGCGGCGGCACGCACGGACTCGCTCGCCCGGAGGATCGCCCCCGCAGCGCCGACATCTGCGGCAAGGACTACGGCATCGAACGTCTCACCGTTGACGTGCCACTTGTCGCCGTCACGTTCGAGCTGCTCGACCGGGGTGTCGGTCCTGAACTCGACGCCGTGCGCCTCGCAGTGCGCGGTGATCGGGTCGACCAGTCCACTCGTGTAGTTGCCGTCGACGAAATCGTATCCCAGGCCGTGGTCGTGGCTGAGGTAGTAGAAATGGAAGCTCTTGATCAGCTCGGCGGTGGAGAGCCGGTCGTCATCCGAGAAGAACGCACGGGAGAACGCATTGAACACCGTGCGAAGGTTCTTCGGGAGCTCGGCTCGCTCGGCGAACTCGGAGAACGGGAGGTCGTCGAACACCTCGAAGGTCTTGTCGGCGTCGTAGCGGAGGAATGCCTCCATCTCTCGCCCCGCAGGGCCGCGGGCCACCGGACCGAGCGCATACAACCCTCGACGCGCCAGGTTCACGAGGTTGAGGATCGGCGCTTCGCGTTGGTCGGCGAACGAGAGGCGCTGAAGGTCCTCGGTCACGATGGTGTAGTTGCCCACCGCTCGCATCGAGCGGCGCACGCCGATGCGGTCGAGCCAATCATCGAGGTTGTAGTAGTGGCGAAAAAACGCGTGAAACCCATGCTCGATGGACGCGTCGAACCCGTCGTCGAGCCGCTCCCGCCACCCCGCGACCTTCCCGCCGAGATACGAGTTCTTCTCGAGAACGGTGACGTCGAATCCACGCTCGGCGAGCATGCTCGCCGCCGACAACCCCGCGAGCCCACCGCCCACCACGGCCACCGAACGAGGCTCGTCCAGCGCGATGGGACGCGACTGGTCAACGGGCTTCAGCGTGTGTCGGTAGCCCCCAAACGCCCGCTCGATGAGGCGACCCGCCCAGGAAGGCTGCGCAAGGCGAACCTGATGCCACTGAAACAAGACAACGGTCGCGGTGCATAGCGCGAGCCCGTACCCAAAGTCCTCGACGGGAATCGTGCCGACTCGAACGCCGAGCTGATGCGCCTCGCCGTAGTGCACGACCGGTCGCCAGGTCAGATAGCTGTTGAACACGCCGGTGAAGGCGGTGACCAGCCCCGCAAAAGCCCAATAGCGAGGCATCCGCAGCAACCCCGTGCCCAGCATGTGGTCGAGCCCGCCGGCCAGCCCCAACGCCACCAAGGTCAGCGCGGTGTACCCCGGGCCACCGCTCATGAGCATCGCGAGCCCCGCGAGCCCCGCGAGGCACGGGAGCGTGTAGACCCAACTTGAAATCGAGGCCCGCCCCTTGGCGCCGCCGACGAGCGTCTCCCAGCTGAACGCGCACGCGTAGGGCACGGCGATGAAGAAG
This sequence comes from uncultured Pseudomonadota bacterium, assembly GCA_913061055.1. Lineage (GTDB taxonomy): Bacteria > Myxococcota_A > Polyangia > Nannocystales > Nannocystaceae > CAJXVA01. Next base: position 3,603 of record CAJXVA010000567.1, read on the forward strand.
AGAACTTCCTCGACCGGTAGGCCAAAGACCTCGAGACCGATGGTGTACCGAGCATCGAACCACCAATGCGACCCCGCCACGGCGGAGTCCCAGATCACAAACGGCACCGCCACCGCGAGGGTCGCGATGACGATGCTTCGAGCACGACCCAAGAAGTCGTGGCGCGGCACCAAACTCAGCGCCAGGGGACCCGCGAGGATCAGGAGGTCGAAGAGCAGGTACTCGGCGCGCATGATTCGATGTCCCCGCACGCGTGCGGACAGATGGGGTCCTCAGGAAGCACACAGGGCCGCGGCGAATTCCGCCGGCGCTGCGCTGTGGCCATCGTCGAGCAGTGCGTCGCGAAGCTTGTCGAGGGCGCGCTGCTGAATCTGACGGATCCTCTCACGAGACAACGAGTACACCTCACCGATCTCCCGGAGCGTGTGTCCTTCGTTTCCGTCGAGGCCGAAGCGCAGTCGCAGAATCTCGGACTCCATGGGGCGCAAGGTGTCCAGCGCGTCTTGGAGGGCGCCATCGAGTTCGAACGACTCCAGACGGGTGTCCACCGCTGGCTCTCCGTCGGAGAGCGCATCGATTCCGCGGGGCCGCGCGCCTTCGCCTGCATCCTCCCGTGGAGTCTCCCGCTCCAAGAGCACCCGGCCGAGGCGCTCGACCTTTTCGCTTGGGACGTCGGCAAGCGCCGCCAACTCTTGGGCATCGGGCTCGCGGCCGTGCGTCTGCTCGAACTCGCGACGGATCTTTCCCAGCTTGGCCTGCAGCTCGATGACATGAACCGGTAGGCGAACGGCCCGACCGCGGTCGGAAAGCGCTCGGCTGATCGCGTGGCGGATCCACCAGCTTCCGTAGGTCGAGAAGCGGAACCCGCGACGCGGGTCGAACCGATCGACCGCGGTCAGTAGACCGACGTTGCCCTCTTGAATCAGGTCGTCGAGGCTCATCCGGCCGCTGCGAAGGTAGCGATGCGCCATGGAGACCACCAGCCGCAAGTTGGCCCGAGCGAACTCGGAACGCGCAGCTTGCAGGTGCATCCGCGTTCTCTCCACGAGGCGGGCATAGCACTCGAACCGCTCGGACTTGCGCTGGGCGGCCCGGAGCTTGAGGTGCCCTCCGTCATTGCGACCACCCATCAACGCCTGGACTTCCGCGGTGAGCTGATCCGCGACGTCGCAGGACGGATCCGCGTCAGCCAGCTGCTCGGCTAGAGCGACAAGGGCGGGGGAGTCAACGGTCAAACCGCGTTTTCCAAAGACCGTGCGCTCCGCTGCCCGCAGGTCGACTTTCTTTTGCTTGTCCGCGGGCATCGCAGAAACGATGAGCTCGAGGATCCCGCCATGCAGCGGCACGTACGTCAGCATTTCCGCCCAGTAGCGCTGTCGAAGGTTCAAGATGCGTTGCGCGGAACGAAGCTCCTCGTCGGGCTTCATCAAGGACTCGCGCTCGAGCTCCCGGAAGTAGACGTCGAGGGCGCCCGCGTCGGATGCCCGATCCGCGGGAACCAGTCGGTGGGCAGAGGCTCGCGGGGTGGTTTGCGTCGCTACGTGCATGTCGAACTCCTGTTGAATGTGTAACACCTTGTTCAAGGTTTGCAAATAGTCATTGAAAGTTTGGACATCAACCGCGCGGCCAGGTCAAAACTCGCCTCAGGCGGTCAGGAAGGCCTCGTTGGAGCGTTGGACACCGCATTGTTCCGCTGGAGGGAACAGCTTTCTGCACAGGTTCATGGCCCAACCGACAAACTCCTCGCGCCCCTCCACGGCAGGGACACAGGTGAACATCGAGTCGCAGAGCGTCTGGAGCCGGCCGAACGCGCGCTCGTAGCCAAGCTCTTGAACCGCGGACGGTCGCCCGTTCCGGGCATCTTGACCGACTGGCTTGCCGAGGGCGGATGCCGAGCCGACCAGGTCGAGGATGTCATCCGCAACCTGATAGGCCTCGCCCAACCTCGAACCGACCGGGAGCCACGCGCCCGGATCTCCCCCGCCGGCGATCGCTCCGACGCAGACCGCAGCCTCGAACAACGCACCGGTCTTGGCCCGGTGGTACAGGCGGAGGTTTGGGGTTGGCTCGGACTCCCATGCCTGGCCCGCGACGATCCCCCGGACAGCCCCTACGGACCGTGCAACGGTCGCCAACAAGGGCCCCAGAAGCCCAGGATGGCTCTCGCAACCGCGTCCGATGACCTCGAACGCACCCGCGATGAGGGCGTCTCCCACGAGCACGGCGAGCGCCTCCCCATGCTCGACATGCACGGTCGGGCGACCGCGACGCAGGTCCGCGTCATCGAAGCACGGCAGGTCGTCGTGGACCAGCGAAGCGCAGTGCAGGAACTCGATCGACGCAGCCGCGGCGGATGCCACGTCGACGTTTCCGCGTCCGCACGCACTGGCCACCGCGAGCGCGAGGCGGGGCCGGACCCGTCCGCCGCCGCCAAACACGGCATGCCGCATCGCGGCCTCGAGCCGCGGAGGCGTTGTCGGCCCGGTGATCCACGAAAACGCGCGCTCTAGGGAGGATTCGGCCTCAAGGTCGCCAGCCATGAACAAGAGTTTGGCGAAAATCACAGGTTTGTCAATCCTTTTGCAAACTATGGACGCAGGCTCAACCATGCCCTACGCTTGGGCGACTAGGGATGGCTAGCGTGGAAAACAACGGATCCGAAACCTTAGACACGGTCGTCGTGGGTGGGGGGATCGGCGGTCTCTCCGCCGCCCTGCGCATCGCCGGAGCCGGAGGTCTGTCTCTTATACACATCTGACGCTGCCGACGAGCGATCTAGTGTAGAT
>CAJXVA010000568.1 GCA_913061055.1 uncultured Pseudomonadota bacterium
ATACGAGGTGTAGAGAGGTCTCGTGGGCTCGGAGATGTGTATAAGAGACAGGTTCTGGTGTCGCTGCTGAACCTGCCGCTGCGCGCCGAGTTCGAGCTCGATGCGTTGAGCCTCAACGTCGCGTACACGGTGGCCACCATTGCGGCATCGCTGCCACTGGTGTTGGTCGGCAGACTCACCGACCGTCTCGGTCCCCGCCGGACGATGGCAGCGGTGGCCCTGGCGTTCGGAGCCGCGTGCGTGTTCATGGCGTCGGTCCAGAGTTTTGTGGCGATGTGCGTGGGGTTCTTCCTGCTGCGGTTCCTGGGCCAAGGCTCGCTGTCGCTTGTCAGCAGTCACGCGCTGGCCATGTGGTTCCACCGGCGGTTGGGCACACTCACGGGTCTCAAGACGGTCGTCCTGTTTGCGGTCTGGGCTCCGCTTCCGGCGCTGACCCAGCACAGTATCGAGTCGCTCGGATGGAGAAGCACCTGGGCCATGTACGGGGTCGTGGTCGCCGTGGTCGTCGCCTCGCTGGCGCTCACGCTGCTGCACGACCGGCCGGAGACGCTGGGGCTTCACTTGGATGGCGACGACGAAGCGGGCGAGGCCTCGGACGCGGGCATGGACCTCCGGGCCGCGCGACGCACCGGTGCGTTCTGGCTGCTGACCGCCGGCATGGTGCTGTCCGCGATGATCGGCACCGCCGTGCTCTTCGACATGCAGCCACTCATGCTCAGCAAGGGGCTGCTCCGCGGCGACGCGGCGCAGATGGTGGGCGTTTGGACGCTCGCGATGGCGTTGATGGCCCTTCCCAGTGGAGGGCTCGCCGACCGCCTCTCCCCTGGCTGGGTGCTGGGGCTGGGCAGCGCCTCCCTCGCACTCGGCTGCGTGGGTCTACTTTCGGCGACGTCCTACGCCGGGGCGGTCGGGGCCGTCGTCACCCTCGCCGTCGGACAATCTCTTCTGGGCACGGTGGTCAGCACAGCCACAGCTCGGTTCTTCGGACGCGAGCACCACGGCACGATCCGCAGCGCGCTCAACCGCATCGCCGTGATCTCGACCGGCCTCGGTCCACTCGCGTTTGGACTGAGCGATCGGCTGACGGGGAGCCACAGCGTCGCGCTTCTCGCCTTCGTCGCCTTGTGCATCCCGGTGGCCATCGGCGCGACGTGGCTCCGAACGCCTTCGCCGCGGCCTGCAGTGTGACTACGCCGCGAGCAACAGCTCCGCACACGGGATCTGGCGCGATATCGCCCACACGAACACAGAGCCGGAGACTCGCCTCTCCCGCGCCTCACTGCCTCGACGTGCACATCGCTTCGGGAGTGAAAGGGCCACTCCAGCATCCACCGGGTCCAACCGTGGGCACCGTCCGTTGCTGGACCTCCCGACAGCCGTGGGATGATGAGGCGTGCTCCGTCGTCTCAGCATGGCCGTGTGCCTGTTCGTAGGCTGCGGCCCAGCAGTCGAGCGCAACGCTGAAACAGACGGCGGCACCGGCTCGGCCGCTGAGGATGGCACCGGTCCTTCGGAGTCCACCGGGACCACACTGGGGTCGTTGGAATGTGCACCGATGCTCGAACATGGCTCGGTGGCGCGCTCACAGTTGGCCAGCTCGCTCGCTGCCGTGTTGTGCATCGCGCAGGAGGACTGCTGCGCAGATGCCCGCCCCTCCTCGAGCTGCCGTCACTCGATGAACATGGGATTCGAGGATCTCGATGCTCGCGCGGTGGAGCTCGGCCTCAACTACGATGGCGAGTGCGCAGGCCTCCAGCAAGCGCTTGTCGCTGACCTCGGCTGCGACGTCGTGTCCCCATCGGACATCACGGGGTTGGGGGCGTGCTCGATCTACTTCGGCGAGGGCGACGAAGGCGAGCCCTGCGATGCCGTCGGGACCCTCGGTTCGACCTGCGCCCGAGGGCTCGCGTGCGCAGGCGGCTCATGCGTCGACCCCTGCGCCGCAGAGTCTGGGGATCGCCCGTACACCTACGGATACGCCTGCGTTCCGGGCGAGGTCCCCGTCGGCGACCGGTGTGAACCGGCCGCGCCCGCCGGAGACCCATGCACCGGAGCCTGTGCAGAAGGCTCGTACTGCGCGGGCCCAGACGCTTCCTGTGCGCCCGATTGTGACGGGCAGTGCGTCGTCGGCGAGCCACTCGGGGCATCGTGCACGTTCGATGGCGAGTGCCTCGACGCGCGATGCCTCGAAGGAACCTGTGCTGCGGGCCAGCCCGAAGGCGCGCCCTGTTCATCGGGTTGCAGCCTCGGACTCAGCTGCGACGCGGCTCTGAGCACCTGTGCGCCCACCCCTACGGTGTGCCGCTCGACCGCCGGCTAGGCGCCCGAGAGCGGCCCGTGGCGGACCAACACGGGCCGCTCTCGACACACGGGTTCAGAAGGCCAGGCACAAAGATCTTCACGGAACCGGACGCTCGTGCGCACGAAGGGTTGATGTCCCGCGCCACGTTGTTCGCTACCTGCATCGTCGTTTGCGGGTGCGACCCCGATGGCCCCGCACCGATCCTCGAAGGGTCGACGGGCACCTCCGCCGGAGTTCCGAGCACCACCGAGAACCTCGAAACCTCCGGCATGCCCGACACGACGACGGGCCCAGCCGAAGGCAGTGAACTCTCAGGGACCACAACCGGCCTCGAAACCTCCAGCGAATCGACGCTCGACCCGGGCACCACGAGCCGGACCACATCCGAATCCGCGACGACGACCGGCTCGGACTCGGGCACCGGCACCACCTCGGGCACCGACACCACCTCGGGCGGACCGGACCCGATCGAGCCCGCCAACACTGTGGCCGACATCGAGTGGGTGACCTCCTTCGTCGGAGCCGAGTTCGACCCGACCCATGTTCGGTCCTGGAACGGCTCCCCCACGCTGCTCCTCAACACAGCCGGCGACGTCGACCTGGTGCTCGGCGAAGGACTCCCGTCCCAGACCACCGTCGCGACTCCGGCCTCGTCGGTCGTCGCGCTCGTGGTGTTCGATGACGCGACCGGTGCGGTCGCATCCACCCAGGTCTTGTTCGAGAGCTCCACGCCGGAGGTCGAGTCTTCCTACACGTCGACCGCGCTGAGCAACGTCGCGATCGATGATTCGGGGGCGCTGATCGTCGTCGGCGGCTGGACGGGCACGACAACATTCTTCCCGGGTACACCCGACGCGACAACGAGAGACACCCTTGCGGTGGGCTTCCCGCAGCCGGACCTACCGGAAGCCATCTTGGCCCGCTTCGATAGCGCCGTCATGCGAATCGAGCCGGACGGCTCCGCGGGATGGCTGGCGGTCAGCGACCCGCCGCCCGACGGTTCGTACGGAGCCTTATCCAACTATCCGCAGGGCGTTGCGCTGTTTGCCAACGGTGACCCACTCGTCTCCGGCTCTTATCTCAGCGAGGACACGAGCTTCCCGGCGGGCTCCCCCGACGCCTACGTCTCCGAAGGGAACGACTCGTTCTTCGTACGTCTCGACCACCTCACCGGGGGGCCCGCATGGATCGGGTTGGCGGACACGAGCTATCACGCAGGGTTCTCGGACTCGGCCGGTGGCGCGCTGTACATCGTGCTCGAAGGGCAGAACGGCCCGTCCAGTGGGACGTACTTCGCAGGCACGCCGAACAGCATCACACTTCCGTTTGGCGACCACATCACCCGACTGGACCCCGACGGCGGCCTCGAGTGGGCCGTCCCGACAGACCATCAGGACTTCGGCGGGGTGCATGGAGTCGTGGCCCGGACCGATGGTCTCGCGGTCCTGGGCTTCTCCGGCGGTGGCACGGTCACGCTCGAAGGTGCCGACGGTGCCACCGCCACCACCACCGTCGCGGACGTGTTCCATCCCAGGGCGCAGTGGTTCGCGCGGATCGACTCGGAAGGCTCCGTCCTCGCGCTGCAACCGCTCCCCGAAGCCCTACGGATCGGGCACCAGATCTTGAGCACCAACCCCAACGCGATGGTCACGGACGACGACGGGGTCTGGTACGGCGGCTACGTCTTCGACTCCACGTGGTTCGACGACGACGAGATTCCGGAGTTGTCCCAGCTCGCCGACACGGCCATCGTTGTCATCCACGTGAACGACGACGGCCTCGTCGACGAGACCCACGTGCTCGGCTATGGATTCGACCTCGACACGATGGCCTGGGCCGACGAGGCACAGACGCGGCTTCTGGTCTCGGCGCGCTACCGGTGCTCGCTCCTCACCGCGCCGGGGCTCCTCGTGCCTGGGGCATCGGAACCGCAGTTGCTACCGGTGGGATGCCCGCCCGGGAGCACCCCGAGGCGAGGCTTCGTCGCCTCGGTCAACCTCGGCGGTTGAGGCCCGAGAACACATTCGCCACGGCGCCGAAGCTCGGCGCATCGCCTCCCCTGCGCCCGGTCCGAAGAAGGCTCGAAAGCTCCGGTTTGCCCCTTTGCCCCGCCCCGGTTGTGCAGAAACACCGCAGCTGCCCAGCACCGACCCGACGCCTCACCGCGGGTGTCGACTCGAGTCCCACTGGGCTGCTAGTGTCCCCTCCCAACTCGCGGGAGTGGCGGAATTGGTAGACGCGCAGGATTTAGGTTCCTGTATTGGAAACAGTGTGGAGGTTCAAGTCCTCTCTCCCGCATCACGTACCCGGGCCCTTAGGCCGCGTCCATGCGCCGGCGGATGTCCATGAGCTGTGAGGAGAGCTGGAGCATGCTCACCGGCTGCCCGTCGATCATTCCGCTCGGGGCACCCCGCATCGCGGTGCCGAACCGGACGCTCGGGACACCTCCGTAGGCATTCTCCCCGGTACGCAACCGCATCACGGTCGTCCAGGCTCCGACCGCATCCGAGCCACCGACGGTGGACGTGATCAGGTACTTGCCGCGGGACGTCCGGGCGATCGTATGACCGCCGGGGTACTCGCGCTGCAGCGTCCCGGTGGGCACTTCACTGCGGTAGCGCTGAATCAGCGCATACGTCTCACTGCACGCCCAGTTGTGAAGCTGCTGCACTCCCGCCCGACGATCTCCGGCGAGACCGCGGCCTTCCATGTACTCCTTGAAGATCGAGACGGCCGACGCCAGAAACATGAATCCAGGCGTGAGCGGAGTGGCGCCCAGAACGTGGAACATGTGCTCGGCGACGCCCCAGCGACCCGGCTCGAGGTTGACCACCGCGTGGGGCCGACCGTCGGCAGCGGGTTTCATGATGACGTGGCTTCGGTTGATCCGAGCGTTGAAGAACATGCGCGTCGCCGCATCCAGGGGCGTCCAGTACCCAGCCTCGACACCGGCCGCGGAAGCCCTCAGAGGAAGGCGCAGCACGTCACGGATCCGCGGAACGCTGACCGACGCCCCGGCCCCCACAAGCCCGCCGACCGTCGAGCGATCGGGGCTCTCGAAGTAGCTCACCGAAGCCTCGAGCGAGAGCAGCTTGAAGACGTCGACGCCGAACGATGCACTCGCACCGCGGAACCACCCGGACCACGCGGAGTGGATATGCGGATGGGGCTGGCCACCGTTTCCGAACCCGAACCCAGTGTAGACCTGGGCACCCGCCGAGATGTTGAAGTACGACAGCCCACCCTGGGGATAGACGTAGACCGCGAACTGCTCGTTCCACAGGTCCCACACGAGGTCCATCCCACCGCCAGCGACCGCCGAGCCAAGCTGTCCGGTCGCACTCGAGCCGACCACGACGTAACCCTCCGTGAGGGCCTTCATCGCCGACAAGAAGGTGGCATCACAGACGTACTCGAGCGGGGACTTCGTCGGATCGATCATCAGCGGGTATCCAGACGTAGGATATCCCCGCATGCTTCAATGTGGTGAGGCATCCTACCCCGGCGACAACCGCGCCTGGCGCCCAGGGCGCAAGAATCGAGCTCTGCGAGCGCCGAACAGCTACCAGACGGCGAATCCACGCCAGTCCGCATTGTCGGCCACGAACACCTCACCGTTGGCGTAACTGAGCGAGAATTCGGCCTCGAAGAAATCACCATCGTCGGCGTCGATCAACGTCGTGGTGTCGACCCGCTCCCCGTCGACGTCCCAAGAGGACAGCACGCCGTCGGCGAAGGTCAGGTAACACCCCGAGCCCCATGCCAAAGAACGATCGGAGGGAGACTCGAGCTCAGCGGGGTTGTCACCGAGCCCCTGCAGCGGAGTGATGCCGACAAACGTTCCATCGGCCGTCCACCGGAGGATGACCCCCAACGTCAGCGCAACGAACTCGTCGGAGTCATCGTTCCAGACCACAGCAGACTGCTCATCGAGGTTCGGCTCCGACGTCGCCAGCGTCACATCGTTCGTGAACACTCCCGGCTCTCCCATCACCCGCAGCGTCGGGCTGTTGAATGCCCGCGCGTACACCTGTCTCTTATACACATCTCCGAGCCCACGAGACCTCTCTACATCTCGT
>CAJXVA010000569.1 GCA_913061055.1 uncultured Pseudomonadota bacterium
GGCAAGCATGGACCGGGGCTTGGGGGGCGTGGTGCGGGGGCAGCTCCTCATCTGCTTGGTCAACGGGACGCTCACCTTCGTGGGTCTGGTGCTGTTCGGGGTGAAGTACAGCTTCCTGCTCGGGGTGATGGCCGGGGCGTTCAGCCTGGTTCCGATCTTCGGCACGCTGATCTCCTCGGTCCCCATCATCTTGATCGCCGCCGCAAGCCCCAACGACGGCCTCTCGCTCGGGCCGGCGTTGGGCATGTTGGCGTGGATCGCCGGTGTGCACCTGCTCGAGGCCAACGTCCTCAACCCCAAGATCATCGGCGACTCGGCCCATATCCACCCGGTCATCGTGATCTTCGCGCTGCTGGCCGGTGAGAGCATGTTCGGCCTGGTCGGGGCACTCCTCGCCATTCCCGCCACGAGCCTGATCCAGGCCATCTACGTCTTCATGCGGCGGCGCAGCTCCGTGTTCGCCAAGTCCCGCATGACTCCCTCCTCGGGCGGCTAGCGGCCGTCCCTCGCCACCTCGACTTCGAGCTCGCCATGGCAACCAAGACTCCGACCCGGCCGCCGGGAGGCAAGAACACCTTGTTCTTGTTCGACGGCTACAACTTCATCTTTCGGGCCTACCACGCCATTCCGATGCTCAACGCGCCGGACGGTCGACCCACGAACGCCGTCCAGGGGTTCGCGCGCATGGTCCAGGCCGCACGTCGCGACTTTGGACCGCAGGCGTTGCTCGCGGTGTTCGACGCGGGGGGAGACGGTGGCCGCAAGGAGGCGTTCGAGGGCTACAAGGCTCAGCGCCCGCCTCCGCCCGACGACCTGATCCCGCAGTTCTCGATGGTGCGGGAGGCGGTGGAGGCGCTGAACCTTCCGCAAGCCGAGGACCCAGGCTTCGAGGCCGACGACCTGATCGCCAGCTACGTCGTGGCGGCCCGCAAGGCGGGCATGCGAACCGTGATCGTCTCGTCCGACAAGGACCTGATGCAGCTGGTCACGCATGGGGATGAGGACGGCGGACCACCGGTCTACCTGTACGACACCATGAAAGACGTCGTGATCGGCCCCGAGGAGGTCGTGGCGAAGTTTGGCGTGGGTCCCGAGTTGTTGGGCGACCTGTTGGCCCTGACCGGGGACTCCTCCGACAACGTCCCGGGTGTTCCGGGCATCGGTCCGAAGACCGCCTCGGCACTCCTGATCGAGTACGGCACGCTGGAGGGGGTGCTCGCGGCTGCGCCGGACATCAAGCAGAAGAAGCGCCGTGAGCGGCTGATCGAGCACGCGGACGACGCCCGGCTCAGTCGTGAGCTGGTGGAGCTGCGTCGCGACGTGGCGCTCCCCAGCCCGCTCGCCACCCTCGACGATCCCGGCTTCGACGAAGAGAAGCTCCTCGCGTTCTTCGAACCCCTGGGGTTCAAGCAGCTCATCCGCGAGATGGGGCGCGTTCCCAGCCGGGGTGCGGCGGACCTCGAAGAGGATGCAAGCGCGCTGGAGCTCGTCCCGGTGAAGACCGAAGCGCCCGATGTGTCCTCGTTCTCGACGTGGACCGGGGGGCAGGCGGACCAGCTCGAGAGCCTGGCAGCGTCGCTTGCAGCCGCGCCCAATGTCGCGGTGTTCCTGATCAACGCTGTGCCGGCAGGAGCTGGACAGACCGAGGCCGCCTTGGGAGCCCGACCCTGCGGAGTCGCGGTCGCGGCCCAGGGCGTGGCACCCACGTACCTCGCCTTCGGTCACGCCCAAGCTGATCTGGTCGAAGGTCCACAGTTGGCCGAAGACGTCGTGTGGTCGGTACTGCGCCCGATCCTCGAGGACCCGCAACAAGCGTTGTCGGTGTTCGACCACAAGGCGGCCACGCACGCGTTTGCCAACGTCGACATCACGCTGCGCGGCGTCTCGTTCGACCCGATGCTGGTCTCCTATACGCTGGACCCCGCCCGGAGCTCCCACGAACTCGAGGCGCTCAGCGCAGACGTTCTCGCGCACACCCTCGCCAAGACCGAGTCGGTGACCGGCAAAGGGCGAAAGGCACGGACGTTCGACGCGCTGGGCCCCGGCGAGGTCGGGACATGGGCCTGTGAGCGCGTCTGGGCGGTTCATTCGCTGCACACCGCACTGACACCGCAGATCGATGCGGCCGAAGAGAAGACCCAGGCGCTGCTCACCGACGTCGAGATGCCGCTGTGCGACGTCCTGACGCGCATCGAACGTCGTGGGATCCGGATCGACCTGGAGGTCCTGCGCGCGCAGGGCGAGGAACTCGACACCGAGCTGAAGCACATTCAGACGAGCCTCGCTGAGGAGTCGGACGAGGCGGTCAACCTGGACTCCCCGCTCCAGCTTCAGAAGCTGCTGTTCGAGGACTGGGGACTCCCGCCGAGCCGGAAGATCAAGACCGGGTTCTCCACCGACGCCAACGCGCTGGAGCAGCTTGCGGTGCTGGACCCACGGGTCAAGTACATCCAGCAGTATCGGCAGCTCAGCAAGCTGAAGAACACCTACGTGGATGCACTCCCTCGCTTGGTGCGTGAGGACTCCGGGCGGCTTCACACCACGTTCGCCCAAGCGGTGGCCGCGACGGGCCGGCTGTCCAGCGTCGACCCGAACCTGCAGAACATCCCGATCCGGACCGCCGAAGGACGACGGATTCGCGACGCGTTCGTCGCCCCCGAGGGACAGGTGCTGGTGGCGATCGACTACTCCCAGGTCGAGCTGCGAGTCCTTGCGCACCTCTCCAAGGATCCCAACCTCATGTCGGCGTTTGTCGACCAGGTCGACGTGCACCGGCGGACGGCAGCGGAGGTGTTCGGCGTGCCCGAAGAAGACGTGGACGATGAGCAGCGGCGGATCGCGAAGGCCGTGAACTTTGGTGTCGTCTATGGGCAGACCGCGCACGGCCTGGCGCAACAGCTGGGCATTCCGCGCGGCAAGGCCGGGATCTACATCCGTGGGTACATGGAGAAGATCCCTGGGGTCGACCGGTACATGCGGGAGCTGATCGCACTGGCGAAGCGACGCGGGTACTCGAGTACGATCCTCGGCCGTCGCCGCCGGATCCCGGAGCTGGCCCGCAAGGGACCCGCGCGAGCGCATGGAGAACGCATGGCTCGCAACACGCCGATTCAAGGGAGCGCCGCCGACATCATGAAGCTGGCGATGATCGCGGTCGAGCGCGCACTCGCGACGGTGGACTGGGCCCGGGTGCTGCTGACCGTTCACGATGAGCTGATCTTCGAGTGCGATGCCGCGCGAGTCGACGAACTCGTCGGTCTATGTCGGCCGCTCATGGAGGAAGCCGTCGAGCTCGATGTTCCGCTGCGCGTCGATGCCGGCTCCGGCAAGACTTGGGGAGCCTGCAAAGGGTAATCGCGGCTCCGCTGCGCCTTTTGTGCGACGTCGGCCCGACAGCCTGCGGTACTCTGTGAGTATGGCTTTGCTGGATTGGGGCCGCGTTGCCGCCCTGTGCGTCGCTGTTTCTGCGGGTTCCGCGTGCACGACCTTTGTGGCGTCGACGGAGAGTGACGGCACGACTTCGAGCGAACCGGCAGGGTCCGGCAGCTCGTCTGGGCCGGACGGGTCGTCGACGACGGCCGTGTCCGGATCATCGACCACCGATCCCACCCTGGGGACGAACAGCACCTCCACGACGTCCACGGAGACGACCGCCGCCGAAACCACCCAAGGGGGCGCGGTCTGTGGCGACGACCTCGTCGAAGGGATGGAGGAGTGTGACGACGGCGAACTCAACGGCGTGGATGGGGAGCGCTGCACCGCGGAGTGTCTCAACGATGAGTGTGGCGACGGCCACCTTGGCCCCGGTGAGGCGTGCGACGACGGCAACACCGTCGACGACGAGACCTGCCCGGCCAACTGCGCGAGTCCGAACTGTGGCAACGCGTTCATCGATGCCGACGAGACCTGTGATGGGGCGCTCCTCGGCGGTGAGACCTGTGTCGGCCTGGGCTTTGGCAGCGGAGAGCTCGCATGCCTGGAGACCTGCCAGTTCGACGAGTCTGGCTGCGACCCTTGCGGGAACGCGTCGCTCGACGCGGGCGAGGACTGTGACGGTGCCCTGCTCGATGGCGCCTCGTGCATGTCCCTCGGGGCGGGCGGTGGCATGCTCGACTGCACCGACGACTGTCAGTACGACCTGACCGGCTGCGACAACTGCGGGAACGGTGTCATCGACGGCCTGGAGCCGTGCGATGGGGCTGAGCTGGACGGCAACACCTGCGTCACCGCGGGCTTCGAGGGGGGAGAGATCAGCTGTGTCGGATGCGCGCTGGACACCTCAAGCTGTTTCGCCTGCGGGGATGGTGCGATCAACGGCGCCGAGGACTGCGACGACGACCTGCTGGGCGGGCAAACCTGCGTGTTGCAGGGCTTCGATGGCGGGATGCTCGCCTGCAGCGACAGCTGCGCCTACGACACGGACAGCTGCTTCACGTGCGGGGATGGGGCCGTCAACCCGGGTGAGGACTGCGATGGCATCAACCTCGACGGCAACACGTGCATCTCCGAGGGATTCGACGGCGGCGTCCTCGGCTGCAACGGCTCTTGCGAACTCGACACGGACGGCTGCTTCACCTGCGGCGATGGCTCGGTGGACCTCGGCGAGGACTGCGATATGGGCGACCTCGACGGCCAGACCTGCATCCTTCAGGGATTCGACGGCGGGACGCTGGCCTGCGATGGGACGTGCGGGTTCGACACCAGCGGCTGCTTTGGCTGCGGTGACGGCTCGGTGGACCTCGGCGAGGACTGCGATATGGGCGACCTCGACGGCGAGGACTGCACGACGCAGGGCCTCGATGGGGGCACGTTGGCCTGCGAGCTGGATTGCACCTTCGACCTCTCCGGATGTACGGGGTGTGGCAACGGGACTCAGGAAGGCGGCGAGTCCTGCGATGGCGACGATCTGGCCGGACAGACCTGTGTCCTGCAGCTCGGTCCCGCGTTCACCTCGGGCGCGCTCTCATGCGACGGCGCCTGTGCCTTCGACTCCAGCCTGTGCTGCGTACCCGACGGCGGCGACTGCGTCGATAACGGGGATTGCTGCAACGGGACGTGTGACGTCGGTGGAACCGACGTCTGCGTCTGAGCCCCTCATGACCGGGACGCACGCAGGGGCGGGAGCCCTGGACCCCCCGAGCACCAGCGAGGAGGCGGTCGCACGCTTGCAGGCGGCTGATGTCCCCGCCGAGATCGTGGATGTTGCGCGAACTCTGCACAAGTCCGGGCATGCGGCCGTGCTGGTCGGCGGGTCGATCCGCGACGTGTTGCTCGGCTTGCCGGCGAGCGACTGGGACCTCGCGACCTCGGCTCGACCCGATGAGGTCCAGCAGGTCTTTGCGCGGACGGTCCCGACTGGGATCGAACACGGGACCGTCAGTGTGCTCGTGCGCGAGGCTGGTGCGGAGGCCTCGACGCCGGTCGAGGTGACGACGTTTCGGGGGGAGGGCACCTACGAAGATGGTCGCCGTCCCACCGAGGTCACGTTTCTACGAGACCTCGAGGACGACCTCGCGCGCCGGGACTTCACGGTCAACGCGTTGGCCTGGGATCCGGTACTGCAAGTCTTCTCCGACCCGTTCGCGGGGCTCGAGGACTTGAACGCGGGCATCGTTCGCGCGGTCGGAGATCCTCAGCAACGGTTTCTCGAAGACGGACTTCGCACGATGCGGGCGGTTCGCTTCTGCGCAACCCGGTCGCTGGTCCTCGAGCCAGCGACGCAAGCGGCCATCGCGGGGGCGCTGCATGTCCTGGACAAGGTCAGCGCGGAGCGGGTGCTCGTCGAGCTGACGAAGTTGCTGCAGGCTCCGCTCCCCTCACGCGGTTTGCTCCCGATGGTCGCCACGGGGATGTGGCCGCACGTGCTGCCCGAGCTGCCGGATGCCGCCCGCGCTGCGGCGATCCTGGCCGTGGACACGATGGACCCGGTGCTCACGACTCGGCTGGCCCGGTTGCTGCGACCCCGCGCGATGTTGTCCCGCGACGACTTCGACACGGTCGCGGCCGGGGTGGATGCGCTCAAGCCCAGCCGTGCCGTACGAGCCGACGTGCTGGCGCTGTGCGGACCCGAGGTCACCGCGCTCGATGAAGCCGCCGCCGCCGGGACCGCGGTCGGTGTTCGGCGGGCGGCGGCCGCCGTTGGCCGAGCTCGACTGGAAGCCGCCTACGAGGTGCTTGGCTGGGAGCCGGCGCTGCGGACGTCGGTCGCTGATGCGGTGGAAGGGACGCCGTTGTCGGTCGCGGAGCTGGCGATCAAGGGCGGCACGCTGATCGGGCAGGGGGTGCTCAAGCCGGGTCCGGCGGTCGGAGAGACGATGCGGGGCTTGCTCTGTCTCTTATACACATCTCCGAGCCCACGAGACCTCTCT
>CAJXVA010000570.1 GCA_913061055.1 uncultured Pseudomonadota bacterium
CGAGATGTAGAGAGGTCTCGTGGGCTCGGAGATGTGTATAAGAGACAGCCCGAAGCGTGGCGCCACACCATCCGCTCCGACCACTTCTTCGTGCATGGCCGCAGTCAGCACGACGACTGGACGCGGCTCTTCGTCAGCCTGACCAACTGTCTCCTGACCCCGATCGCACTGCTGCTGGCCATGGCCTGGACCCGCCGACTGGGATTCTCCCGCGGTGCGGCGTGGTTCGTCGGAGTCGCGCTGGGATTCGGCACGCTCCTGCTCCCCTACACGCGCACGTTTCTGAGCGAGCCCCTATCGACCGTCATCCTGCTGGGTGCGGCTCTGTGCCTCGAGCAGCATCACCACACGAGCAACCCGCGCTGGCTCTGGTTGGCCGCGCTCGTGGTGGGCTGGTCCTGCCACGTGCACCTGCTCAACCTGATCGCGATTCCAGCGTTCGTCGGCTACGCATTTGCTCCGAGGTGGTCGGAGCGCGCGAGTCTGAAACGGGTTTGGGTCATCGCTGTGCTCGTGGGCGCGACGGGCTTGGCCGCGCTCGCCGTAAGCCAAGCGCTGCGATTCGGGAGCCCTCTCGAATCCGGACGCCACGGCCTGTACAGCCACGTCATCATTCCTGGGCTCGATCTGCTCGCACTGCTGGTCTCCCCGGGGCGGAGCCTGTGGTGGACCTCGCCTGTGCTCCTCGGAGCGTTCGTCGGTTGGCGGCAGTTCCGGCATCGCGTTCCGGCCGCCGCGTGGTTCTGCGTGGCGATGGTTGTCACCCGCCTGTTGTTCGTCGCGACACGGAGCGATTGGTGGGGCGGCTGGGCGCTTGGACCACGCTTCCTCATCCCGATCCTTCCCTTCGCGCTGCTCCCGGTCGCCGCCGCCTGGGACAACGGCTCTCGGCGCGTGCGCGTGGGCTTGCTGGTGCTGCTCGGCGTCTCGGTGGCGCTGCAGTTGCACCTCGCGCAGCACTCGATCTTCGAATGGATGTTGGTGCTCTACGGCAGCACGCCCGAGGACCCCGGATACCTCTGGGTGTCGCACTGGACGCTGGAAGGCAGCGCCGCCTGGGGCTTCGTGGATCTGCGCCCGGACCTGCTGCGCGTCGGCGCCGGGCAGCTCGCGCAAGCTGGCCATCCTGGGATGTCGCGGGTCTTCCTTGGGATCGGCGCGCTCGCAGTGAGCAGCCTCGCCTTGGCTCTGTGGCCGGGCCGTTCGCGCTTGCGCGGCGAGACGAGCCCGGGCCATGCTCCGGCGCGATGAGTTCCAAGCCTGAGAAGATCACGCCGCGATCCGAGGACTACCCGAAGTGGTACCAGGACGTGATCCGTGAAGCCGACCTGGCCGAGCCCGCCAAGGTCGTGAAGGGCTGCATGGTGATCAAGCCGTACGGGTTCGCGATCTGGGAGAAGATCCAGCGAGGTCTCGACTCACGGTTCAAGGACACGGGGCACGAGAACGCTTACTTCCCGCTGCTCGTCCCGCAGAGCTTCATCACCAAAGAAGCCGAGCACGTCGAGGGCTTTGCCCCCGAGCTCGCAGTGGTCACGCATGCCGGTGGCGAGAAGCTCGAGGAGCCCTACGTCATTCGTCCGACCTCCGAGACGATCATCGGGCACTTCTTCGGCAAGTGGATCTCCAGTCACCGCGACCTCCCCATGCTCATCAACCAGTGGGCGAACGTGATGCGTTGGGAGCTTCGAACCCGGATGTTCCTGCGGACCACCGAGTTCCTGTGGCAGGAGGGGCACACCGCCCACGCCACCCACGAGGAGTCCAAAGAAGAGGTCCGCAAGATGCTCGGTGTGTACAGCGAGTTCGCCGAGGGCACGATGGCCATGCCGGTCGTCCGCGGCATCAAGACCGAGACCGAGAAGTTCGCTGGCGCCGCCCAGAGCCTGTGTATCGAAGCGATGATGCAGGACGGCAAGGCCCTGCAAGCGGGCACCAGCCACGACCTCGGACAGAACTTCGGCAAGGCCTTCGACGTCAAGTTTCAGTCCGAGAGCGGCGACCTCGAGTACGTCTGGCAGACCTCCTGGGGCGTTTCGACGCGACTGGTCGGCGGCCTGATCATGACGCACTCCGACGATGAGGGCCTGGTACTCCCCCCTGCGCTGGCGCCGATCCACGCCGTCGTGATCCCGATCTACAAGAACGACGAGCAGAAGGCCGCCGTCATGGAGGCCGCGCAGAGGCTCAAGAAGCAGCTCTGCGCCATCGACATCGCCCCACAAGGCGTCCGGTACCGCGACTTCATCGAAGTCCGAATCGACGACCGCGACATGCGTCCTGGCGCGAAGTTCTATCACTGGGAGCGTCGGGGGGTTCCGATGCGAATCGAGCTTGGGCCGAAGGATCTCGACAAGGGGCAGGTCTGCGTCAAGATGCGGACCGGCGGCACCGGCAAGAAGGAGTTCCTCGACGCCGGCGCCTTCGTCGAAGGCGTGAAGGATCGGCTCGACGCGTATCAAGCGGAGCTGCTTGCAGCGGCTCAACAGCGGATCGCCGATCGCACCGTCACGCTCGACACCTGGGACGACTTCATCAAGACGTTCAAGGACGACGCCAGCACGTTCGCGTGGTGTCACTGGGACGGCACCTCCGAGACAGAAGCGGCGATCAAGGCCGAGACCAAGGTCACCATCCGCTGCATTCCCCTGCCCGGTCAGGGCCCCGATGCCGAGCCCGGCGTCTGCATCAAATCCGGCAAGCCGTCGACGCAGCGCGTCCTGATGGCGAAGGCGTACTAGTCATTAAAGGGGACCTCGCGGTCCCCTTCACTTCGGGGGCGGAGCCCCCTTCGTTTCAACCCCTGGCGGTCGGGCGATGCCCTCGCTCGTCGCTTTGCTCCTCCGCTGCTTTCGAGCACCGGTCTTGGGGCCGAGCCCCCTTCGTTTCTCCTGGAGCGATTCGTGAAGCGATTCGCGGAAGTGCCGAGCGATTCCGAAGGAACTGCGGAGCACCCCTGGCGGTCGGGCGTCGCCCTCGCTCGTCGCTTTGCTCCTCCGCTGCTCTTCAAGCCCTGCGTCACGTTTTGGTGCGGAAGCCGGGGTCGAGGGCGAAGAGGCCGGCGCGTTGCCAGACGCGTTTGAACTCGGAGGCGCCGAAGTCGGCTGCACACGGCAGGAGGTCGGTCCCGTGCTCTCCGTAGTAGCCCATGAGATCGAGGTGGTCGCATGCCCTGGCATCGATCACCTCGCCCCAAACCTGGGAGAGCGTGGGCACGAACGCGTCGCTGTCCGCCGTCACGGGCATGCGGCCAAGACCGGCCTGCAAGGCTGTTCGCTGGGTCGGGTCGAGAACCCGGTGCAGCCGCGGGTTGCTCAGGGCGCACAGGCGGTGCAGCGCGCTGAAGAGGGCGTACCCGAGTTGCCCGACCGGGTCGAAGCCCACTCGCATTCTCCCGCCTAGGGACGGAGGCGGAGCCGCGGCGACGATGCAGCCGTACGCCACGCCGTCGCGGTTTCCCACGGCGGTGTTGAACAGATCCATCGACGAGGGGGTGAGGTGCTCGAGCAGCGCGCTGTCGTGGCCCATGTCCTCGATGAGGGGATGCAGCGCGCCGCCATCGTCGAAGTCTGCATCCAGCGGTTTGGAGAGCAATGGCCCGAGTCGATCCGCGAGAGGCTTCCGGACGTGTCGGTCGAGACCCGAGAGCGCATCGAGCAGCAGCACGGCCTCGGAGATCGACCCGATCGCGCGGACGGGCCCCCGGGCGGTCGAGAGCATCTTCGTGAGTACGAACGACATCACGCGGAGCAACCGATGCCCGTTGACGCCGGTCATGAACAGCGCGAGCGGCGTGCCATGGTGCGGCGCGGCGATCGAGACCACGCTGCGGACACGAGCGGCGGCCGCACCGACGTCGACGGTCGTCGGCAAAGATGCGCCCGGCGAGAGGAACAGACGCGCATCCAGTCCTCCGGTTGAGTGGCCGAGCAGGTGCACATCCCCCCCGTCGTCCGGGAGCCCGGCGACAAACTCGGCGAGCTTGGCCGCGCGGGCTCCCAACGTTCCGGTGGGCAGCGTCCGCATCGCCCGCACGTCGACATCCTCTCGGAGCCGCTCTCCGAGCCGGGTGAGCACCTCCTCCACCTTCACGAAGTAGGACATCGTCCCGAGCCGTTGAAAGCCGAGGAACCCTGGGACCAAGATGAGGTGTGTTGGCACGGCCGAGCCTCTCGGGCGCGAGTCTTACACACCCCACCTCCGCCCCGCCCGACTACCTCGCGGCGCGCTCGGGACACGCATCGGCGTCCGGCTTGCACGTCGGTACGAGCTTCACATCCACCCTCTTTGCGCTGGGGGTGACCGAGGCCTCGGCGCGGGCACCATCAACGTTGATGAAGATGTCGGTCTTGCACCGGGGGAAGCCGCGCGCTTCGAAGCGGCCCTCGTCGTTGGTGAACGCCACCATCGCCTCTCCGCACTCAGGCCCCAAAACGACCTGCAGCCCGGCCCACGGCTTGCCGTCCTTGTCGAGCGCCACGCCCATGATCGGTGCAGCATCCCCAGCTAACAAGACACTCCATCCCTCCTCGGGTTGCTCGGGAAGCGACTCAAAGTCTGGATAGTCCTCCGCCCCGGGCATCTCCCCCGGCTTCGCGTTGGGGCCGGGCTTGGCCAAGACCGCGGGCGGCCCATCATCCGCAGCGGCGACCGGTTCGGCTGGGTCGGCCACGGCAGCCGGCTCCTGCGTTGCCGCCGGCTCCGTCGGTGGCGGCGCGGAGGTATGGGGGGTCGCGCAGGCGGACGCGAGAGTGGCTGTCAGCACAAAGAGCGTTCTCATGAAGGCCAGAACCCTAGCCCACCGGCATCATTCCAGCGGATCGATGCAGTTCGCCGGTTTCGACCAGCGGGTCCGTGGTCTCAGGTCCCACGATCGGCGTCAGCCCAACCCCACGGTGCTCCCCAATGGTCATCTGGACTCTCCTCCGCTTGGATAGGGTTGGTGATGAGCCACAGGTCATCCACGTGCGCGGACTCGTAGCCGACAGCGATCACCGCGTCGTGGCCGTCGCCACACACAATGTGGTTTGCGATGGTTGTTCCGGCTTCCGTCTCGAGCACGTCCCCGGGCTGCTGCAAAAAGACTTCCTCGAAAGGCGTACCCCTGCGTGAAGGACGGGTGATCCGTGAGCAGCGTGAAGTCATACCCGGCGTCGCAGATCGCCGTGCGCAGGTCCTGAAGACAGGCTTGGTTCGGAACTCCATCGGTCAGGCCGTCGCCGTTGCAAGCGACGCCGCATCGAGGCCCAGAGCAAGAAGGACAAGGACTCGGCGCATCTCGAGACTCGACCGAAGCACGACGATTGGAGAGGTTCGTGAACTCACGCGTCTGTGCCGGATCAGGGCCCGCCCTCAGCCGAATGGAAGAACCGACACACAGGAGCCACGGCTGTTTCCCCCCAGCCCCACAGACAACCCATACGTCCTCGCGCTAGCGTTCATCGATGATCCTCGCCACAGACGTGCACTACCTCAGCGAGGTCGAGGCGCGGGCGGCAGCGGTCGTGTTCGAGCACTGGGACGACCCAGCTCCGGTCGCGATGTATGCGGACCGAGCGACCGGGTTCGGACCGTACGTGCCCGGGCGGTTCTACGAACGAGAACTCCCTTGCTTGCTGCCGATGTTGCACTGGCTGCTGAGCGCCCACGACGTGCACACCGTCGTCGTCGATGGCTACGTCGACCTCGGTGAGAAAGCCGGCCTCGGCCGTCACGTGGCGAACGCGTTGGCCGAAGACGACCTCACCCCGGCCATCGTCGGAGTCGCGAAGACACAGTTCGATGGTGCTCCGGCCGAGGAGGTCCTACGCGGCGAGAGCACGACGCCGCTTTGGGTCACCGCCAGCGGCCTCTCCAACGCGGAAGCCGGCAACCACGTCCGCACGATGTACGGACGCTTTCGCATGCCAACGCTGCTCCTGCTCGTCGACCACATCGCCCGCGGGCATGTGGTGCCTCTCTAGCCGTCTTCGCCGGCGCGGCGCCGGGCGATCTCGGGGCGGAGCTCGATCGCCTTCTCGAGCTCGACGAGCTCTTCGGGCTTGAGATAGGCCAAGCTCTTGGCACCACCGCTGAGTACGACCTTGACGATCGGCTGCTCGCCCTCGAGCACGGCCTCGAACGCTTCACACGTCTCGATCTGCGCCATGAGCCGACCCAGCCGCGGCGAGCTGAACTTCACCTGCTTGTGGGCCCGCTTGTAGCGGAAGACCTTCTTGTCTTTGAGATCCGCACTGGCCTCGGCGCCCAGCATCGAATCATTCGCAGTCTTGATGCGAGCTCGCAGCGCGTTGGGCGACTGGCGGAGCTCGTTGTGCTCGAGGTCGGTGACCTCGGCGGTGTGCGTGACCATGACCGGAAGCTCCT
>CAJXVA010000571.1 GCA_913061055.1 uncultured Pseudomonadota bacterium
AGCGTCAGATGTGTATAAGAGACAGGAACATCGCCTGCTGCAGCATCGACTCGATTGCCACGGGCACCAGGTGCTCGAGAATCTCGCCGCGGCCCGGCTCGAAGATGGGCTCGCGCTGGAACGCACCGGCGCTGTCATTTCCGGACCCGCCCTCGGACCCGCCCTCGGACAGGGCCGGCTGAAGTGGGCACAGCTGGTTGGGTGTGACCTCTTGGGTCAGCACGCTGACGAAGTGGTTGTAGAAGAGCACCACTTTGTTCGGGCGTTCCTCGTCGGCCACGTCCTCGGCGGTCCCGAGAAAACGACCGGTGGCGTCCGCGGCCACGGCCTTGCTCAGCTCGACGATGGTCGCCAAGGTCGGAGCCGGATGGGACCCAACCAGACCCTCGTCGCTGGAGAAGAAGCTGGCGGCCTTCTTGCCGATGGTGACAAGCGAGGCTTTGTTGCCCGCTTCTCGGTCGGCACGAAGGGTGGCGAGCACCTTGCGGTGGATATTGCCGTTGAACCCGCCACACAGACCCTTGTCGGCGGTCATGGCGATGTACAGCGTGTGGTTGCCACCACCGGACGCGGGGCGCTCTTCCAGCAGGGGGTGCGCGGAGGACCGCTCGGCGGGGTCGATCCCGCCGATGAGGTGGGCGACCACCTCTTTCAGCCGCTCGCCGTAGGGGCGGGCAGCCAGCGCAGTGTTCTGCGCTCTGCGCAGCCGCGCGGTCGCGATCTGAGACATCGCGGAGGTGATCTTCCGCGTGTTCTTGACCGAGCCGATGCGCAGCCGCAGCTCTTTGAGGTTGGCCATAGGTTCGAACTTTCCTTTGCGAGGGGCCTTAGCGTAGGTCGTAGCGAGGGAAAGCGGGCTCAGCCCTTGAAGACGGACTTGAACTTGTCGAGGGCCTCGGTGAGGTCCTTCTCGAGCGCCTTGATGTCCGGCTTTTTCTTCGCGGTGCGAATCTTCTCGAGCAGGTCGGCGCGGTCCTCTTGCATCCAGCTGTGCATCTCGGACTCGTAACTCCCGACCTGAGAGATCTCGATGTCGTCGAGGTATCCCTTGGTGCCCGCGAAGATCGATGCGACCTGAAGGGCCACGTTCAGCGGAGCGTACTGGCCCTGCTTGAGCAGTTCGACCAGACGAGCGCCTCGGTCCAACTTGGCGCGGGTCGCCTTGTCGAGGTCGGAGGCGAACTGCGAGAACGCCTCCAGCTCGCGGTAGGCGGCCAGCTCCAGGCGCAGCGTGCCGGCGTACTTCTTCATGGCCGGGATCTGAGCCGAGCCACCGACGCGGGACACCGAGAGACCGACGTTGACCGCCGGGCGGATGCCGCGGTGGAACAGCTGCGACTCCAGGTAGATCTGGCCGTCGGTGATCGAGATGACGTTGGTCGGGATGTACGCCGAAACGTCTCCGGCCTGGGTCTCGATGATCGGAAGGGCGGTCAGCGAACCTCCACCCTCTTTGTCCGAGAGCTTGCAGGCGCGTTCGAGCAGGCGGCTGTGCACGAAGAACACGTCGCCGGGGTACGCCTCGCGGCCCGGCGGGCGGCGAAGGAGCAGCGAGAGCTGGCGGTACGCGACGGCCTGCTTGGACAAGTCATCGTAGACCAGCAGCGCGTGGCCGCCGTTGTCGCGGAAGAACTCGCCAATGGTCACGCCCGTGTACGGAGCGAGGTACTGCAGCGGAGCGGGCTCCGAGCTGGTCGAGGCAACAACGATGGAGTACTCCATCGCGCCGGCCTTCTCGAGGCGGTCAACCACACTCGCCACCGTCGACTGCTTCTGGCCGATGGCGACGTAGACGCAGATCATGTTCTGCCCCTTCTGGTTGAGAATCGTGTCGATCGCGATCGCGGTCTTGCCGGTCTGGCGGTCGCCGATGATCAGCTCTCGCTGGCCACGACCGATGGGGATCATCGAGTCGATGGCCTTCATGCCAGTCTGCATCGGCTCGTGAACGGACTTCCGCTCGATGATGCCGGGTGCCTTCATCTCGATGACGGCGGTCTTGTCGGTCTCGATCGGGCCTTTTCCGTCGATGGGCTGACCCAGAGCGTTCACGACGCGGCCGATCATCGCCTCGCCCACGGGGACGGACATGATCTTGCCGGTGCGCTTGGCCTCGTCACCCTCGCGGATGAGGTGGCCATCGCCCAGGAGTGCAACGCCGACGTTGCCTTCCTCGAGGTTGAGCACGAGTCCCTGCACGTCGTGCGGGAAGGCGAGCAGCTCGCCGGCCATCGCGTTGGCGAGGCCGTCGACTCGGGCGATACCGTCGCCCACCGTGAGCACGGTGCCCGTTTCTTGAACCGAGAGGCTCGCGTCGTAGCCCTCGACCTGCTCGCGGATGATGCGACTGATTTCGTCGGCGCGGATTTCCATGTTCTGTCCGTCTGTGGGGTCCGTTGGTTGGGTCCGTGAAAGAGCCGGCTAGGCCCGGAGCTCGTTGCGGAGCTGGGCAAGGGTGGCGCGGACGCTGCCGTCGAGGACGAAGCTTCCGACTTTGACCGCGACGCCACCGATGAGCTCGGGGTCGACGCTTTGCGTGGTGACGACCTGCTTGCCGGTCGCCTGGGAAAGGGCTGTCTTGATCTTGGCCAACGCGTCCATCGGGAGCGGCGAGGCCGAAGTGATGTGTGCCTGCACGCGGCCGGCGTCGTCGTCGGCCATGCGCTGGTAGGCGCTGGCGATCTGAGCGATCCCGTCGATACGGCCGTTGTCGAGCACCACGTCGACGAACTTGACGACGGTGGGGTCGGCCGCGACCCGGCGACCGAACGTGGCCGCGAGCTTCTGTCGCTGCTCGAGCGGGAAGCGGTCTGCCGAAAGCACGGAGAGGATGCTGGCGCCGTCCTTGTCGCGCTGCTTGAGGATGCCGGACAGACCCAGGAGGTCTTTCGCGAACTTGTCGCGTTGGGCAGGGCTCTTGGCGAGCCCGATCAGGGCCCGTGCGTAGCGGCGTGCGAGTGCGCCTGAGATCATGCTGCACCTCCCGAGGTGGTCGTGGTCGCCTGGCCGGGGGAGCCGAGCTTCATGCCTCCGAGGCCTTGCACGTAGTCGTCCACCATGCGTCGTTGGTCACCGGCGGCGATGGTCTTGCGAATCGCTGCTTCGGCGCGCTCCAGAGCGCGGTCGAGAATCTCGTTCTCGAGCGCCTTACGTCGCCCATCGGCGTCACGCTCGGCGGCAGCTTTGGCGGAGTCCTTGATGCGTTGAGCCTCGGCCTCGGCGGCTTCGATGATGCTCTTGCGGTCGCTCTCGGCCCGTTTCTTCGCGTTGGCCTTGAGCTCGGCGATCTCATCGTCGAGCTTCTCCATGCGCGCGCGGTACTCCGAGATGATGCTCTCGGCTTCCGTGTGGGCATCGGTGGCCTTCGCGAGCGATGCCTTGATGTCGTCGTGTTTGGCGGCGGTCTTCCTGCGCAGCGGCACGAAAAGCAGCTTGTTGAGGATGAACATCAACGCGGCGAAGTTGATGAACAGCCACAGGATGCCGGTCTTCTCCTCGCCCGCGAACGGGTCGTTGAAGAAGACGATGCCTCCATCGTGGCCGCCGCCGTGGGCGTCCGCGTGGCCCTCGGCTGCGCCGTGCGCAGGGGCTGCGGCGTAGGCGATGGCCGGAAGCAGGAACGATGCGGCGACTGCCGTCGCGCGGGTCAGGGCGCGGTGGATGGGGTGGATGCGATTCACGACGCCCTCCCGAGGACTTTTGCGGTGATCTGGTCGGCAAGCTCGTCGACCTTGCCGCCGAGCGCTTCGCGAGCCTGGTCGGTCTCGGCCGCGATGCGGACTCGGTTGTCGTCGAGCTCCTTGCTGGCCGAGGCGCGGGCACTGGCCAGCGTCTTGGCTTGGGCAGCTTCTTCTTCGCGTCGCATGTGCGAGCGCATGGTCAAGGCTTCGTCGCGAGCGGCGGCCAGCTTTGCGTCGTAGTCCGATGAGAGTTCATCGGCCTCGCTGCGAAGTGACTTCGCTTTGTCGAAGGCGCCGTCGATCGAGGCAACACGCTTCGCCTGTGCCTCGAGCCAAGGCGTGAAGAGCACTGGCTTGAGCACGAGGACCAGGGCACCGAAGATGCCCATCTGGACGAAGATCGTCGCGTCGATGTCGACCACCGGAAAGGCGGCGAGCAGCGCGGGAGCGGAGGTGAGCAGAGTGAGAGGCGACATGGCGTCGGGCTTGTGCGGCCGGGCGAGCCCCGAAATGACTCGGGGGCGAATGGTCGACGAGTCGTCGAACGAAGGCGGCCGGGCAAAAGCCCCAAAAAGCCGCCTACGGCCTCTGTAGGCGCGCGGTAGCTACCATGGGTGTTTGGCACCGTCAACGCCGTCAGGGTCCCAGCGGCGACCGCTCACAGGGCGCTTGCACACATATCCGAGATCGCTCCCCCACCGCCCGGCCCGGTGACGGCCGGAGACCGCGCGAGATCAGTCTTCGGCGACTGGTTCAGAATCCGCGTTGTTCGCGACCGGATCGCCTGGGGGGTCTTCGGCGGGAGCATCCGTGTCCATGATGCAGCTGCCGTCGAACCGCGCTCCCTTCTCGATTTCGAGGCTGGGGCTCGCGATGTTTCCCCGGACACGGGCCGGGGTGCGGAGCTCGACCCCCTCCAGCGCGCGAATGTCTCCCTGGACAGATCCGTGCACGACGACGTGCGCGCCTTCGATTTCGGCCCGAACGTCTGCCGTCTCACCCACGATCAGGGTTCCCTGGGTGCGGATCTCTCCTTTGAACGCGCCGTCGATGCGGACGGCGCCCTCAAAGGTGAGCTTTCCTTCGAAGGAACTGCCCTGGCCGAGAATGGTCGTGATCTCCGGGGTACTCATGGTGCGTCCCAATTGTGGACGAGGCGGGCCCACGCTTCCGCCCGGCAGTGTGGAGGAGATCCGTACCTACGCCAACCCGGGCAGGTGCACAGGCCTGAATGGCTGCGTCGAGCGTTGGCAGTCGCTGGGCGGCCCCGGTGTTCAATCTGTCTGCTGGCGCCGTTTTCCGTAGCGTATCGTCGTCAGTTCCCATAGGCTGCGAACCGGTGGGGCTCAAGCCCGAGGACAGCGCCGAGCAGGCGGCCGTCAGCAATGACGGCGCGCAAGCGGCGCAAGACGGTAACAATCCGACGGCGTTGCTCGCGGGATGCTTCGAGCGCGCACGTCCGGTGTTGCGCGCACTCGTGGCGGGCGTCGAAGAGGGGGACTCCCTCGTCGTCGCCACCGATCGCAAGGGCTTCCCCGTCGCGCAGCGAGTCCTGCGGCGTCCACGTGACCTGCCGCGAGCGCTCGTGATCGGCCGCCACAACCGATGCGCGCTGTCGATCCCCAACGACAATCGAGTGAGTCTGCGGCACGTGCTCCTCACCGCGTGGCCTTCGGCCGGAGAAGGGTCGCCGACTCGCTTCCGCGGCTACGACCTCGGAGGCCGCGCCGGCGTGTTGCTGGCCGACGGCAAACGCGTGCCCGGGTTCTCCTTCCAAGGTCACGGGCTGATCAGCCTCGGCCGCACCGTCGTCTTCGTCGTTCCCGGAAGCGAAGAAGGGGTCTCTCTGCTCGAGGGCACCGACGTGCAGGCGTTCGAGAACCTCACCGGACTCGATCCCAACGGCAAAGGCGTCCGCCAAGCTGCGGGTGCCGCCGCCGAGCCTGGGGTCGCACACATCGGTGGCGATGAGCCGCGCGAATTCGGCGGCTACCGTGGTCTCGACATGGACGCGCGCCCGCAACCGCGCGGCGTACTGCGGCTGCGTTCGACCAAGCCCGCGGGGCGTGGCGAAGAGGTTCGAGAACTCGACCTCGACTCGCGCCAGCTGCAGCGCGGGCTGCTGATCGGTCGTTACAGCGACCGTTGCTCGCTCGCCGGCCACGGCCGCAACCTCTCCCGCGTGCATGCACTCGTCTCCGAAGAGTCCGCGCGATCGTTGTTGGTCTACGATCTTGCTAGCACCAACGGCGTCCGCCCCGCCGGCATGACCGAAGGCCCAAGCCACGCCGTCGTGCGGCTGACCGAAGACAGCCCCGTGATGCTGGGTCACTTCGAGCTGGCGTGGGTTCCGAACCGCGGCGTCAAGCTGCATTGATCTATATGGAGGGGCCCTCGCGGCCCCTCCCCCAAGCCGATGGCTTGGGACCCCCTCCCCAGCGGTCGCCCGGGTGGGCTCCTCTCGCTTCGCTCGTGGATGGGCAGCGCCTGCTTCGCTCTGGG
Source organism: uncultured Pseudomonadota bacterium (assembly GCA_913061055.1). Taxonomy (GTDB): domain Bacteria; phylum Myxococcota_A; class Polyangia; order Nannocystales; family Nannocystaceae; genus CAJXVA01. The sequence continues at coordinate 6,183 of CAJXVA010000571.1, forward strand.
GCGCGTTCTCGGTGCGAGTTGCGACTGGTACTGTGGAGCATGGTCTTCGTTGGTCGATCGCTTGTGGGGTTGTTCGCAATCTCCGGTCTCGCTGCGTGTGCCTCGGAGTCCCGCGACTCGGACGACGGGCCGACGCAGCTCACCACGCTGTCGGACAGTGCGGGAACGGAGGGC
>CAJXVA010000572.1 GCA_913061055.1 uncultured Pseudomonadota bacterium
ATGTAGAGAGGTCTCGTGGGCTCGGAGATGTGTATAAGAGACAGTTCGAGGACAGACCGATTCCGAGAAATCCCACGACGAGCGCGGCGCAGATGAGCCCCCAACGCTTCACGCGACCTCCTCCAGTTCGTTGTCCGTCTTGTCGCCGCGCGGGTGTTCTCCCGCGAGACGAGTGCCGAGCTCGGCCAGCGCCGCGAGCAGCCGGTCCAAACTCGCCTCGCCTTCGAGGCAGGCTTCGGCGGTGGTGATGTCCTCATCGGTCAGGACTCTCTGCAATCCGCGATCGCGAAGGACGACCACCGTACGCTCCGCCGGGCAGACGAACATCAGGACCCCGTTGCGCTCCCGGGTCTCACGAACGTTCAGCGAATGGAACGTCGCCCGCGCCGCTTCGATGGCACAGGCTCGTCGTCTTGCCGCCGGGACGACCAGGCGCCGAAGCGCCGCGGAGATCTGCATCAACATCCGCGCCGAAACAAAAAGCGCCGGGACGCCGAGCGCAAAGATCCACAACGAGAACGGCATCGGCAGGTACAGGAGGCCGAGCAGCCCCGCGTAGGCCACAGCCGCCGCGACCCAGAAGTCGTACGCCTCCAGACCCGGAACCCGGGGACGCACCGCAACGACAATCTCGGCCCGAGTGTCCGCTTCAATCGCGGAGACACACTCCGTGATGCGCTGCTTCCCATCGTCTGTGAAGAACGCCTCGACGGACATGTGGGGATTGAACCGCGGTCTGGGGAACGAGGTCAAACCGGGGCAGGCGGTATGCAAGGCAGGGCGGGCAGCGGTAGTGTCGACCCGTGGGAACAACCTCTGCGGACGACCGGTTGCCCCGCACCGTGACTCGGACCTACACCTCGTTCACCTACGGAACTGGCGCGGTGCTCGGGATGGGGTTCGTCGGCGTCACGAGCTACTTCTGGCTGCACCTGGTCGGGGTCATCGGTCAGCCGAGAGTGACCATCCCACTTGGGCCTCCGGTCTTCATTCTTGCGCTCATCGTGCTCATGGGCGTCGGCGTGGTCTTTGCCGTGGGGCGAGCGTGGGTCCGCGTGTCGGTGGCCGACGGAGTGCTGAGAATCGAACAGCGATTGCGAAGAACCTTCGAGTGCCCGCTGGAAGGGCTGAGGGTCTCTGTCCGGTTGGTCGACTCCGCCGAAGCCACTCCGGGACCGCGCCTCGTCCGGGACCCCAAACGGAGCGCCGCGATCCGGTCGGCGATTCGACTCATCCTCGGATCGCGCGACATCTCCGATGGCCTCTCGCAGACGCCCGCCAGCGAGGACTTCGCCCGCTTGGCCCTCCAGACAGCGGACGGGCGAGAGCATGTGGCTCTGCTGCCCGGGATTTCTGCGATGGACCAGCTCGACGATCTGCGTGCGCGAGTTCCGTTCGACACGCCGGACGACGCGTAGCCAGTCCGCGCTGCATCCCGGATGCAACCGCCGCGACATCTCCCCGTCTCAGGTTCGTGGCCAGCAACAACGCTTCGCTCGACTGGCCGAAGGCCTGCGTGCGCAGGGGCGGATATCGTAGGGTTCAGGGGGCATGACGGGAACCTCGATCATCGGACCGATCGCGAGCGACTACGCGAGGGTCGCGTCCTGGGTGGACGAGAGCTTTGCTGCGCTGGGTGCGACCAAGATCCCCGACCGGACCTCCCGTTTCGCGAAGACGGACCAGATCCTGCTGATGCTGCGGAGTGACACCGGAGCGTGGATTCTCGGGCCGGACCACGTCCGTGCATCTCGACACCTTGCGCGTTTGCTGGCCGAGCGGGTCGACACCGCCGTGCAGTGGATCGGGCTGAAGCGAGATGATCTTGGCGATCGGGTCTTGGTCAACGCAGAGCTGATCCACCCCGCAGGCCGCCGTGAACCGACGAATGTCGAAATCCGCGACGAGGTCCTTCTGAACTATCGGCAGAACAAGAAAGGCGACTACGGGACGCGCCGAGAGTTCGTGTATCAGTCCGGCGGCGTCGCGCGCTACTTGGCCCAGGGGATGGAGGGCTTCAACGACCCTCTGAACTGGGGGAACGCTTCGTTCGAGGAGACGCTTGGGGTTTGGACGCTTCCCAAGAAGCTCCCGCCGTGGCCGAAAGTGAAGGCGGCGCGCCCGAAGCTGTCCGCGGAGCAGAAACTCGACGCAGCGGTCGCGGCCCTCGACAAGGCGCGGACCCAGGCGCGGATTGTCGGCGCGGTCAATCGACTCCGAAAGCTGCAGGAGTCTCCCCCCCTCGATCCCGCGTTGCTCTCCAAGGGGCTCGTGCACCCCGACAATGACGCCCGGCTGTGGCTTCTCGAGCAGCTGGAGCGTTGCTACTTTCCCAGGCTGGGGCCGGCGGGGCTCGCTTCGCTCAAGAGCAGGCTCCGCTGCTGCGAACTCGAATCCGACGCGGCGACGTCCGAGCGCTGCCATCTGCTCATCGCTCGGTTGAACAGTGAATCCTGATGTCGGTCACTGACTGGGCGCAGAGGTTCCTCGAAGACGTCTACGCGCGACCGGATGCCCGTGCGCCGCGGGTGCGGTACGGGGCAGCCCTGCGCTCTCGAGGGGATCCGCTGGGTGATCTCATCGGGTGGGAGGTGGACGGCAACCGGCCGCGGGCGCAGCAGGCCCGCGCGGAGCTGTGGCCGCGGCTGCGGGGAGATTTGCCCGACGAGGTGACTTTGGTCGAGACCTGGCTGGGGTTTCCCAAGACGGTACGTGGCCCGCTTCGTGCGCCGCACGATGCCCTTCGAACGGTCGAGCGGGTCGAGGGCGCAAGCACCTTGCACGCAGCGATGCCCACGTTGGGCGCGTTGAAGTCGATCGAGGTCGCCTCGGCCGACGACCTGGAGACGCTACTCCTCGAGGATGTGCACGTGAAGTCGGTGTGGCCGCTGCGCGTCAGAACGCGTGACACCCCGGTCCGATTCGATGGTCGCTTTCGGGCCGACCAGGTGGCGATCGATGCCCACAAGACCCACTGGCGATGGGCACAAGCGCTGGCTGCTGTTGTGGAGCATGTGCACGCGGACACCTGGGAGCCACCACCGCAGGATTTCGATGCTGGTTCGACGCGAGTCTCCTGGCGTGGCGGCGGCGAACCGGTGGACATCATTCCGTGCAGCCGAGCCCATGACCTCCTGGTGCCGGAGTGGTTTCGCTTTGAGCCGATCGAGCTGCTGTGGCGGATGGGGCCGTGGCGGGGTGTGTTGGGATTGCATGAAGGCGAACCCCAGATTGCAGTCCTCGTCGGTGGCGAGACGGAGCACCAACGCATCGCCCTGCATGCGGCATCGTGGGCGCACAACGGTCCGGGCCCGTGGAACTGTGGCCCATCGAACCCGGTGCGGCTCTGCACGCGAGCGATGGACCGTCGGCCCAACGTGAACGTGGTGTCCGAGCTGTTCGACATGTGGTGTGACGCCGGGGGCTACTCAACGCTGATCCTGGGCAACCCGGACTACTTTCTTCGGACCGAGCCAGGACTGTTCGACATCGAGCGTCTGCTTCTCAGTCGCATGAAACGGTCGGGCACGTGGGCTGCACACAATACTTCGGGGTCGTCCGCGTGGTGGGCCGACCCCGACCGCGACGTGTGGGTGGTGACCCAAGGTTATGAGTCGGGGCGTCCGGTCGCGGAACTGGCCTACCCCGTGCTCGATGCATTCTCGGTGGAGGCGAGTTTTCCTCAGCGAGTGGATGCGATCTGCCGAGCCGCGCAGGAGGTGGATCCGCGTTGTGGCTGGGTCTCCTTGTTGGCGCTAGGGCGGCACGAAGGCCGGCTTCATGCCGCAGGCATCGGCATCAAGGCTATCTATCGGCTGCGCGGTGGCGCGTTCCAACTCCTGTCTTCTCCGGACACGTTGGGCCTGAAGTGTGCGGCCGAAGGCGTCACGATGACGGCGGCCGACCCCGGCTATTTCGTTCCGGTGCGGATGCTCAAAGCTGGCGAGCGCGGAGACTTGGACGTGGTCGAGATCGACGCCCGTGCGGGAGATCGGTTGGTGCTGTGCGTCGGAGGGGCCGTCGACGACCTGAGCGCCGAGCAGGTACACCGGTGCGTCGCGACAGGCTCGCCTCGCGATGCAGCCTGTGCGTTAGACGCCGCAGGCGAGGCCGTGGCCGGGTCTGTGTGGTGGTCGGCGTTCGCGGTCGTGGACGTGTGAGGCCTAGGTGGTCGTCGAAGTCGAGCACGTCTGCGCCGATCAGAGCGACAGCGGGAGCTCGAGGTGTCGTTCGTACATCCGGTCGCGGTGTTTCAACAGCACCGGCTTCAACGCTGCCTTCGTCGCGTCATTGAGCCACTCGTAGGCCTCCCGATATGGGGGCAGCATGGCGCACTGCTCGGCCGGCAGCGGGGCGAACAGGCCGACGCTGCACGCGAGGTGGACGTCAGCGGCGGTCATCGTGTCTCCCAGGAGGTAGTCGCCGCTGGAGGCTTCGAGCCGGGCTGCAAACATGCCGAGCAGATCGAGAACTCGGGCCTGGGCGCCATCGGCGTCTTGGGATTGCCCGCCGTACTTCTTAGCGAGGTATCCCGAGACCTTCGGTGAGAACCCACCCTCACCGCTGAGGCCGGCATGGGCGGCGTGCAGGCGTCGAGACCAACACAAGCCGCCCTCTCCGAGCAGTTCGTGGCACAGGCCCATCATCAGCGCGCGCTCGCCGGCATCCGAGGGAATGAGCGACGGTTCGGGGGCGAGTCGTTCTGCAAGCAGGAGGATCTGCGCCCATCCGGTCCGCGGCCGGTCGTCGTTCAGGAAGACGGCAGGCGCGTTGAGTCCACCGATCCACTTGCGCAAGGATGGGTCATCGTAGACGAGGCGAGTCGCGGTCCAGCCGATGTTCTTGATCGCGAAGATCCCCTTGGCAGCCTCGCTCCACGGGCTGGGGATTCCGCCCACGACCACCATCCGCAGGCCGGGTTTTGCGATCGCTTCCTCGACGCTGACGTATTCGAACGACACGAACGCAGCCTGCCGTACCAAGGGGCTCGGGCGCCATGCGGTTTCTCCACTCGCCCGTTCGAGGTGACGGGACTACGCCACGACCCCGGGAATCGACGCGGTTCCGTCATCCCCGAAGATGGCGCCGTTTTGACCGAACGCACCGTCAATGCCGAATGCCTCGAGCAGGCTGACGTGCAGGTCGGGCAGGGGCCGTCCGCCGCCGTTGATCTTGCGGCCGGTGGTCCCCAACACGCCGTTGCCCCCAAACAGGATGGGGCAGTTGCGGGCATGGTCGTGGGAGGAGCCTTCGCCCATGCTCGGCAATGCGAGCACGATGGTCTCGTCCAGAAGGGATGCGCCCCCTTCGGTCCCGGGGGTACCGCCCAAGAGGGTGAGCAGGGCGCCGAGTTGTTCGCTCTGCCAGCGTTCCACTCGCTCGAGCCGTTGGTACCCGGTGGTGTCTCCGTAGTGGGACAGACCGTGGTGACCTCCAGGGGCATCGAGGAACGCGTGTGAACGGCCGCTGAGCCCGAACTCGATCATGAAGGTCATGACGCGGGTTTGGTCGCACAGGAAGGCCAGCCGAATGAGTTGGGAGAAGGCGTCGACACGTCCCGCGTAGTCGAGGCCGGGCAGGGGCGCCTGCGGAGCTTCGGAGCACTGGCCGTCCTCCTCGAGCAACCGCTCGAGGTCACGCAGGGCATCGAAGTAGCTCTCCAGAGTCTCCTTGTCGGCAGAGCCGAGCCTGGTTTGCAGTGCTCGGGCGTCGTCATGCACGAAGTCGATGACGGACTGCTTCGTTTGTCGGCGAAGCTCCGCCGACGGGCCCTCGACACCGTCGACTCCGGAGCCGAACAGTCGCTCGAATGCGGCCGACGCGTCGATCGTGGGGACGAGTGGGGAGGCGGCTTCGGTCCAGGAGATGCTCTGGGTGTACGCGCACGAGGAGCCACCGACGTCGCACGGCCCGGGCTCTCCCGAACTCCACTGCAGCGAGGCGAAGCGGGTTTTGGGTCGGCACTGCTGCACGAGCAGCTGGTCGATCGAGACGCCGTTCTCGAGCGCCCCGCCGGCCACCGACGAGATCGTTCGGCCGGTGGTCACGGTGCCGGTACCCATCGCGTGGGCGGCTCCAGGACTGCCCAAGGCGGCGTTGTTGGAGAGGTTCTCCAGCGCGATCATCTGGTTCGCGAATGGTTGCAGGGCGGCGGACTGGGTGGGGAAGGTGAGCGCTCCGTCGCTGCCCGTGGGAACCCACCACTCGGGCCGCCGACCGTTGGGCAGGTAGTAGATGAGTAGCCGCGGCCTGTTCCCCTTGGCGTGAGCCGCGGTGGGGGTGAAGGCCTCGAGGGCCGGGAGGGCCAGGGCCGCCGAGCCAGCTCCGAGCAGCAGGCGGCGTCGTGAAATT
>CAJXVA010000573.1 GCA_913061055.1 uncultured Pseudomonadota bacterium
GAGATGTAGAGAGGTCTCGTGGGCTCGGAGATGTGTATAAGAGACAGGTTCGAAGGTGTGCTCACCGACGCGGAGCATGCCTGGGCGAGGGCTGCGGTGAGGGCGAGAAGGATGCAAGTCCGCATGGGCCTCCGCCTATTTCTCGTGGCAGCTGTAGTCGAGCTTGGCTCGACCCTTTTGCACGGTGTCACCATTGCCCAGGGTGACAGACATCGCGATCACGTTGCCCTGGTCGTCGTAGCGGTAGTCGAGCCGGCGATCGGTCGAGCCGTCGCTGCCGTGGTCTTCCTTGATGCGCTCGAGTTGTCCGGCCTTGCTGTAGCCGAACGTGATCGTCATGGGCTCACCCTGCCAAGGCTTCTTCACCGTGGCCTTTCGGGCGATGCCCTGCCGCAGGTAGACCTTGGCGTCTTTGCGCTTGGCGTAGATCGGGTAGCCGGGGGTGAGCCCGGTGAATCCTGCGACCTCGACGAGCGTCACGTCGCGGGATTTGCCGCCGTCATCGAAGCTCGCGGTGGCAACGTTGGACTTCGCGTCGTAGGCGGGCTCGATGGTCGATTCGATGGAGTCGTCGCAACCCTCGTCGATTTCGACCTTGGTGGTCTTGCCATCGGTGATGGTGAACGTGCCGCAGGCTTCGGGTTTGCCGTTGCCGTCGCTGTCGACTTTGACGGTGCCGCCATCGCCCTCATACGTGAAGCCCAGCTTGGCACCGGTGCTCCAGGTCACCTTGCAGGGCCCGGGGTACGCGGACTCGGCGTGGGGAACCTCCTCGGGCAATGGCTCTTCAGGATCGATCGCAGCAACCTCGGGGTCGACCTTCTCGCCGGCAGTCTCGCCGTCGGGTGCTTCCCATTCGCCGCCTTCAGCCGCTTGCGCACCGACATCGAGTTTGGGTTCGACCTTGGCGAGCGGTGGGTCGCCGGCCGTGTCTGCCTTTGGGTCGCCGGCGGTGGCGGGCGCTTGCTTGGGCGCGTCCTTGCCGTCACCGCAGGCGAGGGTGGCGATTCCGAAGAGGGCGAGGGCGAGGGCGCGCGTGCTCATGAGGGGTCCGTAGACAGGTCCGTAGAGGTTGAACGATCGAGAACGGGGCGCAGTGCTTCAGTTCCGTAAAGTTTTGCGTAACCCCGTCTGAGGCCGAAGCAGCGGGTTTGTAGCACACAAGATGCGCACCCGGCGGGCTTCACGAACTCCTCCGTGCTCAAACCGGGGAACGCGTCCGCCAGCGGGACGAACCGCTGGAGATCCCCGGGTACCAGACACAAGGGGAGCCCGCACATGGACTCGAAGCCATCGACGGTCAATCCGGCCGCCTCACCCAGTTTCATGCCTTCTCCAACGAGTGGCAGCACGTCTTCGTAGCGAGGGATCAGCGCGCGCGTGCGCGGCACCAAGTCGGTGGAAGGCGCCACGAAGGAGACGTTGACCGCCGCACGAGGCCAGCGGGTGGCAACCATGCGAATGAAGCCGGGGAACTGCCGGTAGTTCAGTTGGCACAGCACGAAGTTCAAGCGTAGTTCGATGGACGTCGCGGCGAGTGCGTCGATACCCGCGAGGGTGCGCTCGAACGTGCCCGGTGCTTCGGTCACCTGATCGGAGGTTGCCGCGTCGATGCCGTGCAACGAGACGAACGCCCGGTCCACGCCAGCGTCGGCCAACTCGGCGGCGAGGTCGTCGTTGGCGACGCGGGTGGCGTTGGTCTGCAGCTCGACCTCCGCGACGCCGCCCTGCTTCGCGTAGCGGACGTACTCCAAGAGCCGCCGATTGAGCGTTGGTTCGCCGCCGGAGAGCGCGAGGCTTCCCCGCTCGGCTGCGATGGCATCGATCGCCGCCCGGACATCCGCGTCTTCAGGATCAGGAAGGTGCGTGCTGACGAAGCAGAACGTGCAGCTCTGGTTGCACCGGAAGTTCACGCGTACGATCGCCGCCGGCATCGAGGACCCGTCCGCGCGTCGGTAGACCTCGCGCGTCACCAGCTCCCGTTGCGCCTGGGCTTTCGGGGTACCGATGATCGTCAGACGCCGACGCAAGGAGGAGGACGACAAGGGCCGTGCGTGATGGGCCAGTCCCACCGGCAGGCCCGGACAACGCTCCTGCACGACGCAGGTCTCGCACGCGGGAGCTTGGCTGAACGTGCTTCGAGCCGCTGCGCCTGGGTTGAGCGCAAACACGTGGGCGACGGCCGAGGGGTGTTCGAACGCGCACGGCGGAACGAACGACGCCGGATCGAGGCTGGCTTGAAGCTCTGCCCGTCGGGCTGCGCGCACAAAGCCTGCAGCGGCAGCGGTGGCCTCCGAGAGCTCGGCCAGCGCCTTGGGGCGAGGAGACGATGTGGGGATCCCAAACCAGAGCGTTCGGGGGGCGAGACCATGCTTCGCGAGGTGCTCAGGCAGAGAAACCACCTCCCGAAGGTTGTCCAAGACCACCGGGGTTGCGGTCTCATAGGCGAGCGGTGAGGCCTCGAGTTCGAGGAGCGTCGCGAGCACCGCCGCACCGGCTCCCTGCAGGCCGGTGATTGCATCGAGGTTCGGACCCCAGGCGGGCAGATGCACCCGCACCACGTCCAGTCCGGCCGCTTGCAGTGCCGGGATGTCGAGGTGCGCGCCGTGGGTCTCCAACACCAGCTCCGCCTTCGTTCGTGCGCGGGTCCACTCGACCAGCCGGACAAGGTCGTTCCGGAGCGTCGGTTCGCCACCACTGAGCACCAGTGTGTCAGGGGAGGCTTCGATGGCTTTGAGCAACGCGGCTCGCAGTGCGGGTCCGCCAGCGACCTGCGGCCTCTCTTGATCGCGCCGGCCGTTGCAGAACGGGCAGCGTAGGTCGCAGGTCTCGTTGGTCAGGACCCGAAGTGTGCGGCTCACAGAAGATCCTCCACACGAGCTGTGGCGCCTGCGGCCCAAGACCGGGCTTGGGCCGCGAACAGCGTGCACCAGGTGTTGCGGTCGGCCGAGTTGGGCTCATAACGAACCAGACCATCGGCATCGGTCACGGTGTCGAGAAAGGACAGACCGCGGGCGATCGCGTCGGCGTGTTCGGTCCGGTCATGCAGGACCCACAGGCGGATCGCTTGCGCGGTGGAGTCGGCTCGGCTCGGGCCTCCATCGCTCCATGCTGGAAGGCTGCCGTCCTCTCGCTGGGCTGCTCGTAGGAAGGCGATGCATCCGTCGACGGAGGCCGCGGTTTCGAGGCCGAGCGATCGCAACGCGAGGATGCCCTCGGTAGCGTATGCGTGCGCATGCACATAGCTCGCCTCGTGGGGGGGCGTCTGGAGGCGGCCGGTGCTGTCTTGGTCGGCGGGCACGCTCGCGATGAATTCCACAGCCGGTGTGCTCCAGCCCCGTGCCGCTCGGGCTGCGCTTCCGACCGCGAGCTTGAGGAGGTGCGGGCCCCGGACGCTGCTCCATCGCGGCTTGGCTCCGGGCGAGGTTACCGGCATGTGCTGAAGGCGTTGGCGGGCGGCGGTCCAGCGTGGGTCTTCGGTGGTGTCCAGCGACTCGAGCCCCGCCAACACGACGCCGGTGTCGAACTGATACGTCGTGCCGTCGCGCCCCACGGTGTTGGCCTCCACGAGCGCGACGAGGCGGGCGCGGACGCGTGGTGGCACCGGTCGGTCGCCCTGCGCGAGCCAGCGGAGCAGAAGTCCGGCAGCCTCCGGGTATGCGTAGCCCTCGTGGTCGGGGTTGACCCACGACAGGACGTCTTCGCCATCGACCGCATGGGCGCGTAACGACGCCTCGGCGAGGGAACCGTCACGCTCGGGTCGGAGGAGCACCTCCCCGAGCATGCCACGGGAGGGCCCCCGTCGTGGTCACCAGCGGAGCAGCGCGGTGCTCCCCGCATGCTGGGGCGCGAACAGGGCGACGGTCGGGCGGTCGCGTGCCCTTCGAGCGCGGCGCCCGACCCATACGTAGCGAATGATCGATGCGGCAACCAGGGTCGACGAAGCGATGACGAGGCCGGTCCCGATTCGCCGGCGTCGGTCCCTGCGGCTGCCGATCTCCATGTACTCGTCGTAGCTCGTCGGGGTTTCGGTATCGCGTCGGTTGGCGACCAGAAACCCCGCTCCGACCGTCGTCCCCGCCACGCCGACACCGAGCAACACCCCGGCGGGTACGTCGCGGATCCAAGGCTTGGCCGGCGTGGGTGGAGGGCTGTCGGGGGTCTCAGCTTCGAACGTGGGGATCAGCGTCATCGCAGGCCGCTGGTCTTGGCATTCCTGGATCTGTCCGCGCGCGACTTCGGCGTCCAAGGCCGGCGGGTTCTGGTCGAGAAAACGTTCGAAGGCTCGCTTCGCGGCCCTGCAGTCCCCACGCCTCTTCTCGATCGTGCCGCGCATGAAGTGATGTGCTGGGTCCGGCCAGAGGCTCTCTGCCTCATCGAGGGCACGGAGGGCTTCGTCGTACTGGGCCTCGCGGAACAGCGCGTCGGCCCGTCGCACCTCCTTGGTTGCCTCTGCGCGTCGGGTGGCTTCGCTCGCCCTGGGGTCCCACTGCAGACCGGAGTCGCCTGGGCGTCCATCCGTCACGAGCGGCTCGGACCGCTGCGGCGCGGCGGGGACCGTGTCCACCGACAGCGAGTTCGACGTCTCCGGTGGCTCCTCCACAGCCGGCGCCCCGGGTGCGGGCTCCGACCTCTGCGCCCGTGCAGCTGGGACCTGGGGGTCCGTCTGGGGGGATGCGTTGGGCTCCTCGGTAGGCTGAGCAGCGGCGAGAAGGGCGATGACGTACGCGTTCACGGGGTCCTCACAGGTGAAGTGTCATCTTGCGGGGTTTGGTCCCCGTTTTTTTCAGCCGCCGTGGCCGGTCCAGCTCGGAGGTAGGATCGTGTCGGCCGGATGCTGCCGTTTCTTGGCGGGCTCAGGAGCCGGAGCCGGAGCCGGAGCCTTCTTTGGGGCCGCGCGGGCGGATCTGCGGCGCCGGGGCGTCGCGACGGACCGCTTCGCCGGTGTGGTCTGGACGGACTCCGGTGTTGCCACGGGTTCGGGCGCGGACCGGGGCACACGCGCACGCTCGGAGACGACGGTGCGCTCCGGCGGGGCCGGTTGGGGCGCAGCGTTTGGTGTCCGCGGCAGGGCGGTGGAGGCGCGCGCTGGGGAGGCCGAACCGGGTCGAGCGATCGCCAGTGCGGCGGCAGCGACAGGGACGGCGAGCGCGGCTCCAAGCATCACGTTGCGAAACTGGGACCGCGTCGCGGGTGCGGGTGCAACCGCGGCCGGCTGCAGGAGCGCCGCAACTTCCTGGGCCCGGTGCGCCGGGTCCAACGTCACCTCGGCAGTCCGCGCGAACTCGGCGAGCGCGGCGGCGAGATCCTGGGTCGTCGCCCAGCGGTTGTCGGGCTCCCGCTCCAACGCCCGCACGATCACCGCCTCGAGTTCGGGAGGATAGTCGGCCACCGCGTCACCCGGCCGGACGTACTCCCCGGCGAGGATCAGGCTGGTCGTCTCGTAGTCCGTGGCGCCGTGGAAGAGGCGGTACCCCGTGGTCATCTCATACAGAAGAATGCCGAGCGCGAACACGTCGGTCCGATGATCGAGGTGCTCGCCGAGGCATTGTTCGGGTGCCATGTAACCCGCCTTGCCCTTGACCCAGCTCGCCCGCGTGGTGTGCGTGGATGCCATCGTCCGAGCGATGCCGAAGTCGACGAGCTTCACCAAACCGTCGTGCGCCACCAGGACGTTGGTCGGGTCCACATCGCGATGCACCACCCCGGCATGGTCGTGGGCATAGTCCAGGGCCTTTGCGACGGCGACACCGATCCCCAGCGCGACTCCCAGTGGGAGAGCGCCCTTCTCGGCAACCGCCCGCTTCAGCAGGCGGCGCAGGTCGACGCCGTGGACGTACTCGACCGCCATGTAGGGGGCGCCTTCGTGAAGCCCGGACTCGATGACGCGCGCGATGTTGGGGTGCACAAGCGCGCGGCCGATCCGGGCCTCTTTGTCGAACATGCGGACGAACTCAGGGTCACAGCCGAGCGACGGCAGGACACGCTTGATCACGACGAGGTCGTGGGGGGCGTCGGTGCGGCGGGCGACGAAGAGCTGCGCCATACCTCCGCTTCGCAGCGCTCGAACGCACGTGAACGCACCGACGATCTGGCCCGGATTCACGAGCTTTCCCCGTCCGTCGTAGAGGCGTCTGCACGTGAGACCTCCCGAGTCCAGCGTTCGAGGTCTGCCACCGCGCGTTCTCGCATCGCACCGGGCTTGCAGAGTCGGTGGATTTCCTGGGCCAGAGCCTCCCGAGCGCGCGCGAGCCGAGAGGTCACGGTGCTCTTGGGAATCTCGAGGACTTCTGCGACTGTCTCTTATACACATCTGACGCTGCCGACGAGCGATCTAGTGTAGATC
>CAJXVA010000574.1 GCA_913061055.1 uncultured Pseudomonadota bacterium
TATAAGAGACAGACTCATCGCCGTCGAGTCGATCGAGGTCAGCGCCCGGTCTTCGGCGCACGCCCGGGGGAGTCGGCGCGAGTGTGCCGCCGCCGAAGGCGGGACGATCGTCGGCTGGGAGTTTCCTGACCTGGGATTCGGGGAGACCTCGCAGGACCCCGCGGGACGCGGACAGGAGTCTTTCGAGAGCGCGAAGATTCGGGTGCGGGTGACGGCGCGGGCCGTCGAAATCGGGGAGGCGAAAATTCGCGTGCGCGCGATGGCGATGGCGACCTCGGCCGTGGCCGAGCAGGTGGTTCCGATCCGTACGTTCGCCGCCGGCCGCCGTCCGCTGCGATTCGCCGCCGCACACCCCTGTGAATCGCTCCAGAACCGCGCGTTGCGGAATCTGGGCGGCGCTGACACTCGGTTCGCACTCGTCGTCGTCGACGAGGATGACGACGTGGCTCTCCCTCTTGTGCGCGAGCTGTTCGGCGAGTGGGTCGATGCGTGCAGAGAGCTCGGGGACGGGCCTGGAACGCTTCGATCTTTCCTCAGGTATTCGGCCGGCAGCAAGTTCAGGTCGCTCGCCGAGTCCGGCTTCCCTGATCGGAGCGGGTGGAAATCAGTCTTGGCAAGTCTGCCCCATCTCCACCAGTTCGAAACTCTGCGTGATTCGGGAATCGACGCACCGCCACCCGCGCTGGGTGGGCCGCCGAAATCCCCGACCTATGGCTTTGCCCTCAAGCGCGACTCCCATGACCCAAGGCTCGGCGACGACGTCGTGCTTCCACACGTTCTGCTGTGGGAGCAAGGAGGCCAACGCGACTCACGCGACCGACTCACCGAGCTCGTCCGTTCCGTCGTGGGGCGGTGTGAACTCGTCCAGGCCGTCGTAACGCAGACGGAAGTCCCGCCCAGCCTCGGCATCAACGACCGGACTCCATACGAGGAAATGTGCGGAGTCGGCGGACCTGGCCTGATTGGCCAAGCTTGGACGACGCGCTGGCTACGCTGGTGCGCCGAACGGACGTGGATCGGCGCGAGCCTCGTCGAGCGGCTGGGTCGCAAGCGCGCGGAGCTTGAGCCGTTCGTTGCCCAGCGCGGTGCGGGCGTGCTCGAGCTGTACGCCGAGGATGTCGACGCGCTCGAGCGGGTACTCGACCCGATCCTGCCCGCAGCTTCGGACTCCGCCGAGGGATAGGCTCCTTGACCGCTGGTCTGGGCACTCCGCGGGCGGCGGCGCATTTGCGCCACGTAGGGACGGGCACCCACGGACGGTGTTGCGTGCGCTCTACGATGTTGGACCGCCAGGAACGCCACTCTCATTCGCGGTACCGTCGCGCAGCTGGAAACCCCCGATGCAGGACGCAAGACTGATCATGCTCGCCACTCTGCTCGCCTGTGGTTGCGGCGACGGGCTCGCGACTGACGAGTCCGACCCGCTGAGCACGTCGAGTTCCTCAAGTCCGACGACATCGACGGAAGACTCCGACACCACGGGGGGGCCGCTCGACGCGACCGACTCGGAGTCGACGAGGGGCGTAGGTGAAACAATTCTCAGCGAGTCCAGCAACTCGGACGGAAGCACGACGAGCACGGGAGAGGACGGCTCTGACTCCACCACGGGGATGATGGCGGACGAGTGCGTGGAAGACCGGGACTGCAGCGCCGAGAACTGCGAGCTCCCGTTCTGCGACGTTGGCGTCTGCTCGACCGTGCCGGATCCATCCGACGAGTGCGCGCCCTTCGAGGGCATGCTTGCCTATTGGGCTCCCAACGGAATGATGCGAGTCGACCCCGCCACCGGATTCGTCGAACCCGATGCTCAGGAGGGCTTGCACCCGCGCACCTTTACCGGGAGCAGCATCCGGCACGTCGCCGTCGATCCTGCGACGGGGCACTTTATCGTCGACAACCTCCTGCGGATCGACCCGACGGAGGGCCAAGCGATCCGCTTCTCGACCATGATACGACCGCTTTTGGGTCGCACTTTCCATCCCACTACGGGCGCTCTGTGGGGCGTCATCAGCACTGAAGGGTTGTCGGAGATCGACACGTCGACCGGCTCGGCAAGCCAGGCGCCCGTCCCGCTCACGGTCGGGCCGGAGACCGTTCAGCCCCAGGCTCTTGCGTTCGCTGGTACGGGCGCCCTCTTTGCGGCCCATGACGGGGAACTGTACGAGGTTGATCTCCTCACGGGTGTGCTCTCCTCCGCAATCGTCCTTCCCGTCGACGCCGTCTCCCTGGTCCACAACCCGGCGGAGGACGTTTTCTACTGCGCAGCTGGTGACGCCGAGCGAGTGTACCGGATTGACCTTGAGACCAGCGCGGTCGATGCAGTCGACATCCCTGGCCTTCCGGAGACCAGCCGACTCGCGCTCGACCCCGTACTCGGAACGCTCTACGGTTTCGACGCCAGTGGCGGGTTGGACCTCGCGCGTACCTTCCATACCATCGACGTCTCCACCCAGACGTGGAGCACCGGACGACGCTTCGGTGTGGTCGAAGTTCTGGGTCTGGCGTACCACGCCGAGTCGGACCGAGTGTTCGTCAGCAGCGAGAACGAACTCTATTCGGTCGATCGCGAGGCACAGGTCTTCGACCGAATCGGCACCATCGACCCGCCCGTGACGAGGATTGCCTTTGGAGCGGAGGGCGCCCTGTACGGCGTCCACTCAGGGAGCTTCACGGTGGACGGTCAGATCGTATCGATCGACCCTGTGACCGCCACTACGACTCCTGTTGCCACGATCCCGTCGGGCGACTATGGAGCACTTGCGTTCGATTCCGGTTCGGGGCTGTTGTTTTCGGTCGATGTGTCTCTTGGCGGCGTCCATGGAGACCTCGTCACCATCGACCCGACCGACGGGACCTTCTCGGTCATTGGACCGACTTCAATCGTCAGTGGTCTTGCCCACTTGGAAGAGACTGGACTCCTTTATGGAGTCAACTGGGCTGGGGATCTCATCAGCCTTGATCCCGCCTCCGGAACGTCCGAGGAAACACCCATTGGCGTCGCAGCAACCAGCACGCAGGGTGTTCCCATCACTGCCGTCGACGGGACCCTCACATCCTTCGAACCTGGCGTTGATGACGGACAGGAGGGCCGCGTAACGTTCGACCCCTGGACGGGAGCGGCACACATCGATGGGCTGCCAGGCTGGGTTCACGGAGTCACGTACGATCCGATTTCAGAGGACCTGTACATCGTGAATGTGCTGGGAGACGGTGCGACCTTCCTCTACGATCCCGTGACCAACAGCACTCGGACGGTGATGGCCGGTGGCCCCGATGTCGACTTCGGGGACTTCAGCGTCGACTCCAGCGGTACCGGCTATCTTCTTCGGGGTACTGACTTCTCGCGATACGACTTCGGCTCTGGGATCAGCACCCCCATCGCGGAGATCCCCGCCACTAGGCCGATCACGTTCGACGACGAGGACGTGCTCTATGCGATCGGCCTGAACGGCAACCTGGTCGTTGTGGACGCCGCGACTGGGGCGCTGGCTAACATCGGGCTCCTCAGCATGGACCTGGGAGAACTGGAGTGGGATGGCGAAAACGGTCGCCTCGTCGGGCTGGAGGACACGGACAATCTCGAAGCCGCTCGCTACGTCGAGATCGACCGGGCGACCGCCGAGATTACTGTCATCAGTGATCCGGTCCCGTACTCTGGTGGCCGGTATCGGCTCCTCGCTCCGCGCGGATAGGGGGCTGGTCCCGATCAAGGTCGTCAATCGGGCGGTCTCCTCCGCGTTCGCGAAGGTCTCGTCGGAGTACCGGGGGCAGCAGGAGCTGCCATACTCTTGCCTGTGGGGATTGAAGCGTTGAGAGAACGGTTGCGCCTGGCGGTGGCGACCGGGCTGGCGATGGGCGTGGGCGGGTGCACGTCGGTCGTCCCCGACGACGACAGTGTTGGCTCGACTGCGAGTGGCGGAAGCACGAGCAACAGCGGGACGGGCGCACCGTCGGTGACCTCGTCCACCGCCACGGTGACGACGGCATCGACCACGACAACTACGTCCACCACCGAGCCCGAGTCGGACGCTATGGACGACGGAGATGTCCGCTTCGATACCCCTCCGGGTCCGTCATATCCTGGGAGCTGCCACGCGCTGCGGGGGACGCCAGACTGTGCAGAACCAGATCCTACCTGGGACTCGGTCGGTATCGTTTGTCTGGAGCCCGAGGAGTCTGGGTTCTGCGATGCGTTCGACGAGGAAGATGTGCTGGAGGCTGCACGCGGATGTGGAACCGAAGTGGGTTGGTGCCATTGCCCGCTAGAGGTTGCGTGCGCTCTTCTCTCGAGTGACGACGAATGCTGCTACGAAGTGCTCTTCTCGTTGTGCTGCCCTGGGCGCCCGTTTGTCGTCGAGGGCCACGCTCGGGTGCCGACGACCGTGCCTCGTGAAGACTGGAGCGCGACGACCCAACCCGACTGTTGTGCGCTCGATCAATCCACTCGCGCGGCGCTGGCCGCCGCATGGGCAACCGAGGCCGGCTTTGAGGCCGCGTCGGTTGCATCGTTCTCGCGATTCCTCCTCCAGCTCCTCTCGCTCGGCGCCCCCGCGGCGCTGGTCGCCGACGCCCAACAAGCGCTGGCGGAGGAAATCCAGCACGCCCGCATCCTCTACGGTTTGGCCGGCGCATACGGTGGCACGCGCCTCGGGCCCGGCCCGCTGTCGATCGACGGTGCGCTTGAGCTGTCGTCGACGCCGGCGGACATTGCTGTGGCGTTGGCTGCCGAGGGGTGCATCGGTGAGACGGTCTCGGCGTTCCAGCTTCAGCTGGCAGCGGCGCGTGCCAAGGACCCAACCCTTCGCGCAGCGATCACCGCCATGGCCGAAGAGGAGATCCGCCACGCCGAACTCGCGTGGCGAACGCTTGCTTGGCTACTGCCCCAGGGCGACGAGGAACTCCGAACCCGGGTGTGCGAGGTGTTTCGCAACGCAACCGACCACGTTCCTGGCGGCGCGTCGGAGGCTGACCATCTCGCGCCGGACGTCCTTCACGGCCATGGCCGCTTCGCTCCCGGAGAGCTTCGGGCGCTCGCCTCCCGCGCTCTCGCAACGCTCGTGGCTCCCGCAGCCGATGCGCTTCTTGAGTCCTTCACGACAACTGCGGACCCCCCGGATACGGTAGCGTTTTTCCCTCGTGACGTTTCGCCGAGGCGGCGGGTAACGCAGCTGTGTCGAAACCAGTCTGCAGACCCTCGAGTGCCGCCATCGGATACGCACCCGGCCAACAACCGTGGGTCGGGATTCTAAGCCTCTGCGGAACTGGTCGTGTCGGGGCGGCCTCTCCGGCGCTTGACCGCTTCAGCCGTCGCACACGACTCCCGGACCGGTTGCTATCCCCCTCCTCTTGACCGTTCCTCACGGTGTCGCCGAGAGCGATAGGCGAGTACTTGGCCAAGAGGCAAACCACGCAGTTCGACTCCACGTGCAGTTGTGGCTACGGCTTTGGCTGCACCGTGATGATGTGCACACTCCGCCGAGCCAGCGGAAGCCCCTCCGCTATGCCGAGCACCTCGCTCGCGTACGGTCCTCGCAGGCTGAACCCCTGCGTCGCCGTTCCTCCAGTCACGCTCAGCGACCCGCGCAGGTCTGAGGCCAGCGCGCGGCCGACGATATACTCGCCGTCGTACTGGAACTCCTGACCAAAGTAGTACCCCGGAGACTGGTACTCGAAGTAGGTGGGGTACAGGGTTTCTCGGACGAAGCACTCGCCTGTCCAACGACGCTCTATCACTGGTGCCCCGCCCGTGGTGCCGACGAGCTCAAGTCCGAGCGTCATGATCTCACCCTCGATTGGGACGGGGAGTCTGACGGACCCATCTCCGCTCTCGAATCTCTCAATGGCCTCCGCAGGGAGAATTAGCAGGAAATTGTCGTCCTCGAGGAAAGTGGACTCAAGCTCGGCCTCGTTCGGTCGCCGATAGTAAAACCCCCTCTCAGGGTCTCCATCCCACTTCGAAAGGTCCGCGGTCGGCAGGGGTCCGGTGCTCGAACTCTCATCGAAGCCACCGGTCGGAACGCAATCGAATGCCGTCGTTGCCTCAGTCTCTTCTTCGCCGTCGGAACCGTCACCCGCCGAACAACCGGCGATCAGCGCCAGCGCCAGGATCGTGCGGGTCAGCATCGGTCCGACGGTACCATCCGCCCTGAGAGGACCGCCGGCCGTCACGATCCTCTGAGTATTGCGGCGGATGGGCCCTTTGGCGTGTGGGAGCGGGCAAACCTGTCCGGGGAGCGGGCAAACCTGTCCGGAAGATGTGTTCGCGTGCAACACCCCAGGCCCACGGTCGACCCATTCGGGGCAATGACCATGCCTCGCAACCTCTATCCTGA
>CAJXVA010000575.1 GCA_913061055.1 uncultured Pseudomonadota bacterium
GTAGAGAGGTCTCGTGGGCTCGGAGATGTGTATAAGAGACAGGCCGTAGGTTGTGCTGGGGTCGGCCCGCACGACCAGCGCGTCCGGATCGACCCACGAGGCCTCGTCGCCGGGCGACAGCGGGAGGCGAACCCTGACGAACTCACCGCGGTCGAGGGCGCCGCGGACTTCGAGTTGGAGACCGGCGACGCTGAGGTCTACGACTTTGGCCTCAACCTCACCGCGACCGCTCGAGATGACGGCACGGGCGCTGTGCGGCACTCGGGTAAACGCTCGGCGATCGACTGCTTGCTTCTTTGCGGGAGCCATCGGGTTGCCAGTCCGATGGAGTTTGAGTCCGCGGCGATCCCTGTCCAGCAGCGCTGCGGCCGCGCCGTGGGAGGGCCACGGCGCCACACGCTCCAACCCCGGGAGGCGCGCGCAGATTGGGGCCGAACCGGAAAGGTGCGGCACGTCGCCCCACCTCGCCGCTTCGTGTTTCAGCGACGGTTCGTTTGCGCTTGAGACGACCGTGATGGGACGGGTCTCGTCCCGAGATGGCCGGGCCTACTTCTTCGCCGCCGCGTCGGGCTTCTTGCCGCTCTTGCCAGCTCCGCACCCACCACACTCGGTGTGATCGTGCTTGTTCATGTTGCCGCAGTACTGGCACTTCCAGTCGGCGACCGCTTCTTTGGCGTCCTTGTCGGCCTTGGCCTTGTCGTCCTTGTCGGCCTTGGCCTTGTCGTCCTTGTCCGACTGAACACCGCTGACCTTGTCGATCGCGCGCTGGGCGGTCTCCAGATCGCCGAGCACCTTCTTCAGGACGGCATCCGCATCATTGGGGTTCTTGGCGCCCTTCTTCAGGACCTCCTCCGCACGAGACAGCGCTTTCTCGGCATCCGCCGCGGCGACCTTGGCACCCTC
The DNA here is from genome assembly GCA_913061055.1 of uncultured Pseudomonadota bacterium. Lineage (GTDB taxonomy): Bacteria > Myxococcota_A > Polyangia > Nannocystales > Nannocystaceae > CAJXVA01. The sequence goes on from CAJXVA010000575.1 coordinate 904, forward strand.
GCGAATCGACGCGTCGGAAGCCTTGGCGGTGACCTCGACTCGGGCCTCGCGGAGCTTCTTGCTGACGGCTTCGACCTTGTCGAGCTCGCCGACGAAGCCCTTCATCAGGGTGCTGTTCGCCGACTTGAGCTTGTCGATGGCCGCGTCGCCGTCGAGCGAACCCGCCGCTTCGTGAATCGGAGTGGCTTCATCGATGCGGGCCTGCAGCGCGGGTTTGAATCCCGGGTACTTGGCCTGCAGAGATTCGACCTTCTTCACGTTGCTCTTCCAGGCGGCGGTCTGGCTCTCCACCGTCTGTTTGCAGCCGCCGAAGAAGGCGAACAGGGTGAGCAACAAGAACGGGAGCAGGACAGTCCGGACTGCGGTCACGGAGGCCAGCATACAGCCCGTGCGGCCTCCACGTCATCCGGCCCTTTCCCCGGACGCGTAGGTGTGCGACCAACACTGCAGATGGTGCACGCGGTCGCGAGACGCTTCGCTTGTGAGGAGCTCGTCCGGCTGAGGCGGGCGGACGAGCAGCGCCGCTACTTGGCGTCCCAGCGAAGCGCCCGCATCGACCCCAACCCCCACCAGATCGAGGCGGTGATCTTTGCCCTGCAACGCATCCCCAAAGGCGGCTGCATCCTCGCCGACGAGGTCGGGCTCGGAAAGACGATCGAAGCCGGCCTGACGCTGTCCCAGCTGTTGGCCGAGGGGGCCTCGAGGATCCTGTTGCTCACGCCCAAACCGCTGCTTGGCCAGTGGCGGGACGAACTGTTGGCGTTGTTTGGAATCACGGCGCGGGAGGGGGCGGCCGAAGAGACCGGCTTCGAGGGGCCCGGGGTGTTCATCGCCGGCCGGGAGTACGCCGGGTCTGAGGCCGGCGCGGCCGCCATTGGCGGAAGCGGAAAATTCGACCTGTGCGTCATCGACGAGGCCCATGAGATCTTCGCCGGGATCTATCGCCGTTACGATCGGCAGGGAGGTCTGCGGGATGGGTCCCGATACGCCCGAACCGCAGCGCGCGTGAAGCAGGCACTGCTCGGCACGCCGATGCTGCTGCTCACGGCGACTCCGATTCAGAACACGCTCACCGAGATGTGGGGCCTGGTCCAGTACGTCGAGCCCACCGGCACGCTGCTCGGAGATCTGGGGACCTTTCGTTCCGTGTTTTGCGATGGGGACGATCGGCGGATTCGGCCCGGCCAGGATGATGAACTCAAGCGACGGCTTGCGACCGTCTGCCAGCGGACGCTGCGGCGCCAAGCGCAGACGTTCATGGCGAAGGCGTTCACCCAGCGGACCGCGCGACTGTTCGAGTACTCCATGTCGCCCGATGAGGCGCAGCTGTACGACGACGTCACCGAGTACTTGCTCGACCCCAAGACGCTCGCGTTTCGCGGCACGCACCGCCGGTTGCTGTTGATCGGATTCCACCGCCGAATGGGAAGCTCTGTCGTCGCGCTGGCCGATTCCCTTCAAGGCGTGGCCGATCGCTTGCGGCGCAAGCTCGAAGGAAGCGGAGACACGCTGCGGTTGTTCGACGCTGATCTCGAGCAGGAGGAGGAAGCCGCCGCGCCGGATGAGGAGGTTCCCGAGCACCCCGAGCCGGAGCTCGTCGCCGAGATGAAGCGGGTTCAAGGGCTGGCCGACCGCGCACGGAGCTTGCCGGTCGACAGCAAGGCCGAGCAGCTGCGGGTGGCGGTGGAGCGCGCGCTGGCCCGGCCCGATGGCAGCGGAAAGGTGGTGATCTTTACCGAGGCCCTCTCCACGCAGACGTACATCAAGCGGGTGTTGGTCGAAGGGGGCATCGTCGCCCCAGATGCAGTCACGATCTTCCGGGGGCAGAACACGGGCCCCGAGGTTGCCGCGGCGCTGCAGCGGTGGGAGGGCGAGGTGGCCTCGCGCATGCCCAAGGACGCTCAGCCATCGCGCTCGGTCGCCGTACGGCTCGCGCTGGTGCACGAGTTTGCGACCAAGACCGCGGTGTTCATCGCGACCGAGGCTGGCGCCAAGGGACTCAACTTGCAGTTCTGCGACACCGTCATCAACTACGATCTTCCCTGGAACCCGCAGCGGATTGAGCAACGCATCGGCCGGTGCCATCGGTACGGGCAGACGCGGGACGTCACGGTGATCAACTTCATCAACCGTGACAACGAAGCCCAGCGACTCACGTTCGACATCCTCTCGCGCAAGCTGGAGCTGTTCGGCACCGTGTTGGATGCCTCCGATGCTGTGCTGCATCAGGCGGTGGCACCCACCTCCACGTCACTGGTCGGGGCGCTGGCGAGCGACTTCGAGGCCCAGCTCGCCGATGTCTACAACAAGGCCCGCTCTGCCGAGGAGATCGCAGCGGGCATGGCAGAGCTGGGCGAGCGGGTCGGGGACGCCAAAGAGGATTACGAACAGACCCACGCCCGGACGGCCGGGCTGATCGAGACCCGGTTCGATGCGACCGTGCGGGCTGCGTTCAAGGACATCGAGGAAGAACTCCCCGCGGCGCTGGCTGCCTTGGATGCCGAACTGGAGGGCGTACTCCTCCGCTACCTCGACGCAGCCGCGATTCCGTACTCGACCGACCGGGACGATTCGGGTCTGTCGGTCGACATCGGCCCGCACCCCCAGCTGCCCCCGGCGCTTCGAGAGGGCGTCCGGATCCGCGTGGGCGATGGGGTGCCCGAGCAGGGAGAGCCGCTGCATGTGGGCCATGCCCTGGTGCGGGCGGCACTCGAAGAATCTCGAGCGGCGACTGTGGGTCGTCAGCGGGTCTCGGTGCGCGCGGCGAGTCTCGAGCAGGATGATGCTGCGACCGTAGGCGCCACCGGTCGCATCACCGTCGTCCGCATGCAGGCGCTGGGCTTCGAGCCGGTCACCGAGCTGCTCCCGGTGGTTGTCCTCGACGGGATGCCCCAGCCGGTCCTGGGTCCGCGCGCCCGGGCCTGGGTGCTCGCGGCCATTGCCGACGCCGACCCGGATGTTCGTCTCTCTCCCGACGCGCTCGAAGACGCCGCCGACGAGGCGATCTTCGTGGCAGGAGGAGATCTCGAAGCCCGCGAGCATCTGCGGTTCGAAGAGACGCTGGCGCAGATCGAGCGCTCGGTCGACGATCGAGTCCTGGCGCTGCGCCGGATCCGTCAAGAGGTCCAGGGGCGTCAGGTCGAGGCTGTTGCGCGGCGAGACGCCGCCGTGGGGCCGGCACCGCGGACCCGCGCCGAGCAAGAACTCGCGGCGATTGAGACGGAGCTGGAGGGCCTCGACGCGCAGGCCTTGCGCCTGCTACGACGAGACGACAGCGAGTACATGACGTGGCGCTCGCGCGCGTACGTGCGGCGCTACACTCCGCCCACCTACGAACGCATCCTCGATGTGGAGTTCGTGCTCGTATGAGCCAAGGTGATTCCGACGTGGCGCTCAAGCTCCTGCATACCGCCGACTGGCACCTGGGGATGCGCTTCCCCAGCTTCTCCGAAGAGCACCAGCGAACGCTGATGCGGGCGCGCATGGACGTGCTCGACAGCATCTTCGGAGCCGCGGAGTCGGCAGGCGTCGACGCGGTGTTGTGTGCGGGCGACCTGTTCGATGACCCGCTTCCCGCCGATCCGTGGTGGCAAGGTCTGCTCGAACGTCTCAAGGCGCGCGACTGGTCCCAGCGCCCGGTGTTCTTGTTGCCGGGCAACCACGACCCGCTGACCAACAAGAGCGTGTGGGCATCGGACCATCCGTTTCGTCGTGGCCTCCCCGACGGGGTGCACGTTGTGGATCGGGATGACTTCGAGGCGCCGCTGTCCGATTGCGGCGTGTTGCTTGCGGCCCCGTGTCGAACGCGGGCGGGCCAAAGTGGGCTGTGGAAGAATCTTCCGCGTCGTGAGGCCGGGGACGAGCGCATCCGGGTGGGGATGATCCACGGCCAGACCACCGACATCGAAGGCTTTCAGAACACGTTCCCCATTCCGGCCGAGGCTGCCGAAGACCGGGGGCTCGACTACCTGGCCATCGGAGATACGCACGCGTTTCGCGAGGTGCCGCCAGGAGCTCCGGTCCCGACGGTCTACCCCAGCGCACCCGAGCCGACGAAGTTTGGCGAGCAGGATGCGGGCTACGTGGCGCTGGTGTTCTTTCCGCGAAACGGGAGACGGGCGCTGCTACGCAAGGAGAGAGTCGGGCGCTGGCGTTGGGTCGAGCGGACGGTTCGCTCCGTCGCCGACCTGCGGGCGCTTGGGGCCGAAGGCGACCTGGCCACCAAGGTCATGCGGCTTCACGTCGAACTCGATGCGACCCCGCCGGAATACGAGGCCGTCGAAGCCTTGCTGCGAACCCTCGGGGGCACCGACGCGACACACGGGCGGGTCGGCGTGCTGCAGGTGGATCGCTCGCGACTTCGCCTTCGCACCGACGATCTCGAGGCCGCGTTCGACGGACTACCGGACGAACTTGCACAGGTCGTCGCCCGACTGCAGGCCCAGGCCGAGTCGGGCGGCGAGGATGCCGAGGCGGCCAAGCGCGCGCTGTACCACTTGTACCGATCCGTCCGGGGGAACGATTGATGCGGCTGCGTTCCCTCGAGGTTGCCGACTTCGGCTCGGTCGAGAAGGCCAAGGTGTCCTTTGAGGACGGGCTCAACGTCTTGCATGGCCCCAACGACCTGGGCAAGTCGACGCTGGCCGCGGCCATTCGCGCTGCGCTTCTGCTGCAGCATGGGTCGAGCGCGGCGCGGCCCTACATTCCTTGGGGAACCACCCGCAAGCCCACGGTCACGCTCGTCCTGGAGATCAAGGGCCGCTGGTGGCGGGTGCACAAGGCGTTCGGCACGAGTGCGGGCGGCAAGTCGGTGCTGGAGTGGTCCAACGACGGGGTGACCTACAGCCTCGAAGAGGAGGGGCGGGGCGTCGACGGCAAGCTTCGCGATCTGCTGGAGTGGGGACTGGCGGCGCCCGGCGGACGCGGCGGTTCGCACGGCTTTCCCAAGTCGTTCCTCGCGACCGTGTTGCTCGGGGAGCAGGCGATGCCGTACCGGCTGCTCGAGCAGAGCCTCGAGAGCGACGCGGAGGACACCGGCAAGGCGCGGCTGGTCGAGGCGCTGCAGGCGATGGCGACCGACCCCGTGTATCAGCAGGTGCTCGAGCACGCACAAACCCGGGTGGACGAGGCGTTCACAGCCAAGGGCAAGCGAAGCACCCGCAAGGGCAGCCCGTTCGAGCGGGTCGTTGGCGAGATCAAGCAGCGTCGCGAGGCCAGCGAGCAGCTCACAGCCGCGGTCGCGGAGAGCGACGCGGTCGTCTCGAGACTGGGAGACCTGGCGGCGCAGCGAGACCGGGTGCTTGCGGAGCGTGCCGCGAATGCGCGGGCGGTGGAGCGCATCGATGCGGCCCTCGAGGAGGCCCGGGTTCGGGTGGGCCTGCAGACCGAGGTGGATGCTGCGCGCGGTGCACTGGCGGAGAT
>CAJXVA010000576.1 GCA_913061055.1 uncultured Pseudomonadota bacterium
CGAGGGCTCAGCTTTTTGCGACGTCAACGGCAACGCCGTAGCGTTGGACCATCAGGTACGTACCGCGCGGAAAGACAACATCGCGCTTTCCGCTCTTGAAGAGCAAGCGTGCGTGCTCATGCTCCTCGAGGAAGACCGCGTTGCGCTGGAGCGCTTCGATGCGGGCCCACTTGTTCTTGCCCGCCACGGTTGGCCGAATGCCGCGCCGCGGGAGGCGGGTGCTCGGCGAGGAGTCGGTGGGCTGCCGACGAACACGCTTCATGCCCATGAAGGACCCTCCGCTCTTTCGAAGCTCTTCCGCCTTCGCGTGGCTTCTCTCGCGGGCCTTGTTGCGAAGCTTCTCGCGAGCTTCGGCGTCGGTGAGACCGGGGTAGAGCGCCTCGGGTCGCACAAGCGTGAGCACCTCTTCGTCGAGCGTCTTGTCGCTGGAGCCGTCGAAGAATCCCTCGGGCCGAGAAATCGTCTTCGACCGGCCGTAGTCCATGCTCCAGCTGCACACACCATCCCAATACTCGGGAAGCTTGACGAGGCCTGCCTCGACGACGTTGCAGAGGGTGTACAGGCACTCATCCTCGATTGCGTTGCCATCAACGAGACTCACGGCGTTGTAGGAGCCCGGGGCGAAGAAGTTCTCCCACCGCCCAAGACTGGCGTTCCCGCCTCGGGCGACGAACTGGTTGAGCTCTCGAAAGAAGACCGGCCGTTGCCCACGAACGTCCGTGAAGACGACATGGTAGTGGTTGCTGAGGACCTGAAACTCGTGGAGTCGGACGCCGGAAAGACGGACAGCTCGAGCGAGGCAGTATAGGAAAAGGTGGTCGGTGGCCGGGCTGGGCCTCAGGAAGAAGCGGCCTTCGCTGCACTTGCGCGTGCCCATGACGACCTCTCCGACTTCGATGAAGCGTGGGCGAGTCATGAGGGCGGCCTCCAGGGAAATCCTGCCGAGCGCGCGCAGGTGCTGCTGCACGCGTGGCTAAGGCAGGACGGGTTCCGGGAACGCACCACTCATCAGACAGAGCAAGGAGTCGACCATGTGCGCCGGAGGAAGAAACCGCGTGATTCCGGGCGTGCTGGGAGAGCCCTGCGCAACCGTGCCCGCCCGTGGGCCATACGGTTGGCCATTGGGCCACCGGCGGTACCTCCGCAGAAACAACCCTGGGTCGGGGTCTTTGGGGGTCGAATGCCACCGTGGAATGACACGCCGTACTTCTTGACCGCGCGTGCAATCGTGAAGCCATAGAAGTTCGCGGTCTCCTCCGCCGTGTGCCCCTTCTTGGGATCGCCGTAGGCGCTGAGATACATCCGCCGGTCGTGACAGCGCCGGGTGATCATCACGCGCGTATTGGGCAAGATGGCCCGAGCCCGAACGCGCTCGTAGTCGCGGGCCTTGCCGCGGGCGCGATTGGCCTTGCGCCTTGCAGCACTGGCCGCCTTGAGCGCGGAAGTCACCGCACATGGGGTCGACCGCCGCGCCGATGCGTTGCGAGAAAAAGCGGATACAGCCCAACGGCCTCGAACCGGTGGCCCACCCCTGGGCCAGAGGGCGGGTGCTTAGTTTTGCCAAAACGGAGACCCTACGTCCGGTCCTTTCACCGGTATCCTCCGCCCACCGCATGAGTGCCGACGTCAGCTTGCTCGTCTTCTACCTGCTCCTTGCATTGGGCGTGTCGTTCGCGTGCTCCATCTTCGAAGCGGTGCTGCTGTCGATCACGCCGGGCTATGTGGCAGCGCTCGAGAAGGACGGCAGCGCTGCAGCCGAGCGCATCACTCAGCTCAAGGCGAGCGTCGATCGCCCGATGGCGGCGATCCTCAGCCTCAACACCGTGGCGCACACCGTGGGCGCAGCGGGAGTCGGTGCTCAGTCGGCGAAGGTCTTCGCCAGCGTGCCGATGGGGGTGATCTCCGGAGTGCTCACGGTGTTGATCTTGTTCGTCTCGGAGATCGTTCCGAAGTCGCTCGGCGCGACGAACTGGAAAAAGTTGGCCCCGGCGGTCGCCGCGGCGCTCGTGCCAGTCACGTTCGTCATGACCTATACGGGCTTCGTTCCGGTCTCCAACTGGATCACGCGCAAGCTCGGAGGCGGCACGCACGGCACGGAGCCGAGTCGCGAAGAGATCAGCGCGATCGCGGAGCGTGGGGCGCAGCAAGGCCTCTTCGCAGGCAGCGAGGGGCGTGTCCTGAACAACCTGTTTCGACTGGGGGAGGTGCGGGCTACCGATGTGATGACCCCCCGCACGGTGATCTTCGCTCTAGCCGAGGTCGAGACCGTCGGCGCTCTCATCGACCGTGGCGAAGCGTTCCGCTTCTCTCGCATTCCGATTCACCAAGGCACGCTCGATCAAGTTACAGGCTACGTGTTGCGCAGCGATATCCTGCTGGCTGCGGCACGCGATGAGCTGGACACGCCGCTGTCGGACCTGCAGCGTGCTCTCAAGACCGTGGGTGACGAGCTCCCGCTCTCCGAGCTCTTGGAGCGGCTGCTCGAGCAACAGACCCACATGGCACTGGTCATCGACGACCACGGCACCGCCACTGGCCTCGTCACGCTCGAGGACGTGGTCGAGACCCTGTTCGGGACCGAGATCGTCGACGAGGCCGACAACGTCGCCGACCTTCGGGAGCTGGCGCGAAAGAAGTGGCAAGAGCGAGCGCAGCGGTTGGGCATGCTCGATGACGCCACGGCCTCGGAGTGAGCCACGGTCTGCACTCGAGCCCCGTCAGTTCCGTCGCCGCAGTCCTGCCCGTCGTCAGGAAAGACTCCCAGCGGTGATCGGCACGCCGCCGCACTCCCTCGCTTGACCTCAAGTCGACTCGAGGTGCTACGAAACAGGGATGAAGGAGGAGATGTCGAAGGCCCGGATGTGGGACGAGCGGTACGCCGCGGAGGGGTTCTTGTTCGGGACCGCACCGGCGGCGTTCTTGTCCAAGCATGCGCAACGGTTGTCGCCGGGTATGCGGACCCTGGTGGTGGGTGACGGCGAGGGACGGAACTCGGTGTTCCTGGCCGAGGCCGGGCTCGAGGTGACGTCGATGGACATTTCGGAGGTTGCGGTCGCGAAGGCCCAGCGACTGGCCGCCGAGCGGGGGGTCGAGGTCGCGTTCTCGGTCGCCGACATCCTCGCCTGGCCGTGGACCCCCAACGCCTACGATCTGGTGGTCGCCGTGTTCATCCAGTTCCTCCTTCCCCAGCAGCGCGATGTCGTGTTCGAGGGGCTCAGCGCCACGCTGCGCCCCGGAGGGACGCTGATGCTCCACGGCTATCGGCCGGAGCATCTCGAGTTGGGAGGGGTGGGTGGTCCCCCGTTGGCCGAGTGCATGTACACCGAGTCGGTACTGCGCGCGGCGTTCCCCGAGCTCGAGGTCGATGTGCTCGAGTCGTACGACGCTGACCTCCGCGGAGGCACCGGTCACACCGGAACCTCAGCGCTGATCGACTTCATCGCCCACAAGCCGGTCCCCGGCGCCTCGTGAGGTGCGTGCTAGCCTGGCGCAACGATGGACATCGCAGACGTCGTGAGGCAGTCGGGGCTGCCGCCGTCCACCCTGCACCACTACGAAGCCAAAGGTCTCATCGCGTCCACCGGTCGGCGGGGCCTACGGCGCCAATACGACGAAGGCGTGCTCGACCGGCTCAAGCTGATCACCTTCGGGAAGACGGCAGGCTTCTCCCTCGATGAGATCCAGACCGCGCTGATTCCAGACGGCGGCGTGGAGGTCGACCGCGCAGCTCTTGCCGTGAAGGCGGACGAACTCGACCAGACCATCGACGAGCTCATCGCGATCCGCGACGGTCTTCGGCACGCCGCCCGCTGCCCGGCGGAGCGGCACCTCGAGTGCGACAACTTTCGAGCACTGCTCGAGCGGGCGGTTGAGAAGCGACGGGGCCGTCGCTGAGGGCCCCGAGTTGGCTGCCAGGCTCGAAGCGATCCCCGGGCTACGTTCGGTCCCTGTACGATCCGAGTGACGCGCTGACCCGACGGGTTCGTAAGGGTCGCAGACGGCCTCTTCGATCGACGTCTTGATCGCCTCGGACAGCTCAGGACCCGCGGCGCCGACGGATGGCGAGTCCGAACATCGCGAGCAGCGCCGAGAAGGACAGGGGCTCGCCGGTGTCCCGGACTGAGCAGCCCGAGCCGCCGGAGTCCGCCCGGGCTCCGCTCGACGTTCCGTCGGTATCGCCGGGCGTTCCGTCGGTATCACTCGACGTTCCGTCGGTATCACCCGACGTCGGACTGCTGTCATCCGCCCCGGTTTCGTCACCTGCCGAGTCTTCGCCGCCCGTGGTACCGGGGGTCCCGCCCTGCTCCACCGTGAACGACACCTCTGAGCTCCCAGTGTTGTCTGCGTCGTCGACAGTCTCAATGGTGAGCGTGTACGCACCGACGGGTAGGTCGTTGAGCGCGGTCGTGACCTCGCGCGGCCCCGCGTAGATGTTCGTCATCTCGATCGGCTCCGCGAGCGCATTGCTCGTCACGGCCAGACTGACAATGAACAGCATCGGCGACTGGTCGTCGTCGAGGCCGTAGACGATGTCGAGGTTGCCGTCGACCACCTCGCCCTCGGCGGGCGCAACGATCGTGACGCTTGGCGCGGTCGTATCGGCGGTGCCCGGACCCAGCAGCGCGAGGAGCTCCTGGTGCGGGTTCTGCTCGTTTGCATCGCAGTACATCTGATGGGTCTCGGCGCACTCGCCTGGCCACGCTACGGCATCGGCCGGGTCGTACACCGATACGCAACCGTCCGTGAACGCGCGCTCCGGGAGGGTGGTGCCGATTCGCATGATGTCATCGCGGGCGTCCGTCGGTTCGAGGCCGTGGCCGATTCCCCACGCCCAGAGCGCATCGTGGGCTTGCGTCCACGGGAGCGCGTTCACACCGACGACGAATGAGGTGACTCCTCCGCCAGCGTCGCCGCAGTCGGGCGGCCCCGGGTAGACTGCGCCGCCGATCGGCGACTCGCCTTCCCACTCGCCGAACACCACCATCTCGTACGGGCCGCTCGGAGGCCGCTGGTCGGTCACCGTCACGCCAAAGGGAGCCAGGACATGGCGCATCTCGGCGACGATTTCGGCCTGGAGCTCCGGCGTCCCCGGATGCGGGAGCACCTGGCCCACGAAGGCTTCCGAGCAGTTCTCGACGGGGTCGTTGCCACATCCGTCCTGAGTCTCGAGCCCGTCGAAGACCACGACCAAGGTGGCGGCGCCCAGGTGGTGCGGCCGCGACGGTGCCTCGAACCGCACGCTTTCGGAGTCGGCGGTCGTGGAGAGCAGGAGCACGAGGATGGGCGAGATCAGGGTCATGGGCTGGATCCAGGATCGCGATATCCCACGACCTTTGCGGACGTAGCCCGGGTCGAGCGACGATAGATCACACGTCGGTGGCTTTTTCTCGGCGGCCCCTCGAGCATGACTATGCGGGCCCACCACCGCGTGGGCCCGCGGCCGGACAACTCCAGCAGTTCTCGGCTGTGCCCGGAACGCTGTGTGCGGTGCATGTGGTTGCGCGCCGCTTCGTCCCGGGCTCGCCTCAGCGTGCCTGGGTGTTCGTCTCTGTGGGTCCGCGCTCCTCTTCACGCTCGCCTTTCGCCCCGGTGCCCTCGCGCTGCGAGGCTCAGCCCCACAATCCACACCCGGCCGCAGGCCCGCTGCGCGACGACCGTGCTCGCCCGAGCTGATGCACGAGGCCTTCGCACTGACGCTGGCTGCCCAGGCAAGAACGACCGAGGCCGAGCGCCATCGCCGTCTCGCAAAGCCGTGAGAACTTCGCGGCGCTGGGACGCCCCTAGCGCAGCAAGGCGGAGTGCATCGCGGCGGCGTGCGCGAGTGGGTCGCAGTGCTCCTCGTAGATGTCCGATGGAGTGATCACAGTCGCGACGCCTTGCTCGAGCAAGCGGGTCGCCCCCGCAGCATCCAAGTCGTCACTGACCTGAATACGCAGCCCGGGGATCGCGACCAAAGCTGCGATGAGCCTGGCACTGAGCGGTTGGCTTGGGCCCTCGAGGTCGAGCGCCACATCGCGGTACCCCACCATGGCCGCGTAGCGGGCGTAGCCCAGGAGCACCTTGTCCGACGGCACGTGGAACGCGTCGTAGTACCAGCGGGCGGTGCTGTCGCCGAGGATGAAGTACGCGACCGGCAGGAACGGGACCCCGCATGCCGCGACCGCTGTGGCCGTGGCGACGGAGCCTGAGCCGAACGGACGCGCGAAGTGGCTGTTGCTGTTCATGACGTCCGGCAGCACAACGAGGTCAGCAGGGGTGACCGCAGCGGGAGCGCTGGGTACTGTCTCTTATACACATCTGACGCTGCCGACGAG
>CAJXVA010000577.1 GCA_913061055.1 uncultured Pseudomonadota bacterium
AGAGAGGTCTCGTGGGCTCGGAGATGTGTATAAGAGACAGGCGTTGCCCGCGTCCTCGTCATCGAACTCGCCGGAACGAAACGCATCCTCGTCGTCGAGTTGCGCTTCGTCGCAGCCTGGCATGAGGGTGGCGAGACCGATCGCGATCACCCACGGGGACAACAAACCGCTCCCAAGAACCTGAAACCTCATGGCCCTAGTTCGCACGACGGGGCTGGATCGGGCAAGCCGGGAGGTACCCATTGACGCATTTGGTCTGCGTCCGCCGGTGGATTTGGGCGCTCCCTGTCGTGGGGAACACTCCATCACCTTTGCTCTTTGCAGGCACGACCCGGGATCTGACGGGGTCGTCGAAAAAAGTGTGGGTTCTTATCGCGACCACACGCGTAGTGCGGCCAACGACTGCTGCTGCTCGGAGTCGGGACGCGCCGCCCAGGCCGAGTGGAGCGCATCCGAGAGCTCGAGCCGTCCGGAAGCATCCACCGCGAGCAAGGGAGCCGCGAGCTCAGCGGCGGCGGCGGCGTCGAGCGGCCCGGTGGCTGCGAGAACCTCGCGCGTGCCAGCGAGCAGAAGTGCGTGGGCGAGATTGAGGCCGCCACTCCAGCTGTCCGCGTCTGGGAACGCCACATCACAGCCCAGGAGCACGGCCCATCGAGGCACCCGGTCGAGTGCAGACACGTCGTCCACGCCCCAGTGTTGGTTGCGTGCCACGAGGAGTGCGGTGCTTCCTACATCGTTCGTGTTGGTCATGGGCGCCGAGTGGGCAACCTCCACCCGCTCACCGTGGCCGTAGTAGACCAGTAGACCTCCGCGAGCGGTTGCATCGGCCATCCTCAGGGGGCGCGCCGACGTCTCGAGCCAGCGAGGTTCCCATCCTCCGCGCTCGAGAGCAGCGTGTGCCTCCCGCACGTCGTCGGAGTAGCGGTCCAACGCGCGATAGGGGTCCGCATCCGCGAAGACGACGGAGGCCGTTGGTGATTCGGGGGCCTGCTGGGTGCGCTCGGGGTCGAGGTCCAGGCCGAACGTGACGGGGAGTTGGCGGATGAGCGGCTCGCCTCTCCACGCCAGCTGGTGTAGCGGTGACCGCAGCGCCGCTCCACTTGCGAGAATTCGGACTCGGCTGGCCGAGTTGATCGTGTCTGCCCAGGAGCTCCACCACTCGGTGTCGCTCCCGGGAGCTGGCGCCTGCACACGGGCCACCTCGACCACACGCTCTTGCACGACCACGAAGACGGTCCAGTCGTCGTCGGTCTCCGGGACGATCAAGAAGACAGCCTCATTCGCTCCCCGCGCCCAGGTCCGGTGACACGGTTCGTTTGTGATACCCAACTCGTCCTTGAGGTCCAACGCGCGAAGGCGGGCCGAGCGTGCTGCACAAGCGGCGCCTTCGAGGTCTCCAACATCGAGTCGTAGACGCATGAGTCCCAACGCGCTGCGTCGATACGCGGAGAGCCATCGCGCTCGAACAGCGTAGGAGGTGACCCCCGCCCAGAGATCGTCGAGCACCGATTCGGCGGCGACATAGGCCTCCTGGGCCGCCTGATTGTCGGCTTGGGAGATGGCGGCCTTGGCCAGAATCATGGAACGACGCCACCGGGCCTCGGGCTCGCCGTCCTCCGCGAGGGCATCCATCGCCGAGGCAAGCGCTGGAACGTCTGCGTATCGTTGCTCAGCGACGGCGAGCTCGAGCTCGAGTTCCGCGGCCTGGTGCCGGTACTTTCCGTCCAGTCGCTCCTCGGAGAGGCGGTCGACATGACTTCGCAGGGCTGAAGTGTCGCCGCGAAGCGAGGCCGCGTAGCCCCGCTTCGTCAGATCATGGGTGTGGAGCGCGACGTCATCACATTTGCCCTGCGGCGCGTGCATTCGCTGCGCTGTGTCGAGCCCGGGCCCGGGCTCGCCGAGGTCGGCCGTTCCACTCTGTCGTGCGCGGATGCGGGCGTATCCGATCCACGATTCTGCCTCGGCTCGCTCGCAGGTCCCCATCGGTAGGCGCGCCTGGAGCGATGCCACCTCTTCCTGAGCCTCACTCCAGCGACCCGTGCGAACGTACAGGTCCAGCAGCTCCTTCCCCGCTTCGAGAGTCTGCTGTGGTCGGACGCGGGCGGCGATGGCCTGCGCACTCAACAGGCGCTCCTGTGCTTCGGCATACTCGCCTTCATGTAGAGCCTGCTTGCCGAGGTAGTGATCAAAGCGCGCCCCGAGGGCGGCGGAGCGATCTCGACACCGGGCCTCGTGCTGTCCCCAACGCTGCAGGAGAGCGGGGTCTTCGCGGTACGTCCCCCAATACAGCCCGACGAGCGCAGCCCGACAGCGCACTCCCCAAAGCCCCATTTCCTCGGCGAGCTGTTCCTCTTGTTCGAGCAGGTTCAAGACTGCATCGGCCGAGCCGCCCGGGTCGCGTGCGTCATACTTCAGGGCTCGGGCGTAGTGGACCCGGGCCACCTTCTCCAGACGAGAGCGGGTCGGACCGGCGAGCAAGGCGTTGGCCACATCCCGTCGCTCCCGCGAGTCGGAACTCGCCAGTGCCGCCTTCACATCCTCGCCGAACTCGAAGTTCTCGGTTGCGATCGGATCGGGCACGAGCTCGAGCGCGAACAGGGGTGCCTCATCTCCGACACCCCACAACGCCAGCGTATGGGCCCCGTCTTCGAACGCGGATACGTCGAAGGAGAACCGCACCCCATCGAGCACATCCTCCACGGTCGGATCGGCTTCATCGTCGTCGAGGGTCCAGCGCCACGCGGGATCGGCGTCGGGAAACCACAGCCTCACCTGGGCTCGTGCGAGCTGGCAGCGCTGACCGTCCGCAAGGAGCCAACAACCGGACCACACCGGCTCGACGGTCGCGGGATCGCGTTGTGGTATGGCGCTCGCGGCAGTGGGCCCGTCGCAGCCGACGACCGCGCCGAGCGCGAGCACGAGCGCCCAGGTTCGCCTCCTTGGCGAGTCAAGGGCCAACGACTTTGATCCGTGTCTCGCGTGTCTTGCACCCGTCTGGGGTGGACGCGGAGCAGTCATCGGGGTGGCCATATCGAACCCGCAGTGTCCAGATGCCCGGAGAGAGAAACTCTGCGATCGTTCCTTCGAAGCGCACCGAATGGCCGAGCTGTTGGCCGCTCAATGGCACCGGTTGCACCGAGCCCGCCGGGTCGAGGGCGAACAACTCGGCAACGATGCGGGACTGGGTCGGAGTTTCGAAGGGAAGTTCTACGAAGAACGCGTCACCCGGACCGTAGGAACGGACCGTTGGTGTGCCTCCCAGGGTCTGCGCTGTTCCGCCGAGCCGGAGCTGATGGGCGGCTGGGAGGGAGGCGGCTGTGGGTGTCGACTCGACTTGGCTCGGTGGCGCTTGCCACAGCACGAGTGCAGCCGCGACCGCCACCGCAGCAGCGCAGATCCAGGGGACCCAGCCGTGGGATCGGCTCGTCGGGCTCGGAGCGGCCTGGATTTCGGAGACAGGGGTTGAGGCCGCCAGCGACGCGGCGACGATGGCGTCGACCTTGGCGCTCGAGAGCTCCGGGACTTCGGCGACAACTCCTTCGGACTCGGCGCGCTCGATCGCAATGTCGCGTTCATCGAGTTGCCCCATCTGGAGCAGTGCATCTTCCACCGGGTCGCGCTCTGCGTCTTCTCTCATGCTGTCCCCCGGGGCGTGCTTCGCTTTTCGTCGGCGAGTAGGCGAGCAGCGCGACGTTTGAATCGGCTACGCCATTGGTAGACCGCGTCGCGGCTCATGTTGTTTTGCTCTCCGACATCCTCGGCCGAGCGATGTTCGACAAAGAGCCCTACGTACAGGGCGCGCCCGTGCTCGCTTTCGTCGGCGAGCAACAGGTCTCGAACTTCCCAGAGCCACAGCTGATGCAGGATCGCATCGGAGTCCTGGCCGGCGACTTCTGAGTGGCTCTCGGTGAGTCGGTCGCGCCACGGGTTCCTCACCGAAGAGCGGAAAAGCTGGAGTACGTGGAAACGAACTACCCGGCGGAGGAATCCTCGCAAGGTCAACCCGCGGTCGGGATCCCAGGCTCGCAAGACACGGCCCCTCTCGGCGAACAGCTTGAGCATCACGTCTTGCACGATGTCCTCACACAGTGATGCCGGGCTCCGGCGGTAGTGTCCGCTCCACGGGATCAGCTCTCGGGCGGCGATCGGCGGAAGCAGTACGAGCAGCGCCCGTGCGAGTGCGTCCGCCCGAGGCCGTGCTCCCACGAAGGCTCCGCTCACCGCAGCCGCGGTCCAGCGAGGACCAATCTCGGTACTCATCGACTCTGGGCGCGTACTCGACTGGGAGGGCATGACGGGCCGACAGCGTACAGCACGAATCCGGTGATCGGTGGTGTCTGGGGTCCGTCTGATGGGCCACAAAAAAGGTGGAACGACCGGCGTCAGATTTTGTTGGCCGGACGCAAAGAGAGCCCGGACACGTTCAATGTTGCGCCGACATGACCTGCTGTGGATCCCTCTTCTCTTGTCGGTAGGTTGCTCGGACGATGCACCCGGCCGGCCGGGTACTGCCACCGATCAACCTGGTACGGGCTCGGAGACCGAGGCGGCCGCAACGGATGATCTGACGTCCGGCTCGAGCGGTGAGGGAGGTGCAACCGGAGGCCCGCCGTTGCCCACCGGGGGCGAGCCAGCGTGTGTCAGTGGGGACGCGTGTCCGCCGGGTTCGGCCTGCGTCGAGCCTGACGGTTGCGCGAGCGGATTCTGTGTCGAGGGAATCTGTTGCGACACCGCGTGCGAGGGTGCCTGCGAGTCGTGCGCACCCGCGGGAACGTGCGTGCCCGTGTCCTCCGATGCGCAACCCGAGTGCGCAGCCGGGTGGGCGTTGGGGCTCGGTGCGCCGGTGGACATCGAAGAAGCACCCAACAGCAACTTCGACCGAGGAACGTCGATCGCCGTCGATGAGGAGGGCAACATCTACCTGGTCGGAACGTACAACCAGCAGGTGGACTTTGGCGGCGGTGTCGCCATCGCGGGCGCAGACGATCCATTTGTGGCGAGCTTTGCGGCGGACGGGACGTACCGTTGGCACACGCAGTTTGGCGGTCCGGGTCACGACACCGGTGGAGGCGTGGCTGTGATTCCGGGGACCAATGAGATCGTCGTGGTCGGAGCGGTCAGCGGAGACCCGGGGCTGCCGGGTAACTGGCCCGAAAGCGGCCTGCGCGGCTTTGTTGCCAAGCTCGATCGGACGAGCGGCACCGTGACGGGTTCGCGAGCCCTGGATGCGACGGAGCAGAGTCGTGCGAACGCGGTGACTGCGGACGCGGGAGGAATCTACGTGGCGGGTGGATTCCACGGCACGTTCGAAGTCGGCATTCCGCGGGTATCCACGGGGGACGAAGACATGTTCGCGGTTCGACTCGGTATCGACTTGGAGCCGACGTGGAACTGGGCCGATGGAGACATTCGCAAGGACCTCGGCCGCGCCATCGCGGTCAACGCTTCGGGCGGCGTCGCGATCACGGGGTACATCTCCGCGACCGACGAATCCCAAGACATCATCGTCACGGGCTTCTCCTCGCCGTTGGGTGGCGCACCCACGTGGCGCAATCTCTACCCCTCTCCGCCGGGCGGAGCCGCCAAGGGCCACGCCGTCGTGTGGACGCCCGAGGGCGATGTGGTGATGACCGGCTTCTTCACGGGTCCGGTCAACTTCGGGCAAACCACGCCGGATGGCGGAGGAAGGGACGGGGTGCTGCTCCGCCTCGATGGTGCCACCGGAACGACCGGCTGGGCGATCACCTACGGGGGACCTGGAGATGACACCTCGCGCGGGGTCGCCGTGGATCCGGCGGGCAACCTGTTGGTGACAGGAGACTTCAGCGACAGCGTCGTGGTCGGAGCGCCGTTGACCTCCAACGGCGGCAAGGATGTGTTCGTCGGGATGTTCATGCCCGACGGGACGCCCGCGTGGACGCGAGCCTATGGCGGGGTCTCCAACGACAACGGCAACGCAGTGGCATTCGCGCCCGACGGCAGCCTCTATGCGGGTGGTCACTTCCGCGAGAGCGCGACGTTCGACACGGCTGCAATGGTCGCCGCGGAGGGTGCCGACATCTTTGTGATGCGGTTGTCGCCATGAGGGCCCGCTTCTGGTTCCTGTTCACGTTTGCCGCAAGCTCGGTGGCTTGCGGCCCTTCGGAGAGCTTTCGGTGCCTTCGGACCGACCAGTGTCAGGATGGAGGCCTTGCGGGACTGTGCCAACCCACCGGGTATTGCAGTTACCCGGATCCGTGGTGCGCGTCGGGACAAAGCCTGTCTCTTATACACATCTCCGAGCCCACGAGACCTCTCTACATCTC
>CAJXVA010000578.1 GCA_913061055.1 uncultured Pseudomonadota bacterium
TACGAGATGTAGAGAGGTCTCGTGGGCTCGGAGATGTGTATAAGAGACAGAAGATCCACGGGTCGGGACCGTAGCGGTCGGCCTCCTGACGGGCACGCTCGCGGAACGCCGCAGAACGTTGCGGCGAGCCTCCGACCGTCGAGCGAGGCGTCGACACCGCACAGAGTGTAGCAGCTCTGCGCGGAACGTCTGCGGGCTCACGTCTCGAGCGCGTCGCCCCATCGGGCGGAGTACTCGATCGTTCGCTGCCGCGCATCGATGTGGGCGACCTCGACGGTCCCCGGGACGCCTGCGATCTCGAGGAGCGCGGTGAACGTGCCGCACATACCCTCGAGGTAGCCGAGGTCGGCCAGCAGGACCTCGGGGAGCTGAGAGATGATGAGCTTGGCGGCGCAGGGCCGGGAGACGTGCTCCACCGATCCAACGTTGCGGTAGACCGCGCCCCAACCTGGCGGGACCGCCCGAAACAGAGCGCCGGGAGACATTCCAAACACGCGAAATGCGGCGCGCCATAGCGGCTCGAGCAGTGGGGTGCGCAGCGACCGAAGCATCGAGGTCCGAGCCCACTCGACGCGCTCGTTGCGGCCGACGACCTTGTCCACTGCCGCGGCGAGGTCCAGGTCGTGTTGGAGTGGGAGCCAGGCGATGCGACCCGCGCGCTCGATGGATTGAACGACTCGCAGGTCGAGCTGCCCGCGGATCTCTTGAAGGACCAGCGGGCCCAACCGCTCGAGGTCGAGGAGGTTGCCCTGGATCACACTCGCCCGCATGAGCGGGATCCGGGGCAAGTCGGACGCCACGGGATGAATCTAGCAGAACGGCGCCAGGGAGCTGCTATAAGCCGGGGCCTACCATGGAACTGTCGAGTCTCAAGGTCATCGTTACCGGGGCAGCCCGAGGGATGGGAGCCCATTTTGCGACCCAGCTCGCCGCGGCGGGAGCGAGCGTGACGGCAGCCGATGTTGACGAGGAGGGATTGGCCTCACTCCCGCAGGGCATTCATCGAACGCGCTGTGATGTCAGCAAAGAGGACGACTGCGAAGCCTTGGTGGCGTTCGCCCATGACGCGATGGGCGGCCTCAACGGGCTCATCAACAACGCCGGCATCCTTCGCGACCAGCTGGTCGTCAAGAAGGACCGAGAGACCGGAGCGATCAAGAAATTCAAGACGGAGGACTGGAACTCGGTCATCGGGGTCAACCTGACCGGGGCGTTCTTCATGGTCCGCGAGGTCGTCGCGAAGATGGTCGAAGAGGGTCACAAGCCCGGCGTGATCGTGAACATGTCGTCCGTGGCGCGACACGGGAACCGTGGACAGTCCAACTATGTCAGCGCCAAGGCTGCACTGGCCGCCAACACCGTCACGTGGGCTCGCGAGTTCGCGAAGTATGGCGTTCGGGTGGGTGCCATCGCGCCGGGCATGGTGGAGACACCCATGACGCGGGGCATGAAACAGACCGCGCGCGATGCTCTGGTCGCTGCGATTCCGGTGGGTCGAATCGGTCTACCCGACGACCTTTGGCTCGCGGTCAAGTTCATCATCGAGTGCGACTACTTCAACGGCCGGACCGTCGACGTCGACGGTGGATTGGTGATGTAAGCGTGCGCCGCTTTGCCTTGATATTTGCGGTGTTGATCGTCGCCGGTTGCGGCGACGACGGTGGTGCCAAAGAAACCGAAGGTGCGCCTCCGGGACCTCCAGACACCACCGCAGGGACGAGCACCGGCTCGCCAGGCACGACCATGCCCGGCACGACCGGGGCGGAGCCGGCCGAGCCGTGCTGCGAAGCCGACGGCGAGTCGATCTCTTGCTCGCCGTGCTCCGACAACGCACTCAGCTGCTCGGCGCGACGGACCATCGGTGAGACCCCGGCCGCGGAAGACTTCACGTGTGAGGCCAACTGCGTTGCCGTGGGGACCGCAGGGCTTTGGTGTGCCGATGACTCCAGCTGTTGCGACGCCTATGCGACCTGCGATGAGCAGGGTTTCTGTCGGTTGCCCCAGGCTGCGACGAGCACAAGCAGCAGCTCCGGCGGTGACACCAGCTCGGATACCGGTGGCGACGAGAGCACGAGCAGCAGCTCGAGCAGCAGCTCCAGTTCCAGCTCCACCGGAGATACGACCGGCGGCGCAGGCGACATGGGCTGAGCCGATCAGGCAAGCGCCTCTTCGGGCTCGCAGCGGTGGACAGCGATCCACAGGCTCACATCGAGGCTTTCGGAGCGCCGCTGCGCGAGCCGAAAGACCTCCGCGCTCGGTCGGTCGTCCTTCCGAATCGAGTCCGGCGGCTTCCAGGTCTGGGCGAAGTACGAAATCGAGTGCCGAACGGACTCGCTCGCGCCGCGGTGCGTGAAGATTGCGTAGAGGCCTGCGGGAAGAGACGCGGTTGCGAGTTCATCGGGACCGCTCGCGCACGCACGGTGGTACGCATCGACACCCAGGAAAAACGCGATGCGGCCTCCGGGCAGCATCGCGCCCCCGAGTCCGACGGCTTCGACGCCGTCGCTGAATCGCTGGGCCAACGCGTCCTGCTGTCGGGTGAAGTCGTCGATGCATGCCAGGTCTGCCTCTCCCCAGATCCCGACCAACGGGCGCGCCTCGTGTTGCCAGTGGAGCTGGGGCGTGGCCTCGAGGTTGTCGCGATGGCACAGCTCCAAGACCGTGGCGGGGCCGACCTCGGTGAGCTGATGCTCGGCCCCATCTCGGTAGGCCGCCGGCGAGACGCCGATGTATTTGGTGAAGGCGCGGGTGAAGGCCGCCTGGCTTCCGTACTGGCAGCGCAGGGCGATGCTCAGCACGGTCTTGTGGGTGTCACGAAGCATCCGCGCGGATTCGCTGAGTCGGCGGGCCCGGATGTAGCCGGCGACCGAGATGCCGTAGACATCGGTGAACAAGCGCTGCAGATGGAACGGTGAGCCCCCCACGGCGTTCGCGACTCTGTCGACGGTGAGCGGCTCGAACAGCCGAGCTTCGACGTAGACGACGGCTCGGTGCACGCGGTGGATACGAGCGTCGACGTTCATGCGGCAGGCTTCGAGTCTCGAAGCTCGGCGTAGGCTTCGAAGAATTGCTTCACGCCCTCGTCAGCGGGAAGCCAGGTGTATCGCCCAACATCATCGGGCTTCTCGAGCCGCTGAGAACGCCAGACAGGGAAATCCTCGAGGCGCTGCAACAGGCGATAGTCGAACTGCCCGAACAGCCATGTGAGCACGGTTGTCAGCCCCGGGATTCGCACGGCAGTCTGAGTGTAGCGGGCGAACAACCATGTGTTGTGTTCGTCGATTGGGGTCGCAATCGCGGCGAATCGGGCGAGGCCTTCGAAGTGCAGAATGCCCATCGAGGGGGCGACGATGTGGGTCGAGGCCGCGAAGCGTCGTTTGCCGTCCGCCGAGGCGAGTACCCCCTGGACGCGGACGTGTGTGCCGGTTCGGGTGACCTCGATGTTCTCCATCCGGCCTGGGACGGGTGCGGTCCGCCGATGGACGTGGGCGACGTGGTGGAAGTCGCTGAGGTTCTCCATGATGCGTAGGTAGTTCACCGCAAACGTGTCTTCGAGGTCGAGGAAGGGGCCGCCGTCCGCTTGGAGCTCAGCATCCAGGCTCGCGTCCCACGGGAGGGGAGGGAGCGGCGTCGCATCGCTGCCATTCCAGACCCAGACCAGTCCGCGGTCGACGACGCACGGGAAGCGCCGGAGCTGCATCGACTCGGGGATCGGACCCTCGGGGTGGGGCGGCATGCCGGTGCATCGGCCCTCTTGATCGAACCGAAGTCCGTGGTACGGGCAGGCGATGCAACCATCGACCGTGCGGCCTCGACTCAACGCGGCTCCGCGGTGGGGGCAGGCGTCGAAGAAGCACGAGACCGTCCCGTCGGGGGAGCGCCACAACACGATGGTGTGGCCGAACCGGGTCAGGCCCAGGGGTCGCTTGCCGACCTGCGAGGCGCGGCAGACCGCGTACCACTGCTGTTCGAGGATCGAGTTCACACGCTTGAGATAGGGCCGCCGTGCGGGCTGGGTTTGACCGATCCTGCGCGGTTCACCTGCTACGATTCGGGGTCCGCGGTGACACGCTGGAACCCTCTATGAGTTCGGATCGACGATTCGTGATCGAAGAGCGCCTCGCGGGGCGGTTGCGGCTGTACCGAGACCGAGACGGCGGCCTCCCACGTATCGAGGCCGAGATCGAAGGGGTGGTTCTCGAAGGCGAACTCGCGCTGGACTCGGGCGAATTCGTCGTGTGGTCTTCCGAGGATTGTCCGTACGAAGAAACGCTCCACATCACCCTCTTGGGGCCCGAGGGGGACGTTCTCGACAGCGTGGACCTGGGGCGGGCCATGCAGCCGGGCGTGTTTCAGAACTTCAAGGCACTGAGTGACGGGGTCGCCGAGTTCGATTTTTTCCCGGAACAGCGCCATCGGCTTGAAGTTCGGGACGCCCCCTGTGGTCTACTTACCCACATCCTTCGGCGCAGCCGACTCAAGCTCACCCCTACGGATCAGGCCACGACCCATGACAAACCCACGTAGCAACGCCGAACTCGACGCAGCGCTCGAGCAACTGAAGATTCAAGCGCTCAACTTCGGCTCGCGGTTCATTCGCGATTCGCGGGTCCGGCAGGACTACATGGCGAGGACGCAGACGATGTCGCGGGAGTTCCGCGCTGCCTACGAGAGCGGCCGTATGACCGCGCACGAGGCCGCCACCGCTGCCAACGGGATGCGCAACGAGATCATGGAGTTCGCTCGGACGCGATCCAGCGACATTGGGCGTGCCAAGGCGCGGGCGATGAAGGCCAAAGGCCTGGATTTCGACGACCTCACGAAGAAGTACGCCAACCGGATGTTCCAGCGCGAGTTCGCGAACCTGACGGCGGGCGAGAAAGACCGCGTGTTGATGGAGATCGTCGACTCGGCCGGACGCGCCAACCCCAAGGTGAGCGTTCGAGCAGCCCGTATGGGTGCCGTCGGCCGAGGTCTGTGGGTGCTCTCGGCGGTCGTGGCCATCTACAACGTGGGGGTCGCGGAGGACAAGACGCATGCGGCCGGACGCGAGGTTGCTGGGGTCGCAGGCGGCATCGGAGGCAGCGCGGCTGCAGGCGCACTCGCGGGTATCTGGTTCGGCCCGGTGGGCGTGGCTGTCGGTGCGGTCATCGGTGGTGTGATGGGAGCCGTCGTGACGGACACGGTCTACATCGAGCTCACGGGGCCACGAGAGGCCAGCGTCCGCCAGTTCCTTCCGCGCTTCACGGGCGTCTTGGGTACCGACGAGACGGGGATCGCGAACGCGCTGGTCGACGAGTACGGCATCGACATGGACAGCTCCGCGGCGGTCTTCCGCGAGCTCATCAACAGCTACAGCAGCGATGCCGATGACGTGGCGCGCGACTACCTCACTAGGGTCAAGAACACGGGCGGGTCGCTGGAGCACGCGCTGCGGGTTCACCCGACGCTCAAGGACCTGCTGCACGAGATTCTCGACGGCGGTTGGACGAGCAGCGGGGAATATCAGCAGATGGCGTATCTGCGCGGCCTATAGAACGGCCACGTCCAGCTGTCGGGACCCGCGGCAGCGATCCGCAACGACCCCGTTGCACGCTGCAACGGGTGGCTGCGCAATGGCTCGGGTGCATCCTTGGCACGCTTCATGCTCATCCCACAGGTATGGGGATGCTCGACAAGACATTGGGATTGGGACTGGGTTTGGGGATCGCTGTATGCGCCGGCACGGGCTGTGATTTCGGCGACGAGGCGAGCGGAGCCCAGGTCCGCCAGGCGATGGACGAGATCGCGCTGACCGGGCAGGCCGCAGGTCTGGAGAACGGCATCGTGGAGATCACCACGAGCTTCACGATCGGCGACGGCGTGGAGGCGATGCTCGAGGAGGTTCGTAACTTCGCGCAGAGCCAGGTCGCCTGCTCGAGCGTGGAGTCGCCCCAGCCTGGCATGCTCGTTATCGACTTCGGGGAGCTCGGCGACGCGTGCCAGTACCGCGGCAAGACCTACGCCGGGGTGGTCACCGTGACGTGGGAACTCAGTGACGACGCGGTGATCGTCGAGCACGACTACGACGGCATCACCGACGGCATCGTGACACTGCAGGGTCAGTCCACCGTGACATGGGCGGACGCGAGTCGCCGGGTGGAGACCGACGTCACCTTCGAGAACGACCGCACCTCGATCGAGGTCGAGTCCGACCGAACCCAGACGCTGCTCGGCGGTCTTGGCGACGGCATCAAGGTGGTGGGTACTCGGGCTGTCTCTTATACACATCTGACGCTGCCGACGAGCGATCTAGTGTAG
>CAJXVA010000579.1 GCA_913061055.1 uncultured Pseudomonadota bacterium
ACGAGATGTAGAGAGGTCTCGTGGGCTCGGAGATGTGTATAAGAGACAGCCGCAGACGATGCCTGGGCCGAGTCTCTGCGTGACGTGTTGCACAAGGTGATCGACTCCCTCCCCGACCACGCCACCCTCGGCGAGCTGGTCCAGGCCGCCCGAGGCAACCCCGCCATCGCTCCGGTCCTCGAGATCTTCACCGTTCGAGAGCTGATCGAGGCCGCCAAGAAGAAGCCGAAGGCCTCGGCCAAGAAGAGCTCCAAGGCGGGCCCCAAGCTCGACGCCGATGGCATCCCCGCGATGGAACTCGACGCCGGCCCCAAGGTCATCCGGCGACGCGCCGATGTTCCCGACGGAGACCTCCGGGTGCTCCGCTCGCTCTCTTCACAGGGGCCGCTCAAGGAGTCCGAACTGGTCTCCGCCACCGAGCTCACCTCGGATCAGCTTCGGATCATCGTCCGACACCTCCGGACCAAGGGCTACATCCACATCGAGGGCAGCGCGACCAAGCGGCGGGTGAAGATCACCCGCAATGGCGGCGGCTACCTGCGCAAGCACAACTGAGCGCCCCGCTCGCCCCTCCCTCGCGCGAGCGCAGCCGAGCATCCGGAGATGCCGGCCGCACCCATGAAAAGGCCGCCGAGTCCCAAGGGACTGGCGGCCTTCTTCGTGTCCTCGAGACCGCTCAGCCAGCGGGGCCGATGGTCTCCTGAATGATGCCGGTCAGGCACTCGATCGCCGGCGAGAAGTCGGTCGAACAGATCGACTCCACGCAGCATCGAATCTGATCCACGCCCTCTTCGTCGGTGTAGTTGAGGCTCTCGCAGACTTCGCGGACCCGAACCGGCGGAATTGCCTGGCCGGTGAAGTTTCCGTCCGCGTCGGTGCCGGTGCAGCCCGGACCCACGTTGCCGAACTGGAACCGCTTGACGTCGGCGGTCACGCCCGCAGCCCACTCGTCGGGCAGAATGTCCCCGCCGGCGGCCGTGCCGTCGAACTCACCATCGACCCAGTCGCGGTACTCCAGGTCCAAAACGCCGCCCTCGGTGGGCTGGAACGGAGGATCGATGTTGTGGGCAGTGACGGGCGGAACGCCCAAGATGCCCAGCATGATGACCTCCTTCTCGCGTTCCTCTCGGAGCCAGCTGAGGTAGGAGACGTAGCGGTCGACCGAGTGCAGGGCGCCCGCACTGGAGTCGGCCGAGCAGGACTCGTACACCCCGTCGTCGTCGGTGTCTTCACACTGCACGCCGGCGTTCCAACACACTGCCGAGCTGGCCTGCTTGCCTTCGGTCTCGGGGTTGGTCGCCCAGTACGAATCGTCGGAGGTGAAGTAGCTGAAGCCGCCCGGAGGCGTCACCGAGCAGTCGGACTCGTCGGTGATGATCACGACCGCGAGAACCGCGTCGTCACGCAGGAAGCCCTTGTTGAGGGACGCCCACTCCTCGCTCTCGTCGCAGCGGTCCTGGTCCGGGTTGTTCCAGCAGGCATCCCCGTTGATGGCCTGCAGCATGGACTCAAGCGGCGCCTCGTAGCCACACCCGTCGATGCCCTGCGGGCCGATGCAGCTCAGCGCAGCGCCCACGTCGTCGTTGGGGACGTTGCTGCCGGCCACGTCGAAGTGGATGAACGGCTGGCCCGGTGCCACGTCGGCCGGGCAGTTCTGGGTGCACGCCTCGGTGATGACCGTCGGGTCTTCCATCTCGAGGCCGGTGAATCGGTTGATCCGGGCGTTGCACCCCTCGTAAACCGGAGCACCCTGGCGCGGTGTGTAGTCGGCCTTTTGGAAGGGCGTACACAGTGGGTGCCCCATGTCCGAGGTCGTCACCATGATGTTGACGCTCGGGTTCACGCGGTTGCCCTCACCGTCCTCGATGTTCTCCAGCTTCTCGACCAGCAGCGGGAAGTTCGCAGCGAGGTTGAGCTGCTCCTCTCCCATCGTGCCGCTGTTGTCGACGACGAACAGGAGATCGATTTCGTTGCAGGTGCCATCGCCGACACATCCGGGCAACATGCCGGTGGTCGCGTTGCCGATGTCGAGCTTCTCACCGGTGGAGCCAGCCCCGCTGCTGTCCGCGCCGGTCGTCGGCCCGCTGGTGTTTCCATCGGTGGCGGACGCGACCGCATCCGTTTCGCCGGGATTCTCCTCCTCGCGCGCCTCTTCACAGGCCGCGAGGCTGAACATCATCGCCGAGGCGAGAACGCCGAGTGTCTTGTACTTCATCATGATTGCTCCGCTACTGCTGACCGGGAGGTCGACCCCGAGAGCTACCCCCCGCAGCGCTCGACGTGGCCCGAGTCTGTCAAACGCGCACTGAGGTCGCAACACCTGGTGTGCGCCGGAGGAGACGACGCCGTGAGTTGCGTCGCGCTGCGACCGCAACCGCGTTGGCGCAAAACGCAAGAAGCCCCTGCGAGAACGCAGAGGCTTCTGAACCGAGGGCGACCCCAATGGGACCCAGGGCCACCGGGGGCGGTCGCTCAGCCAGGAACGACGATGGCCTCACCGATGATGCCCGCCAGGCACTGGATCGCGGCGGAGAAGTCATCGTCGCAGATCGACTCGATGCAGCAACGGACATCGACGGTTCCGTCGCCGTTGTCGATGTTGAGCGACTCGCAGACCTCTTTGATCCGGACGGGAGGAATCGCCTGGCCGGTGAACCCGGAAGCGACATCACCACCGGTACACCCTGGACCCACACCAAAGTCGAACTGCTTGTCGGCTGCGGTCGTACCGGTTGCGAACTCGGCGGGCAGGATATCTCCGCCGCCAGCCACGCCGGTGTACTCCCCATCGCGCCAGTTGCGGTACTCCAGGGCCAACACGCCCCCCGCGATGGGCTCGAACGGAGCGTCCTTGTTGTGTGCGGTCACCTCGGGAACGCCCAAGATACCCAGCATCACGACCTCTTTCTTGCCGTCCTCACGCAGGGTGTTGATCAGGTAGTTGGTGTAGCGCGAGATCGGCTGCAGCGTGCCCGCGGTGTCCGAAGCCACGCAGTCGGAGTAGACACCGTTGGCGTCGGGTCCCTGGCAGCTCACGCCGGCGTTCCAGCAGATCGCCGAGGATGACTCGGGCATACCCGAACCCGGCTCGACCTCTTGGTAGGTCGCGTCGGTCATGATGTCGTAGTTCTGCACCGAGCAATCGGCCTCGTCGGTGATGACCGCGACGGCGAGCAGAGCGTCGGGACGCAGGAAGGGGCGCGAGCCCTGGTTCCACTCGGCTGCGGGGTTGAGCGCTTGCAGCATGTTCTCCAGGGGAGACTCGTAGCCACAACCGTTGATGCCCTGTGGACCCAAGCAACCCAGCGCCTGGGCGACCGGGCTGTCGGGTGTGCCGTCGCCGTTGATGTCCGCCTCGACGATCGTGTCGGGGATGTTGTCCATCCCGTTGCTGAACGCCACAAACGGGTCACCCTCGGGCGCTGCGCCGGAGCTACAGCTGCTCGTGCAGGCCTCGGGGACCGTGTCCGGGCTGTTCCCCAGACCGGTGAAGTCGTTGATCCGATCGGTACACGGCGTCGTGATCGGAGCACCGCGTGAGGGGTCGTAGCCCTCGGGCTCGAACGCCGTGCACAACGGGTTTCCGAAGTCCGTGTTCGTCACCATGATCTGGACGTCCGGGTTGACCGGGTTGCCCATGGAGTCGGTGAGGCTCTCGAGCTGTTGGACCAGCAGCGGGAAGTTCCGCGCCAGGTTCTCCTGCTCGACCGCCATCGTGCCGCTGTTGTCGATGACAAACAGAAGATCGATCTTGTCGGTGCACCCGAGGTCGCTTCCACCACAGCCGCCCCCAGGGCCGCTGCCGGCACCGCCGACATCGAGGACGCCGCCCGTCGAGTCGCCGCCGTCGTCTTCGGGACCCGTCATGCTGTCGGTTCCGCTGTCGGTGATGGTCGCGGTCAGCGTGGTCGGAAGCGTCTCGCCCGACTCATCGTTCCCGCCCCCGTCGTCGCCACAAGATGTCGCGGCGAACAAAAGCGCGCCTACCCAAGCCAGAGTCTCAAGTCGATTCATCACAGTTTGTTCCTCGTGATCCATTCTGCATCGGTCGCTGCCGGAGGCCGCTCCCCCCGGAGACGAACCCACACGAGCGAAGAACGCCCGCCGACCGATGGGTGAGGCTACCACGAACGCGCGCGCCCGCACGAGAGCCGGTGCAACGGCCGGGCAGACCCCGACCACCGGGAACCGCGCAAACACCGGTGTCGCGGGAAACAGCAGCGCTGGACCCACGAGCGGTGTCCGCCAGATCAGACAACGAAGTTGACGAGTCGCCCTGGGACCACGATCACCCGCTTGGGCTCCTTGTCGCCCAGCCACTTCTGGACGACCTCCGACCCTCGGGCCAGCGCCTCGAGCTCGGCCTTTGAGGCGGACTTGGGAACCTCGAGCTCCCCGCGACGTTTACCGCCCACCTGGAGCACGAGCATGAAGCTGTCGTCGACCAAGAGCGACTCGTCGGCCGCCGGCCACGGCTCATACGACAACGTCTCCGCGTGGCCCAGGGCGCTCCAGATCTCCTCGGCCAGGTGCGGCGCGTAGGGAGCGAGAAGCAGGGCGAACTGCTCCGCCGCGGACGTGCCAATCGGCTCGTCCGCGGTTTGCACGTCACGAACGAACACCATCATGGAGGCGATCGCGGTGTTGAACCCCATGCGGTCGGTCCGCTCGGTCACCTCGGAGATGGTCTTGTGCAGGAGCTTTCGCTGCCGCGGCGAGCCTTCACCTGACGGCAGATCCCGGACGTTGCCGTCGTCGTCCCAAACCAGCCGATGCACCCGCTGAAGGAAACGGTGTGTGCCGGCCAGGCCGGTCGTCTGCCACGGAGCGCTCTGCTCGAGCGGACCCATGAACATCTCGTAGACCCGAATGGCGTCGGCACCGAACTGCGCGACGACCTCGTCCGGGTTCACGACGTTGCCCTTGGACTTCGACATCTTGTCCCAGTGGATCTCGACCTTCTCGCCGGTCGCCTTGACCGTGTAGACGTCGTTGCCCTGAGCGTCCTCCGAAGTGTCGACCTGGTCGGGTAGAAACGCGACCTTCTTTCCATCCTCGTCGCGGCGCTTGTCGGGAGGGACGAACGTCGCCCCCAGGATCATCCCCTGGTTGAACAGGCGCTTGAACGGTTCCCGCGTGTGCACCTTGCCCAGGTCGAACAGGACCTTGTGCCAGAAGCGGGAGTACAGAAGGTGCGTCGCAGCGTGCTCGACCCCGCCGACGTACAAGTCGACCGGCAGCCAGTAGCGCTCGATGTCCTCCGCCCACGGCACGTCGGCGTTCTGCGGGTCGGCGAAGCGCAGGTAGTACCAGCAGCTCCCCGCCCACTGCGGCATGGTGTTGACCTCGCGCTTGAGGCCGCCGGGGAGCTCTCTCCACGCTTCGGCGCGGGCCAGCGGAGCCTCCCCATCTTCGGAAGGGTCGTAGTCGGGGACCTTCGGCAGCTCGACGGGAAGATCCGACTCCGCGATCGGAGAGACCGTCCCATCCTCGGCGTAGGCCAACGGGAACGGCTCGCCCCAGTATCGCTGACGACTGAACAGCCAGTCTCGCAGCTTGTAGTTGATCGTGCCGACGCCGATGTCTCGCTCGACCAGATGCGCAATCATCTTCGCCTTGGCCTCGGCGGTCGGCAGCCCGTCGATCGACGGAGAGTTCACGGCCTTGCCCAACCCGACAAACGCGGCCTCTTGCACATCGACCGCGTCGCCCCGCAGCGGTGCAACGACCTGAACGATCGGCAGGCTCTTGGCCTTTGCAAACGCGTGGTCACGCTCGTCATGCGCCGGCACGGCCATGATCGCGCCGGTCCCGTAGCCCATCAGCACGTAGTCCGCGATGAACACCCCGATGGGCTGTCCGGTCAGCGGATGAACCGCCTGCGCTCCGGTATCGACCCCGGTCTTGAGGCCCTCGGCCGACGCGGCTTGGCGGTCGCGCTCGGTGCGAAGGCTCGTTTGCTTGACGTAGGCCTGCACCTCCGCCTGCTGAGCCTGCGTGGTGATCACCTCGACCAGGGGGTGCTCGGGCGCGAGCACCATGTACGTCGCCCCATAGAGGGTATCGGGCCGCGTGGTGAACACCTCGATGGATGCCTCCGCGTGGTCCTGAACACCAAAGCTGACGCGCGCACCTTCAGAGCGGCCGACCCAGTTGCGCTGGATCTCGAGCACGTGCGCTGGCCAGTCGAGCCCTTCGAGGTCCTCGAGCTGTCTCTTATACACATCTGACGCTGCCGACGAGCGATCTAGTGTAGAT
>CAJXVA010000580.1 GCA_913061055.1 uncultured Pseudomonadota bacterium
CTAGATCGCTCGTCGGCAGCGTCAGATGTGTATAAGAGACAGCGCCCGCACCGCCCAAGCGGTCCGGCCCGGCCCCCGCATCCACGGCACAGGCTCAGCCTTCACGGGCGGAGCTCCGCGATCTGTTCCGGTCCGCCATCGCATCGGTCAAGACCGAGGACACCAAGTCCCAGAAGCGGTAGGCCATCCGACCCGATACCGGCCTGCGCGACCGTGGGCTCGATTGCTACGCTGCGCGCATGAGCGGCCCGGCGAGCACCAAGAAAACTCTGCTGATCGTCGTGGCAAGCGTGCTCGGCCTCGCGCTGGCTGCCAGCCTCGGTTGGGGCATGCTCATCGGCTGGGCGGTCGCCACCGAAACCAGCGATGCCAAACGCGGGCTCACCGGCGAGCACCTGGCCGCGTACTACGACGATCCGGAGCTGGACGGTGGCACCCTCGAGATCGTCCGAACCCGGTATCTCGACGGGTCGTACGACGTCAGCATCGACTACGAAGTCGAGGACTTCGTCGTGACCTCGTCACTGTACTCGGTCGAACGACGCGCCTCCGATGCCATGAGCGTCTACGGCGGCCTTCTCGTCACCGGACCGCTCATGGAAACCATGGCCGACATCGAGCTGCAGGAGCGAGACGACCTCTTCGACTGGGGAGACAACTCCAGCTCCAAGGTCATCCTCGTCGACGGTGAACCCAGCGGACACGTCATCATCGCGCGCAAGGGCAAGGTCGCCTTCATGGTGACCCTCGCGGGCGCCTACGAAGACGACGCGCAACGGCTCGAAGCGCTGCTGCGACCCGTGCTGGACTCGGCGCAAACAGACGGCTGAGGCTGCGGATGCGCCGAGCCATTACCGACGCGGTGATGACGATGCGCCAGGACTGACGTATTTCAAATACGACAGCGCTGTCGTATTTGAGATACGTCAGTCCTGGCGCCAGAGATGAGATCGGTCCTGGGACAACTTCAACCGAAGGACCGGGCGCGGTCCGACCACCCGAACCGAACATCCGACCTGTACCCGCAAGGGCCGTCACCTTGCGGAGCGACCCCCTTGCGTCCATCGTAGGGCCATGCGCAGGATCTGCATTCTCGGACTGGGACTCGGCCTGGGAGCCGGCTGCTTCAGCCCGGACGAGGCTCCCGACCTGGATACCGATGGCAACGGAACGACCGGAGCCGAGTCGATGGGCGCCGGAGGTCCGACGGACGGCCCGGACACGATGGCCTCCACATCCGCGACGGACCCTGGGGCGACGGCCACCACCGACCAAACCAGCGGTCCAAGCACCACCGTCGATCCGACGGCGCAGGAGACCGGGACCGAAACGGGCATCGGCGGTTCATGTTCAGGTCCCGGAGACTGCGCCAGTGGGGTCTGCGTAGAGATGGAGTGCGTTCCGTGTGGTGACGCGCCACAGCCGGATACCGCCTGCGCAGAGTCCGACGCCGCGACTCCTTTCTGCAGCGAAGACGGATCGAGCTGCGTGGCGTGTACGGCCAGCAGTTGCGACGGTTCGACCCCGGCCTGTGATCCGCAGGCGGGGTGCGTCGCATGCAACGAGCACAGCCAGTGTCCAGAGTCGGCATGCCACCTCGGTGGGCCTGATGAGGGGTCATGCTTTGATACTGCGGATGTCGTCGAGGTCTCGGACACGAGTGAGCTCGATGCGGCCCTCGAAGGAGCGGGATCGGGAGGGCAGCTCGTGCTGCGACTCTCCTCGGGAACGTTCGACTACACGGGTTTTCCGCTGTTCTACTACCAGGAGGGCGTGCACCCACCGGAGATCGCGATGATCGGGGACAACACGACCCTCACAGGAGGTGCAACAACCCTGATGTTTGCTCCACCGCTTCTCTATGTATCTGATGTCGAGTTTTCTCAGGGTCCGGGACGCGCCATTTCCTGCTCGGGCTCCGGAGAGATTTGGCTGGATGACTCCTCGCTGGAGAACTACGGGACTGCAGTCCTTGGGTGCGACACGCATCTGCGTCGGTCCCAGGTCCGCGGCGACCCGACAGGGACAGACTTCGGGGGGACGTTGAACGTACCCAGTCTCGTTGCGACAAACTCCGACCTTGGACCCGGCGGAGATCCGTTGCTCAACGTGACCGACAGCATCGACCTCCGGTATGTGACGCTCGTCGGCAACACCGGCGGGCTCACCTGTGAGGCTGGCACGGACGGGTCGGTGCGGAACAGCATCCTCGTGAACCCTGGCACGTCGGTCCAAGGCTGCAACGGCGTCGGATTCACAAACAACGCTCACGATCAGCCCGGCGAAGGCCTTGGCGGGACCGTGGTGCCGGAGTACGACCCGAACTGGTTTGTGATCTCGACGGGCAGTCGTTTCTTCCTCAGCGCGTCCGGCGAAAACGTGTTCGAAGGCGTCGCCGACTGGGACGAGGGAGACCCGCTGTTCGACATCGAAGGGGACCCACGACCCCAAGACATGCCTGGCTACCCGGGCGTCGACGAGCCTTAGGCGGAACCCAAAGAAAAAGGGACTACCAGATTACCGGCAGCCCCTTCTTCCTCAGGATCGCGGGGCTCAATCGCGACGACGAAGCAAGCCAAACAACACGGGGCCAAGCAACAGCACGCTGAGCGGCGCTGGGCCTCCTGTGGAGCACCCTCCGCCGCCACCGTTTCCACCGGCTGAATCACCATCCGTATCGCCGTCAGTCTCACCAGCAGTATCGCTCGCTGACGCGGTGTTGCTGGCGCTACCCGAGGCAGTGCCCGCGCTATCACTATCGCTGTCCGAGTCACTGGCGGAGGCGGTTGCAGTGTCGGAGTCGGAGTCGGAGTCGGATGCCGTCGCGGTGTCGCTCGCCGAAGCATCCCCAGTTTCATCCGATCCGTCCGTATCGGAGTCGGTCTCCCCTCCCCCATCTCCGACCTCGATCTGGGTCGTTTCACACCCCTCGTTGCCCGCCATGTCCGTCGCGCAGACTTCAACCACGTACGACCCAACTGGCTGCGCGGGGAATTCTGCCCGGAAAAGGTCTCCACCCATGAACGTGACCACGGTGGATTCGTCTACGCCGTCGCCGGAAAGCGTAGCGCTCATCGCCGACAAGCGAGGCCCGTTGTCCGTGACAGAGCGATCAGCAATGGCTGCGTGCACCACAACGGGGATCCCCTCATCGAATGAACCAGTCTCGACCGCCCTGAAGGATGGCGCCCGGTCATCAACCGCCAGGCCCTGAGTCGCAAAGTAGACATGGTCCTCGATGTCGCCGAATTCGCCCTGTCCGGTCACCAAATCGAAACGCCCATCACCATTGAGGTCTCCGAACTCCCCCCACAGCGAGGCATCGGGCACGCCCCCGAAGGTTCCGTTCACGAACGTGAAGTTTCCGCTTCCGTCGTTCTGGAGGTAGCGCTCACGAGAACCCAACGCAATGACAACCGCATCGAAGTCTCCGTCGTTGTCGATATCGGCACAGACGACACCGTTGTCGTCGCCGCCCACCTGATTCCCCGTGACCCGCTCTGCAGTCTCGTCCGAGAAGGTTCCCGACCCGTCATTGATCAGGAGTTGCTCGGTGTAGCCGGGGCCCATGTTGTCCACCCAAGCGTCCAGGTCACCGTCGCCATCGACGTCACACGCCGTGGGGTTGTAGTGGTAGTTCGGCTGCTGGCTGTTCTGCGGGGGGAACTGATCGCTGGCGTCGCTGAACGTTCCGTCTCCGTTCCCCAGCCAGAGACTGTTGTCCCCGTTGTGGGCGTTGAGCAGGATGTCGGTGACGAAGTCACCGTTCGCATCCAGCAGATCGACGTCGTCGGGATCCTGCCCCGTGAAGGCGTCGGGGATGGCTCCGTCGACTTCATCGAAGTTCCCGAGGCCATCGTTCAAGTAGATGTGTCCAAAAACAGCCGGGCTTGAGGTGTATCCGTCCGCGCTGAAGATATCGAGGTCGCCATCGTTGTCGAAGTCGCCCATCCGCGTGGCTCCGACGTTCGGCTGAGCTTCGGGCATGCGTTCGGCGTACTCATCCGCGAACACCATGTCGCCCATGTTGATGAAGAACGCGCTGCCGTCGCCCTGGCCATCCGGTGCGAAGATATCGAGGTCGCCGTCGCCGTCGACATCGCCGATCGAGACCTGGCGGATTCGTCCTTCAAAGCCATCAATGGCTGTGTTGGACACGTCAGTAAAGACGCCGGCGTCGTTTTCGTAGATCACGAGTTCTTGCGCCGTGCCGTTGGAGAAGAATCCGCCGTAGTTGACCAGCACGATGTCGAGATCACCATCACCGTCGAGGTCGCTCACCCGTAGGTGGTTGGTCCAGCACTCCCCCGCGCCGCAACCGTTTGTCAGGGCGTCATCAACTTCTTCGAACAACGCCCCCCCCGCTTGAGCATCACCGACGCTCGTGAACGCAGCGAGGATGAACAGACCAGACAACCAACGGGCAGGACGAGTGCGAAGCATAGGAGTTCAGACCTTTCGCCATGAATGGCGCGCGCAACCATACCCTTCAATCCCAGACGCGGGAGGGCGTCTGGGACGGGTTGATTCGAGCGTGAACTCCGCGCGACGGGGCGGTTACTCGGCCTTGGCGTCGTCCGCAGGCTTCGCGCCGTCGGCCGGTTTGGACTCGCTGACCGGCTTTTTCTCGGCTTTCGGCGCGTCGTCGTTCGGCCCGCGGACCAGGACGACGAACTCGATGCGGCGGTTCTTCGCGCGACCTTCGTCCGTGTCGTTGGTGTCGCGTGGGGTCGTGTCGCCCTTGCCCTCGGTCTCGATGCGGCCACCGTCGATGCCGGCGTCGGTGAGGTACTTCTTCACCGCCTCGGCACGGTCGGCGGAGAGCTGAAGGTTCGCCTCGGGGTCACCCACGTTGTCGGTGTGACCGGTGATCTTCACGCGGACGTCCTCGTACTCGGTCATGACCGCAACGGCCTTGTCGAGGTCGGGCTTGGACGAAGACCGGATGGTGGCCTTGCCAAAGTCGAACGTGATGCCCTCGATGGCGCCCTCGAACTCCTTGATCTCCGGCGGCAGTTCGTCGGGACAGCCGTCGGTGTCGTCGAGCCCGTTGTAAACCTCGGGCTCGTCGATGCACTTGTCGACCGAATCCATGATGCGGTCGCCGTCGGTGTCCTTGTCCGGACAGCCCTCGGGCGCGACGCCGGGAACCTCGGGGCAGGCGTCGATCGAATCCTTGAAGCCGTCGCCGTCGGTGTCCGGACAGCCGTCCGGCTCGACGCCAGCCGCATCCGGGCAGTCGTCCTTCTCGTTCAAGAAGCCGTCCCGGTCGCGGTCGGGATCGACGTAGGCGGCCGGCGGCGGCAGGGGCTGCGGCTTGCTGCGGTTGAACGTGAACGTGAGGCCCGCGAGGATCTGCAGGTGCGAAACGCCCGAGTCCTGTCGGTTCTGCGCGGCGCTGACGATGTTCCGCATCTCGATGCGCGCACCGATCCACCGGTTAAAGTACGCCTTCACACCACCGCCATAGTGGAAGGCAGGGTCGATGTCGTTGCCCAGCAGAATGATGTTGGACCGGACGCCCATCGCGCCGTATCCAGCCAGGAAGAATGGGGTCACCGAGTGGAACGGCAACTGCGCGACCGCATGGCCGCGGAAGCCGTACACAAACGCGAAGTCGTTGGTGATGCTGCGAACGCGGGTCGGGTTGGCGGAGAACTCGCCCTCAACACCCAGTACCCGAAGCGGGAAGTAGCCCAGGCGCAGACCGACGTCGGGCGACACGGCCCACAGCGGCTCCTGCGGCTGGGTCGCGGGGTCGTACAAGTCGTGGTCGGGGTCGGCGAGCAACACACCGCCGTAGATGCCGAGCTCGACCATGTGCCGCTCGGGACGCCAGCGCTTGATCCACGGCTGATCGGTCCGCTTGTACTGGGTCTCTTCGAGTTCAGCGCGGTCGGTCTTCTGCTCGGCCTCGAAGGCGGCCTTGCCCTTGGGCCCGCCGATGCTGGCGGAGGCACTTCCCTCGGCAGCGGGCTCTTCAGCCGCACTCGCGTCCGAGGCGAGCACACAAAGGCCCAAACAGATGCCGACGGTGACGGAGGCACGCATCATCTTGCTCCGTTTCTATCGCACCGGCGCCTCTGGCGGTAGTCCCCGAGCAAGCCCTGCTACCCTCCCAAGCTGGAGATCGACATGAAACCTTCGATGCGCTTGGTTTGCACTTGCCTGTCAATGATGGGGCTCATCGCCCCAGGATGTGGGCTGTCTCTTATACACATCTGACGCTGCCGACGAGCGATCTAGTGTAG
>CAJXVA010000581.1 GCA_913061055.1 uncultured Pseudomonadota bacterium
ACGAGATGTAGAGAGGTCTCGTGGGCTCGGAGGGGCGGATGGTTCCGCCCGCTTCGGGGGCGGCACGGTGGGTTCGTGCGAGGCGGCCGGTGCGGCTTCGCAGGCGAGCAGCAACGCCGACCCCAGCACGGCCCGCTTCATTCGTGCACCACGACCATCGAGCCCGGGCTGTCTTCTTGCGACTTCACGCCATGCCAGGTGTCGGGCAGGAACGGCGTCGTCCAGTAGAAGAGCCAGCGCGCGTCGGTGGGGCCAAGGTTCACACAGCCGTGGCTGCGGGTCCGGCCGAACCGGGTGTGCCAGAAGGCGCCGTGCAGGGCGTAGTTGCCCTCGAAGAACATCGTCCACGGGACATCCTGAATCGAGTAGTCGCCGTCGGTCGCGGTACTGCCGGCCATCGAGGACGAGATGTGCTTGCTCTGGATCCGCCACTTGCCCTTGGGCGTTCGAAAGGACTCATCCTTGTTGCCCTTCTTGCCGGTCGACACGAGCGTGGTGAACACCGGGTTCTCGCCCTCGTACGCGACGAGCAGCTGGCTCGACAGGCTCACGTCGACCCACCGCTCCCAGGGGTCGATGTCCTCGGGCATGTCGTGGCGCACCGCCATTCGAACGTCGGATTCGCGCACCCACATGCCATCGGTGGTTTGGTAGTAGGCGCGCTTGCCGATGGTCTTGGGTTCGGGCTCGAGGTCGACGAAGGAGCGATACTCGAGCTTCTTCTTCCGCTTGAGCGAGCCATCTTCTTGCAGCTCGTACGCGGCTGCGTTGTCGTCGTCGATGAAGCCGAACGGGAAGTCGGCGCCCTCCTCGAGCACCGCGCCCTCAAAGTCGAAGACCTTCTTTCCGTAGACCCGCCCAGCCTCGACGTACCCGCCGCGTGCGGTTCGAAGCCAGCGCCGCCCCTTGTCCTTGGTCCGGTCCCCAACACTGAGGATGTTGCCTTTGGACATGAACGGGTTACCCGGTCGCAGCGGTAATCGAGCCTTCTTCCGCGCCAGCTCGGCCTCGCGTTCGGCCGCGGCTTCCCGTCGGGCGGCGGCACGGGCAGCCGCGGCAGCTTTCTTGCGCTCGATCTCCGCCTTTTGCTCGGGGGTGAGTTCGGCCGGAGGCTCGTCGAGAAGCCCTGGAAGCTTCGCGTCGCCATCGCTCGCGGCGGGCTTGGTCGTGGTGTCCGCTCCGCCCTTCTTCTTGGCGGCCTTGGCCGCGGGGCGTTCTTCGACCGGGAGCGTCGCGATGTACTTCTCTTCAGCGAGCATGCGCTCGTCGGCGTCGGCGGTGCGCCACCACATCGGTGTGCCCTCCTTGGCGACGACCGCGTAGTCGTACGGATGCGGCGAGTCCACCCGCGGGGGCGGTGGCGGCATGTGCATGTACGGCTCCTTTTCGGCGTCGACGATCAGGCCCTTGCTTGCGCATGCGTAGCCCCCGGTGGGTAGGCCGTGAAACCCCTTCTTGCAGCCCTCGCCCTCGTCGGGAACGGCCGCGGTGACCATCGAGCGTTGCCCGATCCGCATGTGACCCAAGCGGGCCGACTCGAGGTTCGGCGCGGCGTAGACGGTCACGACTTCGAAACCGGCCAAGCCATGGACGGTGAGCTCCTCGTCCGTCGGCGCGGGCTGAGGTGCGTGAAGGGTCCCGTAGTCCTCGGGCTTGACCTTGGGCTTGGGCGCAGGGGCTTCGGCAACGGTCGGTGCGGACGGGCTCGTGTCCTCGGCGGGGGCTTGCTCGGCGGCCGGCTGTCCGGTCGCGGGAGGCTCCGACGCGGTGTCGGCCTGCGACGTGGCGCTGGCCGGGGCGGGGTCGGGCGCGGCGTCGCGGTCACAAGCGGGAAGAACGAGGAGCGCGACCACGGCCGCGCGAGCGAGGCGAATCGAGCGCATGACGGCTGGGTGCATAACGCAACCCGACTCGCAGCGAAAGGGCGCCCATTGCACGATCATCACGAGGCGGTATACGTCCGACATGGCCAGGCGTGTTTCAGGCTCTCGCGTGTCTCGCCTCTCAAAGATGGTCTGGATGGCGCGCAAGGCTGTGCCGCTCGCGATCTCGCGGGTGCGTGGTCGTGGCGACGCTTCCGGTGAGGCAGAAAACCCCATTCACGTCCGAGCGGCGGAGGAGATGCTCCAGCAGCTCGGCGAGCTCAAGGGCCTCGGTCTCAAACTCGGACAAATGCTCTCGTACATCGACGGGGCCCTGCCCGCGGATGCCGAGCCCGTGTTCCGCCGGGTGCTCTCCAAGCTCCAAAGTGACGCGCCGAGCTTGCCGTGGGAGGCCGCACGCGGAGTCCTCGAAGAAACTCTGGGCGACTGGCAGACGCATTTTTCTTCCGTCGAAGAGGAGCCGTTCGCGGCGGCGTCGATCGGGCAGGTGCATCGCGGCACGCTCCACGACGGCACCGAGGTCGCGATCAAGATCCAGTACCCCGGAGTCGCCGATGCGGTCCGGGCCGATCTGGCCAACCTCGACGGTGCGAAGTCGTTGGCCAAGCCGATGCTCGCGTTGCTGGGGGCCAGCAGCAACGCTGAGTTCGCAGGCAACGTGCTCGAAGAGATCCGCGCGCGGATGGAGGAAGAGCTCGACTATGAGCGTGAGGCTCGGATGCAGCGGCGCTTCGCCGAGATGTACGCCGAGGTCCCGGACCTGGTCGTGCCCGAGGTCTACCCCGAGCACAGCGGCGCGCGGGTCCTGGTGAGCCGGTTCGAACCCGGCAAGGGGTTGGACGAGGTGTTGGATGCTCCGCAAGAGCTCCGCAACCGTTGGGGCCGCACCTTGGCGCGTGCCGTCACCGACTCGCTGTATGTGCACTTCACGTTCAACGGCGACCCGCACCCCGGCAACTACTTGTTCCGCGAGGACGGAACCGTGGTCCTGCTCGACTTCGGGTGCGTCAAAGAAATCCCAGAGTCGATGGCGCAGGACATGCGTCGCTACATGACCGCGGCCGTCATCGCGGCACGCACCGATCTCCCACAAGACTGGTCAGTGTTCGAACGCGCGCTCGCACAGGCGCTGGACTTCGATCACGGTGACGCGTCGGTGGCCAAGTTCATGCGCGAGCTGTTCCTCTTCATGATCGAGCCGGTGCTCTACGATCGTGACTTCGAATTCACGCCACAGTGGGTTGCCCAGATGAACGACCAGATGCTCGAGGGGAAGCGAGAGCTGATTTTCGGAGGGGGAAAAATGCCCCGAATCCCGAAGATGCCCCCGATGCCCGCGGGCTATACGTTCATCAATCGGCTGCAGTGGGGCTTCTACTCGGTGCTCACGCGACTTCGAGCGGAATTCAACTGGCACGCGCTGTTGCCGGCGGACATCCGGTCTGCAAACGCACCGTGAAGCGTTCAATGCGATGACGGTCGGGTACGTCCAACCCCACGTGATGCGACGCGCAATGACCTCCCTCCTCGCCCTCGGCCTGTTCACCGCAGTCTCGACTGGCTGCGCCGCCCGCTACAACCTCGACGCCAAAGCGCCCACCCATGCGGCGCACGCAAAGCTCAAAGTGAAGGTGAACCGCGACGAGCTTCGTGAGCTCAAGGTTACGGTCGACCACCTCGCCCCGCCCCATCGGCTTGGCCCGCAGTACAAGGCCTACGGCGTGTGGATCCGGGTCCCCGGCCACGGCACCACCAAGGTCGGCCTGCTCGACTACAACGAGAAGCGACGCGTCGGTAGCTTGGACGCCACGACTCCGCACGCCAAGTTCGAGGTGATCATCACCCTGGAGACCAACCCCAGCTCGGCGGCCCCCAGCAACGACGTCATCGTCTCGAAGATCGTCGGCAAGGGCTGAGACCCCAGCAACCAAGACAACAGCGGCCCCTGTACTGTGCAGGTGGCCGCTGCTTTTTTTGGATATGCGCCGGGAGACGGCTCAGGCTTGCCCGACGCGCACGAGTCGGCCGGGGCGGTTGCCCGTGAGCTGGCCGTGCTCGGTGACCTTCACGCCGCCCACGTAGGTGGCGACGTAGCCGGTCGCGTTCTGCATGAGTCGTGCGCCGCCGGCGGGAAGGTCGTGGATCAGGCGCGGCGGACCGAGCCTCAGGTTCTCGAAGTCGATGACGTTGATGTCGGCGCGCTTGCCGACTTCGAGCGTGCCGCGATCGGTCATGCCGACGAACCGCGAGGTGTCGTGGGTCTGCATGCGGATGAGCGTCTCCAGCTCGATGCGTCCGCGGTCGCGGTCGCGGCCCCAATGCGAGAGCAGGGTGGTGGGGAAGCTGGCGTCGCACACCGTGCCCACGTGTGCACCACCGTCGCTGAGGCCGGGCAGGGCCAGCGGGTGGGTAAGCATGGTGTGGACGTTGTCCAGGTTCATGCTCGTGAAGTTGTACAGCGGGAAGTACAGCAGCGCTTGCCCGTCGTTCTCGAGCAGAGCATCGTAGATCGCCTCGAGCACGCTGACCTTGCGGTTGGACGCCTCGACACCGATGCAGGTGCTCGGGTCGGGTTCGTAGTTGGGCGTCTCTCCCAATCGGTACAGCCGCATCGCGACGATGTTGATGCGCTCGAGCAGGTGGTCGGCCAGTGGCGGGATCGAGCTGCCGTCGCCGGAGAGTCGGACGTGTTCCTGCGAGAGCAGCTTGGCCTTGAACGCGGGGTCCCGCATGGTGGTGACCCGTTCCTCGAGCGGAAGCGTCGCGATCTCGCGATAAGCGGGGTAGCCCATGAAGGGATGGAACGTCGCGCCAAGGCCCAGCAGGACACCGATGGGGCGAGGCGCCACCTGCAGCCGAAGGGTCTTGCCCGAAGCGTTGGCCTGCTCGGCGCGCTCGATGATCTGCTTCCACTGAGTGTGGACCTGGTCGCGCTGCATCAAGGAGATCGACATGGGACGACCACCGGCGGCGTCGAGCATCTTCTCGAGCACGTCCCACTCCTCGTCGAAGCGGCTGTCGTCCATGTCGAAGTCGCTGACGGCTTGAAGCACGCCGAAGTTCAGGCCGTCGAAGGCCTTGGCGATGCCCGCGAGCTCGGGGATGGTGGCTTCGGATGCTGGCGTCGCTTCACCGCGGGCGGTGCGGTGGTTGTTGGTGCGGCCGGTGGAGAACCCGACCGCGCCCGCGAGCAGGGCTTCTCGGGTGAGGCGGCGCATCTCTTCGATGTCTTGCGCCGTGGCGATGGACCCGGGAGCCGCGCGCTCACCCATCACGAACACCCGCAGCGCGTCGTGGGTCACCTGCACGGCAAAGTCGATCGCGTGTGGGAAGCTGTCGATCGAATCCATGTACTGAGGAAAGCTCTCCCAGTCCCAGCTCAGACCCTCGGCGAGTGCGACTCCGGGGATGTCCTCGACGCCTTCCATCAGCTCGATCAGCCGCTGGTGATCGTCCGGACGGCAGGGGGCGAATCCCACGCCGCAGCTCCCCATGACGCAGGTGGTGACGCCGTGAATCGAGCTGGGCGCCAAATCGGGGTCCCACGAGACCTGACCGTCGTAGTGGGTGTGGATGTCGACGAAGCCTGGCGTGACGATCGAGCCGGTAGCGTCGAGGGTCTGGGTCGCATCTCCGTCGCACTTCCCGATGTCGACGATCCGTCCGTCTTTGACGCCGAGGTCACCGGCTCGCCGGGGAGCGCCGGTTCCGTCGATGAGAGTGCCACCAGTGATTTTCAGGTCGTAGGTCGTCATGGCTGTGCGTGGGTCCCCGCGGGGGAGGATACGTCATCAGGGCGACAGGGGTCGCCCTCGGGGAGGAACTCGACTTCGTAGAGAATCAGCCCGAGATCCCGACCGTCGCCGGAGCCCGGCCGAACGTCTGCGGGCACAAACGTAGGGGAGCGGAATCCGAGCCGCGTCTTTCCATCCGGAGCTTCGGTTCGAAGTGTCAACGTCGTGATCTTCGGCCCGAGGTCGAGGGTCCGGACCTCGGCGTCGGTCGAGACGGTGACGTCACCTGAGGTGTGCCGTGGACGTGCGACGCGGATCCGGAGGGTGCCGGGGCGTGCGGGAAAAGA
Source organism: uncultured Pseudomonadota bacterium (assembly GCA_913061055.1). Taxonomy (GTDB): domain Bacteria; phylum Myxococcota_A; class Polyangia; order Nannocystales; family Nannocystaceae; genus CAJXVA01. The sequence continues at coordinate 5,965 of CAJXVA010000581.1, forward strand.
CGCGACGGCCTGTGCCCGGGTCCAGGCCCCCCGTCGGTCGCCCGCGAACACCTCCGGTGCTTCGAATCCTTCGAGGGCGACGTCATGGGCTCGGATGGCGCGGGGGTGGCCGGGGGACCAGCGTCCGTACGCGGGGGCGTAGTCAGGTCCGTCTACCCACGCGCCCTCGAGGCGCACGCTGAGCGACCGCGTATCGTCCTCGGCCTGGTGCTGCCCGTCGATCGAGACGTCAACTTCGCAGCCGTCCGAACACCCTGGGGTGGGCAGCTCGAGTGACCTGTCTCT
>CAJXVA010000582.1 GCA_913061055.1 uncultured Pseudomonadota bacterium
ACGGCCCTCAGGGACAGGCCTTAGGTTTTTGGAACCGGAGACCCTACGTCCGGCTTCCTTTTCTCCGGCTTCCTTTCCTTTTCCTACCGAAGGGCGGCACTCAACGCCGCGCCGAGGTCCGGGTGCTGAAACTCGAAGCCGGTCTCCAGCAGGCGCTTGGGGACCACTCGCTGGCCGGTGAGCAGCAGGTGCTCGGCCATCTCGCCAAACGCGGCCCGCAGCGCAAACTTGGGCACGGGCAGGAACGTGGGGCGATGCAACGCCTTGCCGAGCGCCGCGGTGAAGGCCGCATTGGTGGCCGGCTCTGGTGCGGTGAGATTGACCGCGCCGGAGCACTCTTCGTGGGTGAGGACGTGAAGGATGCCGCGTACGACGTCGTCGAGGTGAATCCACGACATGTACTGGTCTCCGGCTCCGAGTCGACCACCGACGCCCATCTTGAACGCCGGGAGCATCTTCGCGAGAGCGCCGCCGTCGCCCAGCACCGTGCCCAGACGCAGTCGAACGACGCGAAGGTCCTCGAGCGAGCTGGCCGCCTTGGCCTCGGCCTCCCATGCGCCACAAACGTCGGCTAGAAATCCTTCGCCAGGCTCGGAGTTCTCATCGAGCTGGGACGAGCCCCGGGCGCCGTAGTAGCCCACTGCGGACATCGAGATGAACACCGAGGGACGTGGGTCGGCGATGCGGAGCGCATCCGCGACGCGCCGGGTGCCCTCCACCCGGGAAGCACGAATGCTCTGCTTGCGCGCGTCGGTCCAGCGGCCGCCAGCGATGTTTTCCCCCGCGAGGTGGACGACGGCGTCGTACCCACTGAGCGCTTCAGGGGGATCGAAGCCCCGCTCGACGGACCACCGAAGCTCACCGCTCGCGTCGCGCCGGACGGCGACGGGTGTGTGGCCGGCCTCCTTCAAGGCTTGGGACAAGGCTCGTCCGACGAATCCGCTGGCTCCGGTGATCGCGACGCGCACCCGGGTCTCTTAGCATCTACGAGCGCGACGACCCACGATTTGCGCCGTCCGGACCCGCGCAGCGCCGCGTAGCGTCGGTCGTACTGAAAACCGCTGGGGGCGGGCGTTTCATCGCGGTCCCGCAGCTTCGGCAACACATCGCCCCTCGCTCGCTGGATCGGATGGCGACGCGTCGAACACACAGGCGTGCCCTTCGACGCACGTGCTGTACTTCGTGCACACCGCGTTGGCTTCGACCTTCTTGCGGCACGTCCCTGTCGCGGTCTTGCGGCCGACTCCGTTCGGCTCGAGGACCGTTTGTCCGTCGGCGTCGCGTGTCAGGTGACAGTACAGATCCGGCATGCAGGGGGTGGGTTGTTCCTCGGTTGCGGTGAAGCAGGCCTTGCCGTCACCGGCCGGGGTTGGCGCGGAGTTGCAGCCGGATCCTAGGCTTGCGAGCGCGACGGTGAGGAGCAGGGTGGGGTGCAACGCGAACATCGTGAACTCGGGGCGGGAACGGCCCAGGCACACTGAGAGTTCCCCGCGGGGAAACAATATGGCCCGGAGTGTCATTTTGCAAAGCGCGCCGTAACGCTGACTCAGCGGGTCGTCACCGGGAGCTCGAGTCGCAGGGGGCCGCCGTTCTGACGGGAGAACTGGACCCCAAACACCTTGTGGAGCTTCACCGGGTCCAATACTTCTTCGCGCGAACCAACCTCGGCGGTCCCGGATCCAGTGAGGCACACGACACGGTCGGCATAGGCATCCGCGAGTGTGAGGTCGTGGAGCGCCAGGAGGATGGCCCGGCCTGCGGACGCGAGACCGCGCAGCGTACCCAGCAGCTCGAGCGCGTGCCCGACATCGAGCGCCGCGGTTGGTTCGTCGAGGACCATCGTGTTGGCCTCGGTTGCCAACATCCGCGCGAGCATGACCCGCTGACGTTCGCCGCCGCTGAGTGTCTGAATGGAACGCTCCACGAAGTCCTGCATCCCGACCGTCTCCAAGCTCTGCAGGACATGTTCGCGGTCGGCCGACGAGGGACCGGCGAGCCGGGTGCGGTGGGGCAGGCGCCCGAGCATGACGACGTCTTGGACGGTCATTCCAGGGGCGGCCGCCGCCTGCTGCGGCAGGTAGGCGATCGCGCGGGCGCGGGCTCGCGGCTCGAGTTCGTGCAGCGGTCGTCCGCCGTGGGACACGGAACCCTCGAGGTCTCCGAGTCCGCACAGTCCGCGAATGAGGGTGCTCTTGCCCGAGCCGTTGGGTCCCACGATGGCGCTCATCGAACCCGAAGGGACCTCGAGATCGAGCCCGGAGAACAGGACCCGTCCGCCGACCGTCGCACCGAGCTGCTGTCCGTGCAGTGTCATGCCACCTCGGCGCGCATGCGAGAGAGGACAACGAGGAACACCGGGGTCCCCAGCAGGATGGTGATGACCCCGGGGGGCAGGGCGACCGCCCCGACGCTGCGGGTGAGAAGGTCGACCAACAGCATCAAGGCGGCGCCGATCAGCGCGGCCGCGGGGAGGAGCCGACTGTGTCCGGTGCCGACCAATCCGCGGGCGATGTGAGGGACGACGAGTCCCACGAACCCAATGACCCCGGTCAGTGCGGTGCAGATCCCGGCAAGCAATCCCACGGTGGTGATCCCGACTCTCCATGTGCGGCGGAGGTCAACGCCGAGCGAGGAGGCGGTGGCCGGACCGAGCTGCAATGCATCGAGGTCCTGCCGAAGCCAGGCCGCCAGTGCGCCCCCCAGGCCCAGCGCAGTCGCGCCGACACTCAGGTGAACCCACGACCGGCCGTCGAAGCTCCCCATCAACCAGCGCACGACCTTCATCCCGATCTCCCAGCGTTCGATGCCGACCGAGAGCACCAGCGTCGTGATGGCACCGCAGACGGAGGCCAACGCGACGCCGCACAGGATCAGGGTGGAGAGCCGAGCGTCGGCACGCGCCCACAGCATGAGCACCAGCAGCACCGCGATGGCCCCCAGACAGGCCAGCCCCGCGATGACCCAGGGGCCACTCGCATCGAGGCCGGCGGCGAGGCCGATCGCACCGGCCATGGCTGCGCCGGAGGACACGCCGAGCACGCCCGGCTCGGCAAGCGGGTTGCGAAACAGCCCTTGTGTGATCGCGCCGGCGAGACCGAGCGCCGCACCGATGGTGACCGCGAGCAGAGAACGAGGGAGCCGGAGGTCCCAGACCAGGGCCCGCGCCAGGGGCGGGACCTCTCGCCCCAACAACACCGCCGCGACATCCCCGTGTTGGACGTCGCCCGGGCCCAGGACGAGTGAGCACCACAACGCGACGACGAGCACGACCGCCACGGCCAGCAGGGTGCTCGGGCGCTTCACCGAGGCGCCTCTTCGATGCGTTGGGTCAGCGCGCGGGTGACCTCGACCATGCGCGGACCCGTGGCGAACAACAGCGGCCCTTCGATCGCGATGATGCGGCCTTGTTTCGCGGCGGGGGTCGCCTCGACCCCGGGGCGCCGGGCAAACGCGGCCTCCGTTTGGGCGCAGTCGGACTCGCAGGGGATCACGATCGCCGCCGGTTGCCACGCGACGAGCTGCTCGAGGCTCACGCCGGGGTGTCCCTCGAGCCCCTCGCGGGAGGGAAGATTCACAAACCCGGCGGCTTCAGCCTCGTCGGCGAAGGTTGTTCCCGCGGCCGCGACGTTGCCGTTGGCATACGAGACGATGCTCAGTCCGGCGCCCGCATTCGAACGGGCCGCCCGCAGGGAGACGTCGAAGGCTTCGATGACCGCGTCTCCTCGGGGGGTTGCATCGACAGCCTTGGCGATGCTTCGGACCCGGGCGCGGTAGTCCTCGAAGCCGCCGTACCCCGACAACACGACGACCTCGATGTTGGACTGCTCGAGCAGTGCCCGACCGGCGGGGTCACTCCACTCGGCGAGAAATACGACCGAGGGCTGCAGGGCGAGCAGGGACTCCGAGGTGCCCTTGACCCGAGGGATGCTCGCCGGCCAGGTGTTGGTGATCGGGCTGTACCGGGCGTCATCCACCAACGCGCTGACGGCCACGACGTTGCCGCGGACCGGCTCGCCGAGTGCCCACAGCGTGGCGTCACTGTCGATGGTGACGGACGCGATCCGAACCGTCGTCGGTGTCTCGGCGCTCGGCCGAGGGCACCCGGAGACGGCGAGCAGACCGATGACAAGCCCCGCGAACCTCATCCTGGCACCGCCTCCACCGCGTCGAGGTCGAAGCCTCCGGGCTCTCCAGAACACCACAGATCGGAGCCGTAGTAGGCCGCCGAGACATCGACGAGACGGACGTAGCGGGCGTGCTCGAGCCCAACATCGGCGAGGTCGAACCCGTCCCCTCCTTGGGTGGTCCCCTCAGCGAGGGTCACCGGTGTGATGCCAGCACAGCCTTGCGGTGGCCAGTCCCCGGCGCCGGTCAACACGCAGGCGAAGGGGCGCCAGTCTTCCCCATCCGCGCTGACCTGAACCCGGGCCGGCTCGGCGAACGTGGTGTCTCCGGTGGCGAAGGGGTTCTCATAGATGATGAGGTCGTCTCCGGGTCCATCGACGATTCCCGGGGGGTCGAAGGCGAGGGTGATCGAGCCTCCGCAGCCGAGGCTTGCGACGTCCAGCGAGCCCCCAGCCGCCTCTGGCATCGGGGGCCCCAAGACCACTTCGGGCAACGCGTCGTGCCCGAACACCGCTTCGGGGCCGGGCTCGAACGACTCGATACAGTCCGCCCACGGGTCGTCTTGATCTCCCTGAGGGCAGACGCCTTCGATCGGTGTCTCGACGACGCCGGCGTCTCCGCCATCGGCCGCGGCCTCCGTGCCGACAGCATCGGTGTCCCCCGCCTCGGCGGGGTCGCACGCGGTGAGCGCGAGCAGGAGCATCATGGCGCGTGGAGGGGTCATGGCTCCACGCCGATCAGGCTGTAGGGGGGCAACCCGGTGGCGAAGGGGCCTCCGACGAGGGAGGGCGGGTGCGTGGCGAGGTCGTAGGCGTACAGGCCTGGAGCCTCGGTCTCACGCGAGCCGACCCACAGCGTGTCGCCGGTTCGCTGGACGGTGCGGTCGACGGCTTGGAAGGGCAGCCCAAACGGTACGAGGGTGGGGGTCTCGGCCAAGAGGTCGACTTCGAACAGCGCCGCGTGGTCGAAGCAAGGCTGGGGATCGCTAGCGCAATCAGCGGTGGTGCCCTCGGGGGGCAGGTAGACCGCGACCCACGCCCACCGCCCCGCGTCGTCGACGTCGAAGGCCAACGGCTGGTCGTGGTGGGTCGCGCCGACCTCGGCAAACGCCTGTGGAGGGACGGCCCAGGTACTCTCGAGACCGGTCAGATCGATCCGCTCGATGCCGGTGGTGAGACCATACATCGCCGCCGGCGCTTCGCCGTTTGGCCGCAGCTGCCGCAACCACGTTCCCTGCAGCGAGACTCCTTGGCCGCCAGCGGTGTCGGGGTCGAAGTCCCAGGGCACTCGCGTCGGCAGGTCGACTGCAACGAGCATGTCTTCGTCGACGTGGGTGTATCCGCCCGGCACGTCGAGTCGCTGCACACCGACCCAGAGCGTTTCGCCGCACCGAACCGCGGTGCTCGCTTCGGGACGGCCATCGTCGTCGGCGAACGGGGAGAGATCGATGGTGTCGAGCACCGACGTTCCGGCGGGTTGGCTCGGGTCGAACACGAGCAGGTCCGAGCTGCCGAACAGCGTCACGTACCCCAGCCCGTCCTCGTCGAACGCGATGGCGTGGGGGTTCGGAGACGGGGCGTCCTGGGCTTCGAGGGCGTGTTGCCCGCGGGAACGCCACGCGCCGGCGTCGAGAAGGTCGACGAAGTCGTAGCCGTGCCGGTGCACGATCGCGGCGCCTGTGGGTGATGGGTAGGGGATCGCATCCGGGGACCCCACCGCCACGTCGGTTCGGATGGTTCCATCCGCGTCGACGATGGTCACCGCTCCGGTCGCGAAGTCGGTGGTGGTGACCACGAGGGTGCTCGGGTTGGTCGCCCCAAAGTCGCAGGCCTCCGGCTCGGGAATGCCAGGCTGCAACGGAGCGGGCGGGTCGGACTCCCCCGTGTCTTCAGGGGCCAGAAGCGGGTCGGCACACGCGCATACGCCGACAAAAAGGAGCAGGGGGGACTTCATGACGAGGGGCCTGAGAACTGGAGCGAGAGGGTGGTCCACAGCGAGCGGCCCGGCAGGGGGTAGCCGAGGTAGTCGCCAATGCTGTCTCTTATAC
>CAJXVA010000583.1 GCA_913061055.1 uncultured Pseudomonadota bacterium
CTCCTCCCCCGCCGCCCAAGCCCACGCATGACGGCGACCTACGAAACCCCTTCGGGTAAAAAGTAGGCTACGATTCGAATTCGACGCTTCCCGTGTCTAACGCACCGAAAAAGCCCGCTGGCGGCTCCCCGACCGGGGGCGCCACGATGATCGCAGGTCACAGTCCGTCTGCGCCTCCGCCGATCGGGACGCCCGCTCCCGGGGCATCCGTCGGACCCTCGGGCGGAGCACCAGCTGGAGCGCCGGCCGCAGTTGCTGCGTCGCACTCCGGTGGGGTGAACGTCGACCTCGTCGACACCGTGCTGGCCGACCGCTACCGCGTCGTCAAGAAGCTCGGAGAGGGCGGCATGGGGACCGTCTACCTCGCCGAGCACACCACGATTAACAAGCGGCTCGCGATCAAGGTCCTCAGCCCCGAATTCTCCCACAAACAGGACCTCGTCGATCGGTTCCTCCAGGAGGCCCGCGCAGCCTCGATGATCGATCAGGAGAACGTCGTCGAGATCACCGACTTCGGTTCGACACCCGGCGGCTCCGTCTTCTTCGTGATGGAGTTCCTCAATGGTGAGGACCTCTCCGACACCATCAAGAACACCGGCCCGCTGCCCTGGCACCGCGTGAAGCCGATCATGCTGCAGATCGTGGAAGCACTGAAGTGTGCCCACGCCGCTGGCATCGTTCACCGCGACATGAAGCCGGACAACTGCTTCCGCATCAAGCGCGGGAGCAATGCGGACTTCATCAAGGTCCTGGATTTCGGCATCGCCAAGGTCACCAGCGATGAGGGCGAGGGCGGGGGCAAGAACCTCACCCGCACCGGCATGATCTTCGGGACCCCCGAGTACATGTCGCCCGAGCAGGCCAAGGGCGAGAAGGTCGACCACCGCGTCGACGTCTACGCGCTCGGCATCATTCTCTACGAGTTGCTGACTGGCAGGGTTCCGTTCACCGCGGACACCTTCATGGGCATCTTGACCAAGCACATGTTCGAGCCGCCGGCGGCGCCGAGCACGGTCGTGCCCTCAATCGAGGTTCCCGAGCAGGTCGAGGCGATCATCCTCAAGGCCCTTCAGAAGGACCGTGAGTATCGCTTCCAGTCCATGGAAGAGATGGGCGCCGCGATCGAGAAGGTCGGCAGTGGCTCGGCAGCCGTCAGCGTGGTCGATGAGATCGTGGCGTTGCCCGCGGGCGGCGAGACCTCGTTCAAGAGCCGCCCTGCGGCGGACCTCTACGACGACGAGGAACCGGCCGGGTCCAAGACCGGCATGTATGTCGGCATCGGCGTTGTCGCTGCGCTTTTGCTGGGCGGGGCCGCCTTCGCTGCTTCCAAGATGGGCGCGGGCGGAGATGACGTCCCCAAGAAAGATGACGTTGTCGCGGCGTCCGCGGGCGAATCGGCCGGGGAGGGCGACCCCCCGGACTCCGGCACGCCACAAGACCCGTCCGAGGGCGACACCAACGACACGGCTCTTGCTGCGGCTGCCGACTCCGTCGGCGACGGTCCCGACACCGGCGACACGCCTCCGGTCGCGGCAACCACGGTGAGCATCACCGTCAGCACTCCCGGCGTCGAAGGCACCGTCTACGACAACCGCGACGACAGCACGCTCGGCAAGACCAACGAGCCGATCTCGATGCCGCTGTCGAGCGAGTCCTTCGATGTCTACGTTCGAGCCGAGGGCTACGAGGACTTCTTGACCGACGTCGTCCCCGACAAGGACAAAAAGGTCGAGGTCACCCTCTCAAAGGCCAGCGTGGCGGTCCCTGTCACCGCGCCAGGCAAGCGACGCAAGAAGGGCCGCAACACCAAGGGGTCCAAGAAGAAGGGCGGCACGGCGGTCTCCGAGCCCGCGACCAAGCCCGACACCACGTCGACTCCTCCGGACAAACCGCCCGCTTCCGCCAAGAAGAAAAAGAAGAAGGGCAACGACATCTCCGGCGATCTCAAAGACCCGTTCGGCAAGTAGCCGGCCCGGTCACAGGGGCCGGCGAGGCCAAACAACGATCCGCGGGGCTGCCGCCTCAGTCGCCTCGTGCCAGGGCGCCACTGACCGGAGGTGAGGCCGGACGCTCGAGCTGCAGCGCGGCGTCGAAGTACGCCTGAAGCCCGGGCACATCGTTGTCGATCCAGGGCTCGGGCCGACGGGGGTTGAAGCGCCAGAACGTGCTCGGTGCGCGCCAGTGCTGCCTCATGCTGGCCAACCAGGGGAAGTTTTCCACACAGACCGCCCAGGTACGATGCACGTGGTGTTGGTGGTCCTCTTGTTCCCCGGTGAACACATCGAGTCGGCGGGAGGACAGACGACGGTATCGAGTGCGGCGTTGGCCCTGCGCGAGGGCTGCTGCGAGCGCCTTGTACGTTCGGAACGCGTTGGTGTCCCGGACGCTCGCTGGGATGACGGTTCCCATGAACGAGTGCAGGTTGGCGCTGGCGTGAAACCCTTGCTCGCGGCACAGCGCATCGAGGTGTGACGTCTCAGGCTCGCTCAGGGGTCCTGTGCCGCGAAATGTCGCGTCGCCCGGGTGCTGCGACCCTGCCCCGGGGAGCCAGGAGGGGGAGGGAGCCGGTCGCGGGAAGTTGCGGTTGAGGTCGACGCCGTTGGCGTTGGTACGCAGCAGCGCGAGGGGCCCTTCGCCGCCGAGCTCCCACGTCCGGGCGTAGCCGTCGGGGTTGAGACAGGGAACGACCCAAAGCTCCGCCCGCCTGCGGATCCCCCAGCTGTCGTCGTCGGCCGATGCCAGCAGGGCGAGCGCGGTCATGGCCCCGATGAACTCCGGGCCATGAATGTTGGCGGAGCACAGCACCCTGGGCAGGCCATCGGTCTGAGCCGGAATTCGCACCGCTCGAAGCGCCCGGCCCTGCACGGAGGTGCCGTACGTCCGGAGCTCCGCGCCGAGCGTTTTGGCCAGCGCATCGACGCGCTGGGCCAACGCCTCGGGGGACAGATACGGTGCGAGCGTGTCCTCCCGAGGCATGTCGGTTCTCGTCAAACCTCGGGCTGCGGAGGTTTGCTGTCGCCCTCAGGCGCGCTTGCCAGCACCGCTGCGTCGGGCACGGCATCTTCGGTCTCCGCGGCGGCAACAGGCTCGCCCGCGGCTTCGGCCGCTGGGGGCACAGGCTCGCTCGTGTCCGTGCCGGCCTCGGACTCCGCCGCGGCAGGAGCAGTCTCGAGCTCGGCTGCTTCGACGACCGTGAGCTCGAGCTCGATGTCGTCGAACACATAGCCGAGGACCGCCGCTTTGAGGCTCTCGAACGCCGAGGTGGAGACGCGGAACTCCGTCAGCGTCTCCTTGACCGTCAGGTTGCGGACCGAGCGACCCTCGAGGCCAAAGTCCGATGCCAGAAGCTCACGGACGTGGGCCGACTTCTTGCCGTGGGTCCGGCCGACGTTCAGCGCGACGGTGACCATGGGGCCATCGTCGGCGCCGAGGCTTGCAGGGGCGCGTGTGCTGCCGCTGCCGTTGACCACGGTTCGGGGGGGACGCTCACTGCCGGCGCGGTCGTTGCCACTGCGCTCACCGCGATTGCGGTCGCTGCCACCTCGACGGGACCGACGCTTCCGCCGGGGCTCGCCGGCGGTATCAGCCGCCGACTCGGGCTCTGGATCGGGCTCGTCCACGATGGCTTCTGTGCCCCCACGGAACTGATCGTCCTCGAATTCACGGAATGTGAACTTGGTCGACCAGACCTCCCAGAAGTCCTTGTGCGGCGGAGCCGTCAGCTCCGGCGCAACCAGATCCTCGGCGGGCTTCTTCTTCCGCCGACGGCGTCGTCGTTTGCGCTTCTTGGCTTCCTTGTCGTCGACGTCGTCGGAGGACTCGCCGTCGGCCGCGACCTCGTCGCCGTCCTCGGCCGCCTCGTCCCCGTCTTCTGAAGCCTCTGCGTCGGCCGCCGAATCGGCCGCCGGCGTGTCCTCGTCGGACATGTCTTCGAGCTCGACCTCATCCTGCAGGGCGTCAATGACTCCCCGACGTCGGCCTTTGAGCGTCAGATCGTCGAGTTCGTCGATCTCGCCGAACTCGTCGCGGACGACCTCGAGCTCATTCTCATCAATGTCGATGATGATCTGGTCCTGAGAGACGTGCTGCTGGACGGGCTCGGTCTCGGTCTCGGTCTCGGACTCGGGCCTCTTGCCCCGGCCACCGCGACGGCGACGGCGACGGCGCTTGCCGCTGCCATCGTCCTCCGATCCGCCCTCGGCGTCCGCGGAGACACCCTGCGAGGCGCCCGCATCGGCTGCGCCGGCTTCGCCATCGTCTCCGCCGGCCTCTTGACCGCCCTCGTCGCCCTTGCCGCGTCCGCGACGGCGACGGCGACGGCGTCGTCGCCGACCCCGTGCGCTGACCCCTTCGTCCGTTTCCTGCAGGCCCTCGGTGGCCTCGCTTGGGGCCGCGGTGAGTTCCGCGGCGGTTTCGCCCTCGGCGGGCTCGCCCTCTGGCAGTGCTTCGGTGGCAACTTCGGTGTCCCCTTCGGGATCGCTCGCCGCTGCAGCCAGTTCCGGGGCGGGGGCGGGCTCTGTCGGTCCACTCTCCTGTTCGGGGGAGCTGTCCTCTTCGTCGCGTGTTCCGTCGGCCCCAGCGGCCTCCGATCCCTCTCCCTCGACGCCATCGGCGCGGGGAGCTCCGTCGCGGCCTCCTCGACGGCGCCCTCGACGGCGCCGACGGCCTCGTCCTTCGCCCTCGGATGCCGGCTTCTCGTCGCCGGGTGACGTCCCAGCGGCCTCGGTGCTCACCTCGGCGGCTGGGGTGCCCGCGGTTTCGAGAGCGGGATCCGTGGTGCCGGTCTCGGCGGTCGCCGCCGGCTCGGACCCGGCGGACGCTGGCGTCTCGAGTTCGACAGTGTCATCGGGCCCGGTCGCTTCGATCACGACGCCGGTGGATGCTGCGTCCTGTTCGGGGCGAGACTGGCGGTTTCGCCGACGCCTTGCTTCGTCCGAAGTGGCTTCCGATGCGGTCGCGCCGTCCTCGTCACGGCCGTGGCGAGGTCGGCGTCCGCGGTCCCGGCCACCGCGACCGGAGCGTTCACCGTCGCCGGAGCGTTCTCCGCGGCCGGAGCGCTCTGTGTCGCGGTCCCGGGAGCGGGGTCGTTCCCCATCGCGATCCCGGGAACGAGGTCGTTCACTTTCGCGGTCTCGGCGGCCACTGGGACGGCGCCCGCGTCCTCCTGCGTATTCGTCGTCCTCCTCCTCGGGAAGATCCCGCGCAACCTGGGTCGCGGGGTCGGGGCTGCTCATGGCCTCGCTGAGCAAGTACGCCATGACCTGCTCGCCGCGCGGGTCGGAAGACAGGGTGCGGACGAGCAAGCGCCAGTCGGCCGAGACGAGGTCGGGAAAGCGCTTGCTGATCTGATCGAGCTTCGTCTGGTTGCGACGGGCGTCGAGTTCTTCGGCCGGCGGAAGCTTGCTCTCGGTGAACTCGATCGAGGGGTAGGCCAACTTCAGGTAGTAGAAGTTGCCCATGTCCTGGGGACCGATCAGGCTGACGGCTTTGCCGGCACGTCCCGCGCGACCGGTCCGCCCGGTGCGGTGCACATAGCTCTCGGCGTTTTGCGGGAACGAATAGTTCACCACGTGGCTGATGTGCGTGATGTCGATGCCGCGGCTGGCGACGTCGGTGGCGACCAGGAACCGCAGACGGCCCTTTCGCATGGCCCCCAAGACGTGCTCTCGAGCGGCCTGAGAGAGGTCGGAGCTGATCGCCTCCGCGCTGAATCCTTCCTTGCGCAGCACATTGGCGACCAGGTTGGTCTCCTCGCGCGTGTTGCAGAAGATGAGCGTGGATCCGGGCTCTTCCTGCGCGATGAAGTTCATCAGGTCGCGCGTCCGCATGCTGCCGGGGACCGAGTAGTAGGTGTGGTCGATCAGCGAAGCGGCGATGTCGTCACCGGAGAGCTTCAGCGACTCCGGGTTCTTCATGTATCGCCGAGCGATGCGCTCGATATCCGAGGGCACCGTCGCCGAGAACAGCATCGTCTGCCGGTCCTTCTGGCAGGCATCGAGGATCGCGTGGATGTCCTCGAGGAAGCCCATCGAGAGCATCTCGTCCGCCTCGTCGAGAATCGCGGTCTGGACCTTGGAGAGGTCGAGGGTGCGACGACGAATGTGGTCGAGGATCCGCCCAGGGGTGCCGACGACGGCATGCACGCCCTGTCTCTTATACACATCTGACGCTG
>CAJXVA010000584.1 GCA_913061055.1 uncultured Pseudomonadota bacterium
CACTAGATCGCTCGTCGGCAGCGTCAGATGTGTATAAGAGACAGCCCTGGGCTGGCGACGGTCGGCACCAACCACCCACACGGGGTCGGAGAGCATGCGGCGTTGGTCGAGCTCGCCAAGACGCTGAGCGCGGACGTGGTGGTCGTGGGCCCCGAGCAACCCCTGGTCGACGGACTCGCGGACACGATGCGGGAGGCGGGCATCGATGTGTTCGGTCCCTCGGCGGCCGCGGCCCGACTCGAAGCCAGCAAGGCCGAGTCCAAGTCGTTCATGGCGGCCCACGGCATTCCCACCGCGCGGCACGTGACCGTCTCGTCCCTGGAGGATGGGTTGGCCGCGGTGCGGACGTTTGCCGTACCTCCGGTGGTCAAGGCGGATGGCCTGGCGGCGGGCAAAGGCGTCACCGTGGCGCAGACGTATGACGAGGCCGATGCGGCGCTGCGGGACTGCCTGGAAGGCGGAGCGTTTGGCGATGCCGGCGCGACCGTGGTGCTCGAGCAGCGCCTCGAAGGCCAGGAGGTCAGCTTCTTCGTGATCTCCGACGGCACGAACGCCGCCACGATGCTCCCCGCGCAGGACCACAAGCGCATCGGGGAGGGCGACACCGGGCCGAACACAGGGGGCATGGGCGCCTACGTGCCCGCCCCGATCTTCACCGAGGCGGTGCACGACAAGACGATGGCGCGCATCGTCCGTCCCACCCTCGAGGGGTTGCGCAGCGAGGGCCGACCGTTTGTCGGGGTGCTGTTCGTCGGTCTGATGATCGACGAGGCCTCAGACCCGTGGGTCATCGAGTACAACGTGCGGTTTGGCGACCCAGAGGCCCAGCCGCTGATGCTGGGGCTGCAAGCGGCGCTGGGCGAGACGCTTCAAGCTGCGGTCAGCGGCAACTTGCGCGAGGGCAGGCTCACGGGAGCACCGGCCGCCAGCGTGGTGCTCGCCTCGGCGGGCTATCCGGCGTCGTCTCACAAAGGAGACCGCATCTCGGGCTTGGCGGACGCCAACGAGATTCGCGGGGTGACGGTGTTCCATGCCGGTACGCGCCGGGCGGCGGACGGGGACTGTGAAACCGCGGGGGGCCGGGTGCTCGGGGTCTGTGCGACCGCCGGAGTGCTCACGGACGCGCTGCACAACGCGTACGCGGCCGTCGAGGCCATTCGCTTCGATGGTATGCAGTTCCGTCGGGATATCGGACGCCGAGCGACGGTGGTATAGAGCGCGCCATGGCGAAGATTCGTCCCTTCCGCGGCCTGCGTTACACGCTCGAAGCTGGAGCTTCGGCAACGCCGGTGATGGCGCCTCCCTACGACGTCGTCGACGCGCAGGGACGGGCGGAACTCGTGGCCCGCAGCGAGCACAACGCGATGCGGTTCATCCTCCCGGAGGGGGAAGGCGACGAGAAGTACGCACGCGGTGCTTCGGCATTCCGCTCGATCGTCTCCGAGGCCATGACACGGGACGAAAAGCCAGGCGTCTACGTCTATCACCAGACCTTCGAAGCGCTCGGCACCACCTACACCCGCAAGGGCCTCGTGGCGCTGGTCGAGCTGACTCGCTTCGGCAACGGGCCGGTGCTCGCCCACGAGCGAACGCTCAGCGGCCCGAAGATGGACCGGCTCAAGCTGATGCGGGCCTGCGAGGCGCACCTGGAGCTCGTGTTCGGCATGTTCTCCGACCCGAACAAGAACTGGGAGAGCGCGGTCGATCCGGTCAAAGGCGAGCCCGTGCTCACCGCGGACTTCGATGGCGTGGACCACAAACTCTGGAAGGTCGACGATGCCGCGGCCATCGAGACGCTCCAAGGCGTGCTGGCCGACAAGTCGATCTACATCGCCGACGGTCACCACCGCTACGAGACGATGTGCGCGTTCCGAGAAGAGCTCGAGGGACGCGGCCATCCTTCGGCGGCGTACGGCATGATCTACCTGAGCAACCTGGACGACCCGGGTCTCGTTGTGCTGCCCACGCACCGCTTGGTGCACGGGCTTGCGAACGTTGACTTGGATGCCGTCGTGGCGCAGGCCAAGCCGTTCTTCGATGTCGTCACGGAGGCGCTCCCCGCCAACACCGAAGCGATGCGCTCCCGCATGTCCGAGGCAGGCAAGGAACGCGCCGCCTTTGGCCTCACGGTCCCCGGGTCCGGCCAGCTCACGGTGCTCACGCTTCGGGCCGACTTCGACCCCGCTGCAGCGGGCCTGGGTGACGTCGCGCCCGCGCTTCAGCACCTCGATGTCGCGCTGTTGCACGAACTCGTGCTCGAGCGGGTCTTGGGCATCACCAAGGAAGCTCAGGCCGCGAAGACCAACCTGCGCTACTTCAAGTCCTACGAGAAGTCGATCGACGTCGCTCAGTCGGGGGACGACAAGACCCAGCTGGTCTGCTTCATGAACGCGACGCCGGTCAAAGACGTCATGGCCGTGTGCGACAGCGGTGAGGTGATGCCGCAGAAGAGCACCTTCTTCTTCCCGAAGATCCCCAACGGCCTGGTCTTCTACGACCTCGCCCAGGACACCGAAGGCTAACCGGCACATGCGCGGCCTTCACGGTACCGACGGCGGCATCGATCTGCTGCCCCCAGCAGCAGGGCGGCGACGCGCGCTGGTCGACGCCCTGCTCGATTCCTTCGTCGCGTGGGGCTACCGGCAGGTCGTCACACCGACGGTCGAGCGCTACGAGGTCCTCGCCGCGGGTCTTTCGGAGGCCGACCGGGCTCATGTGGTGCGCTTCGTCTCCGGGCCCGCATCGCAGGTCGTCGCGCTGCGCTCCGACGTCACGCCCCAGATCGCGCGGATGGTCGCCCGTCACCGAGGCACCACCTGGCCCGCCGATGCGGTCCTGCGCCTGGCGTACACCGCGGACGTCGTCCGTCAGCCAGCAGACGCGCGCGAAAAGACGGAACAGCACCAGATGGGCGTCGAGTTCGTTGGCGATGCCAGTCCGGCCGCCGATGCCGAGCTCGTCGCGCTTGCCCACGCGGCGCTGATCAATGTGGGGCTCACCGGCTTCCGGTTCGACATGTCCCATCGAGGCATCGCCCACCGTGTGTTGGATGGGCTGGGCCTGGATGCGGGCGACCGGCAGGCGGTCGAAGCACGGTTGGGCCGAAAGGACCGAGGAGGTCTCGAAGCGTTGCTGGTCGGCAAAGGCATCGCCCCCGCCCGAGCGGCCGCCGTTGGCTCTCTGTGCGACGCGTACGGACGGCCCGAGGTGATCGAACGGCTGGCGGATCTCGACCCGGACGGCGGCGCTGCCGAAGGGCTCCACACGCTCCAGGCGATCGTGGAGCACGTGCGCGCCGCGTCTCCGGACGCCGCCGACCTTCTGGATGTCGACCTCGGCGAAGTCCGCGGGTTCGACTACTACACCGGCGCACGGCTCCGAGCCTGGGCACCGGGGGTCGCGGCTCCGGTCCTCCGCGGCGGCCGCTATGACGACTTGGTGGGTCGCTTCGGCGCGGCTGCACCCGCAACCGGCTTCGCGCTGGACCTCGACGCGCTGCAACAAGCGCTCGGCGACCGCGGACCCAGGCCCGGCGGTCGTTCGGGTCGGCTCATCGCCTTGCACCCGGACTGCCCGCACCACGCTCGTATCGAGGCGTCCCGGACCGCCGCCGCAGCGCGCGGGGCGGGGGAGCCCGCCTGGATTCAGGACGGCCTTTCCCTCGAGGATGCCCAGGTCGTGGCAGCCAACGCCGAAGCGGGGGCACTCACCTATCTTCAGCCCGACGAAGCGGGCGGCATGGCGGTGCTTCGGTTCCGCCGAGCTCAAGACACCCCATCCAATTGGACCCGAGAGTAGAGAGAACAAGATGCCGACTTTGGTTGTAGTGGGAGCTCAGTGGGGAGACGAGGGCAAAGGCAAGGTTGTCGACGTGCTCGCCTCCAAGGCCAACGTCGTGGCCCGGTTTGCCGGAGGCAACAACGCCGGGCACACGCTCGTCGTCGAGGGCCAGCAGATCATCACGCACTTGGTGCCCTCGGGCTGCACGTACCCGGGCACGATCTGTGCGCTCGGATCAGGCATGGTCATCGACCCGGCCGTGTTCCGGGAAGAGGTCGAGGGCCTACAGGCGCTCGGTCTGCTGCAGAACAACGAGCTACGGGTCTCTTTGGGCGCGCACCTGATCTTTGATTTTCACCGCGCACTCGATGGGCTGCGGGAGGACCGGGCCAGCACGCACGACAACCAGATCGGGACCACGCGGCGCGGCGTTGGACCGGCCTACGAAGCCAAGGCGGGTCGTCGCGGCATTCGTGTGCGCGACCTGTTCGACGCCAGTCGGCTTCGCGACCGCTTGCTGCAGTGCAAGGCCGTGGTCGACCCGGAGTTCGAGCGCTTGGGACATGATCACCGGGTCGATGTGGACCGGCTGCTGTCGGATGCGGCGAGCTGGGCGCGATGGCTCGAGCCGATGGTCGCGGACGTCGGGGAGGTCTGCCAGGAGAGCATCGACGCCGGCAAGCGCGTCCTGTTCGAAGGCGCACAGGGGGCGATGCTCGATGTGGACCACGGCACCTACCCGTTCGTCACGTCGTCCAACGCGATCGCAGGGGGGGTGTGCACCGGGATCGGCGTCGGCCCCACGCAGATCGACGAAGTCTGGGGGATCTCCAAGGCCTACACGACCCGGGTCGGGGCCGGTCCGTTCCCCACCCGTGTCGAGGGAGCCGAGGGCAACGGCCTTCGCAAGGCCGGTAAAGAGTACGGCGCCACGACCGGTCGGCCGCGTGACTGCGGCTGGCTCGACCTGCCGGCGCTGCGGTATGCGGCCCGGATCAACGGCATGTCGGGGCTGTGTGTCACCAAGCTGGATGTTCTCGCCGAGCTGCCGCGAATTCAGCTCTGCACCGCCTACGAGGACGGCCGAACCCCGGGCAAGGACGATCTCGCGCTGGCCCGACCCGTTCTGGAGACGGTGGAGGGCTGGGACGATCCCTCCGTGGGACCGAAACTCCGCGCCGCTCGCACCCGGGACGAGATTCCCGCGCCGGTCCGCGCCTACCTCGACCGAATCAGCGATGCGGTCGGAGTGCCGGTGGTGCTGGCCTCGGTCGGGCCTGGCCGCGAAGAGACCATCGCGCTGAGCGAAGCGTTCCAAAGCTGAGCCCTCGCGCCAATCCCCGGATGGTGAGGTCTTACCCGGTCCTCACCATGCACACAGTGAACACAAAGGTGGGTGCAGACGCCGGCTACCTGCGCGGCTGCGCGGTTGTGTGCGACGTGAGGCTGCACGTATACTGCCCACGCTTGGAACCCTCGGAAGTTGCAAGCAAAACCTTGAACGGACAGCGGAGACCGGCGCCAGCGCGGCCACTCTCCCGGCGGAAGACCCCCGAATGAAGATCGAATGCGACAAGTGTGCTGCGAAGTATTCCATCGCGGATGAGAAGGTCCGCGGGAAAACCTTCAAGATTCGCTGCAAAAAGTGCAGCAACGTCATCATCGTTCGGGACAAGGGCGTCGCCGCCGATGCCGCCGATGCGGGTGGCGATGCTGATGCCGACCAAGGCGCTCCTGGATGGCACCTCGCGATCAACGGCGAGACCGTCGGCCCCCTTGCCGAAGATGACGTTCGCGCTCGATACGGCGCGGGCGAGATCGACAAGGACACTGCGGTTTGGCAGGAGGGCTTCGAGGACTGGATTCCTCTGGGCGACGTCCCGTCGTTCGCGGATCTTCCCGATGGTGTCCACGCGGGGCATGGCCAGGATCCCGCCGGAGGTGGCGGGTACGACGACGGCTACGGCCAGCAGCAGGATGATGACGACCCGTTCGCGAACGCGAACCAGGAAGACTACGCCGCCGGTGCTGCGGCTGCGGCCACGGCTGCGGTCGCTGCAGCTGCGCCAGCCCACGACCCTGGGCAGGCTTCGCCGCGTGTCTCCAACCTGACCGGTCAGCGCAACGAGAACTCCGTCTTGTTCTCGCTCGACTCGCTGCAGGCGTTGGCGTCCCCGGGCGCCGCACAGGCTCAGCAGAACAAGCCGACCGCCGGCTCCAACCAGCAGGTCGGAACCAAGGGCTTGGCCACCGCTGCACCCGGCTCGGAAGGGTCGGGGCTCATCGACATTCGTGCGCTGGGTTCGATGGTCGGCAACGAGCAGCAGGTCGCAGCATCGGCAGCCGCTCCCGCGGCCGACGACGCTGCGCTGCCAAGCTTTGGTG
>CAJXVA010000585.1 GCA_913061055.1 uncultured Pseudomonadota bacterium
GAGATGTAGAGAGGTCTCGTGGGCTCGGAGATGTGTATAAGAGACAGCCTCCGCGGCCCCCGTCGATTCTGACTCGAGCCAATCCTCTGGAACAGGTTCGTCGAGCGCCGACGCCGAGGGGCCGGCGCCACACCCAGCTACGAACAACGCGAACGAGAACCCCCACCGCGTTGGCACCAAGAACACAATGTGAATCATGGGTCGGCCAGCGTCGAGCGCAACCTCGAGACGCACGACTTCGGCGGGCGCATGTGGCTCCTGTGTGTTTTGGATCCTCCTGGGGCGCCCACGGATCCGTACGGCAAACGTTGCCGCCTCACGTGTGTGCATCGACCCGATCCAATGAGGGTCATGCAACGGCCCGTCAACATCGTGAATCACGCAGCGCGGTTTTTGCGGAGGAACGACTGTAGAAAAACTGGCCGGGCCGTGACGGCGTACCAGGCTTCAGGGGCAATGGATCGCGCGTTCGGTGACAGCCCCTGCGCCGACGACCAAGCGCGGATTCCTCTTCGCGGGCGGCTGCGTTTGCCAAGACCCTCCGCCCGCGCTTCAGAAAAGACAGACGATGAAACGACGTAGTTTTCCCATCCCAGCCCTCGGCCTTCTCGCCGGCGTCTCCATCGCTTCGCTGCCCGGCTGCGATGAGGATTCGCCCCTCGGCAACATCGCCGAGCAGTGCGGACTCGACATCAACTGCGAAGCTGGCGGCTTCGCGGAGGGCCAAGCCAGCATCTCGGGCGTTGCTTCGATCGATGCGTTCTTCGGCGCGGCGATCGATCTCAATGCCACGATGACTGGGCTCAGCGGCGAGCTGCGCGCCCAGCTCGACGCAATCGGTGCGTCGGTGGGATTGGCACCGGGCGCAACCGGTGCAGAGCTTGCCGCTGCGATCGAAGGCCACTTGGACGGCTACATCAGCGGCGGTCTCACGGTCGAGTATCAACCTCCCGCGTGCGAGGCCAACATCGAAGCCAGCGTCTCCGCAGCTGCGGAGTGTGACGTGGAGGCGAGCCCCGGCGAGCTCTCGGTGAGTTGCTCAGGATCGTGTGACGCCGAGGCCGGCGTCGCTGTGGATTGCGGTGCCGAGGCGACGCTGATGTGCGAAGGCACCGCCCCGAACTTCGAGTGTTCCGGGACGTGTACCGGTTCTTGTGTCGCCGAGCTGAGCACTGCTGCGAGTTGCGAGGGCACGTGCCGGGGAACCTGTGAGGCCGGGGGCAGCACGATGGACGGATTCGACGGTCGCTGTGCGGGCACGTGCACCGGAGAGTGTGCCGTCGACGTCAGCGCCGGTGCGAGCTGCAACGGACGATGCGAAGGGTCTTGCGAGTACACCGCGCCGGAGGGCGGCTGCGACGCGAGCGCTTCGGCGAAGTGCGAGGCGATGGCGGGAGCGTCGATCGAATGCGACGCCGGCTGCGAAGGTACCGCCGAGCCACCGTCGGTCAGTGCGGAGTGCGAAGCCGCCGTCGATGCAAAGGCGAGCGCTTCACTCGAGTGCCGACCACCCACCCTCGCGTTCGGATTCGAGTTCAACGGCGAAGCGGCGGGCGACGTCATCGCACAGGCCGAGTTTCGCGCCTGGCTGGAGGGGTTCCGGGGTCACTTCGGAGCAATTCTCGCCGCGCGGGCCAAGGCGGACGTTGTGGTCGAAGCATCGACGAACCTCGTCGCCGCCGCCAGCGGGGCCGTGGAGGGAAGCATCGAGGAGCTGTCGGCCGACGCCAACCTCAAAGCCTCGATCGGTGCCGTCTGCGCCCTCCAAGAACTTCCCATCGCCGCCGCGGCGCTGGCGGACGCATCCGGATCCTTGTCCGCCAACGTCTCCGCCTCGGTTGAAGTGATCGGGGTCTTTGGGGGCTAAAACCTGGCTGTCGGTCGGAGGTGTCGGGCTCGCTATCTACGACGCGAGTCCACCAGGGTTACAGAGTCTGGTCCTCCTTGTCGGCATGAGTTCCTTCGCGAAACGCTTGGCACCGGGGCTAGACGCAGCGAATGCCTGGAGAAGCTCCCGCTGCTCGGTGGGCCCGCGTTCCCGCGAGTTCTGCTTCAACCCCAAAGGATCTCTGAAGCGCAACAACTGCTGGCTGGTGGACCGACTGCGCCACCACGCACCTAGCGACGATGAAGCGCCCCGAACGGATCCGCAAGGGAGGCCCGGACAAGCCCAACCTGGTGGACTATCAGCAGGCTCGGTCCGACTTCCGCTGGGAGGCTGAACGCGCTGCGCTGACGTCCCCCGGCGACGTCGGACTCAACATCGGCTACGCGGCCGTCGACCGACACGTGGATGCGGGCCGCGGCGAGCTGCCCGCCGTCCGCTGGATCGACAAAGAGGGCCAGTTCACCCAGTGGTCGTACGCGGAGCTCCAGCGCCAGACCAATCGCTTCGCCAACCTGCTGGCCAACCTCGGGGTCGAACCCGGTGAGACGCTCTTCTCACTCGCAGGCCGAGTGCCCGAACTCTACGTCGCTGCACTGGGCACGCTCAAGCACCGTGCCGTTTTCTGCCCGCTGTTCTCCGCGTTCGGGCCCGAGCCGATCCAGACCCGGCTCGACAAGGGCAACGCGCGAGTGCTCGTCACCACCGCAAAACTCTACAACAAGAAGGTCGCCAAGATCCGCGATGCGGTCCCGACCTTGGAGCATGTTCTGGTCATCGACGACGACCCTCCCGAGGGGACGCTCTCGTTCGCCAAAACCATGTCCGAGGCCTCCGACGTCTATACGGTCGGCCCAACCACCAAAGAGACACCCGCGCTGCTGCACTTCACCAGCGGCACGACCGGCACGCCCAAAGGTGCTCTGCACGTGCACGAAGCCGTAGTCGCTCACCACGTCACGGGCCGAGTCGCCCTCGATCTCCGGCCTGGCGACGTCTACTGGTGCACCGCCGATCCCGGGTGGGTCACGGGCACTTCCTACGGGATCATCGCTCCGCTCACCAACGGCGTGACGATGCTGGTCGACCAAGGTGAGTTCGAACCCCGACGCTGGTACGAGACCCTGCAACGCCACCGTGTCACGGTCTGGTACACGGCCCCCACCGCCATTCGCATGCTGATGAAGGCGGGGGCGGAACTCGCCCAGTCCTACGACCTCTCCTCGGTGCGCTTCATCGCTTCGGTCGGCGAACCACTCAACCCCGAGGCGATCTACTGGGGCCTCGAGGCGTTCGACCAGGCGATCCACGACAACTGGTGGCAGAGCGAGACCGGCGGCATCATGATCGCCAACTACGCGGGCGTCGACGTAAAGCCCGGTTCCATGGGGCTGCCGCTCCCCGGCATCGAGGCCGCCATCCTCGAACCCACCGACAACGGGTTCGAGGTGCTGACCGAGCCAGACCGCGAAGGACAGCTCGCCTTGCGCAAGGGATGGCCCTCGATGATGCGGGCGTACCTCGGCGAGCCCGCGCGCTACGACAAGTGTTTTCATGGCGACTGGTACCTCACCGGAGACCTCGCCCGACGCGATGAGGAAGGCTACTTTTGGTTCACCGGGCGGGCCGACGACGTCATCAAGTCGGCCGGCCACCTGATCGGTCCGTTCGAGGTCGAGAGCGCCCTGCTCGAACACCCCGCCGTCGTGGAAGCGGGCATCATCGGCAAACCGGACGCCGTGGCGGGCGCGATCGTCAAGGCGTTCGTGGCGCTGCGCGAGGGGCTCAAGCCCACCGAAGCGCTGCACAAGGACCTGATGCGGTTCGCTCGCAAGCGTCTGGGCCCCGCGGTCGCGCCTCGGGAGATCGAGGTCGTCGACAGCCTGCCCAAGACCCGCAGCGGGAAGATCATGCGACGCCTACTCAAAGCCCGGGAGCTCGGGCTCGACGAAGGCGACACATCCACCCTGGAGACCTCCTCATGACCCCACTCGATCGGCACCACGCCCACCAGTTGTTGGAGCAGATGATCCGCATCCGTCGCTTCGAAGAGAAGTCCGCCGAACTCTACAGCGCGGGCAAGATCCGCGGGTTCTTGCACCTGTACATCGGCGAGGAGGCGGTCTCGGTCGGCGTACAACAGTCCATACAACCGCAGGACAGCGTACTCGCAACATACCGTGAACACGGCCACGCGCTGATGGCTGGGCTGTCTGCGGGGTCGATCATGGCGGAGATGTACGGCAAGCAGGAAGGGTGCAGCCGCGGACGCGGAGGCTCCATGCACTTGTTCTCGGCCGAGCATCGCTTCTACGGTGGCAACGCAATCGTCGCGGGGGCACTCCCGATGGCCGTCGGCTTGGCACTGGCCGACAAGATGAAGGGGCGCGAGGCGGTCACGTTCTGCTTCTTCGGAGAAGGGGCCGTGGCCGAGGGCGAGTTCCACGAGTCACTCAACCTGGCCGCGCTGTGGAAGCTTCCGGTCGCCTTCTTGTGTGAGAACAACGGCTACGCGATGGGGACCGCGCTGGAGCGGTCCGAATCCGTCCTCGACCTGTACAAGAAGGCCGAATCGTACGGCATCACCTCGGTCGCGGTCGACGGGATGAATGTCGGAGAGGTCGAAGCCCAAACGAGCAAGGCGGTCGAAGCCATTCGAGCCGGCCAGGGCCCGCGATTCCTGGAGTACCGAACGTATCGCTTCAGGGCTCACTCGATGTTCGACGCTCAGCTCTACCGCGACAAGGCTGAGGTCGAAGAGTGGCAGAAACGAGACCCGATCACCTTGTTCGAGGATGCGCTGCGGCGGCGAGATCTCATCACCGCAGCCGAGCACGACGCCATGGAGGCGCGTGTTGCCGCGGAGATCGAAGAGGCCGTCGCGTTTGCCGAAGCCGGCACCTGGGAGCCTGTCGAACGCATTCTCGACGACGTCCATACGGAGGCGCCACAGTGATCACCACATACCGAGAAGCAATGCGACAAGCCATCCGCGACGCCATGCAACGCGACGAGCGCGTGTTCGTGATGGGCGAGGACGTCGGGGCCTACGGCGGCTGCTATGCGGTCAGCAAAGGGCTCATGGACGAGTTTGGTCCCGAACGCATTCGCGACACCCCGTTGTCCGAGAGCGGATTCACCGGAGCCGGTATCGGAGCGGCGATGGGCGGGATGCGACCGATCGTGGAGATCATGACCGTGAACTTCAGCCTTCTCGCGCTCGACCAGATCGTGAACAACGCGGCCACGCTCCGGCACATGTCCGGCGGGCAGTTCAGTGTCCCCTTGGTCATCCGCATGGCCACGGGCGCGGGCCGCCAGCTCGCTGCCCAACACTCGCACAGCCTCGAGGTCTGGTATGCCCACGTCCCCGGGCTCAAGGTCCTAGCCCCCGCGACCGTCGAGGACGCCCGCGGCATGTTGTGGACGGCCCTCGAAGACCCGGACCCGGTCATCATCTTCGAGCACGTCGGCCTCTACAACGACAAGGGCGAGCTCCCCGACGATGCGGGAGCCGTGCCCATCGACCGCGCCGCCGTCCGGCGTGAGGGCAGCGACGTCACCCTCATCACCTACGGGGGCAACCTCGGCAAGTGCCGGACCGCCGCGACCCGGCTCGAAGCCGAAGGCATCTCGGCCGAGGTCATCGACCTACGAACCCTGCGCCCCTTGGACGACGAAACGATCATGGACTCGGTCCGCAAGACCCACCGCGCGGTGATCGTCGACGAGGGGTGGCGCACCTGCAGCCTCGCCTCCGAGATCTCCGCCCGCATCATGGAGCAGTGCCTCTACGAGCTCGAAGCGCCAGTGCAACGCGTGTGCTCCCTCGAGGTTCCGATCCCTTACCCGCAACATCTGGAACAGGCGGCGATCCCCCAACCCGAGACAATTGTCGCGGCGGCCAAGGAGGTGCTCGGGCGATGAGCGGACACTTCAAGATGCCCTCGCTCGGAGCGGACATGGAAGCGGGCACGCTCGTCGAGTGGCTCGTGAATCCAGGCGATGCCGTAAAAAAGGGCGACATCATCGCGGTGGTCGAGACTCAGAAAGGCGCGATCGACATCGAGATCTTCGAAGATGGTGTCATCGCGGAGATCGTCGTCCCCGTCGGCGAGGAGGTTCCCGTCGGCACCGTGCTCGCGACCCTGCGGGGCGCCGAAGGCGAGGTCACGACACCATCTGCCCCCGGCAAGACCGAAAGGCCCGCCGCCGAGGCGCCACCTGCCGCTGCACGGCCGCCCTCCCAAGCCTGTCTCTTATACACATCTGACGCTG
>CAJXVA010000586.1 GCA_913061055.1 uncultured Pseudomonadota bacterium
TAGAGAGGTCTCGTGGGCTCGGAGATGTGTATAAGAGACAGCACTACGATCGCAACCCCCACACTTCGCTGAACGACTCTCGTCATGGTCTCCCCCCCTCGACGCAAAGAAGGCCCCCCGTGTTTCGCCCTGGGGCAAGTTCGTGGAATTGAGTCGTGCGCGGGGTCATTGTCGGCTGCCTGCAGCCGGGTATCCGGGCAGGCCGCCGATGGGTTGGTTTTTTCGCAAGGGTTCTGCGGCGCGACTCTACAGACCCCAGCTGCCCGTCGGCGGCAGGCCGAAGAACAGGTGATAGAAGTTCGGCGTCCACAGGTTCGGGCTCATCGCGCCGTCCATGCTCATCCACCCGCGGGGGTCGATGTTCAGCGGCGCCAACCATCCGTACGGCTCCACCGCGTACTGGTGAAACTGATGCGACCCACCGCTGCACGTCGTGCAGGAATCGGCATTCGGAGAGAACCACCGATCCTTCGCCGCCGTGCTCCCGACGTTCGTCTCGCGGATGACCGTCATGTGCAGGTGCGGTGCGGACGTCCAGCCGCCGTTGCCCACGTCCGCGATGAGCGTGCCCGGACCCACCGGACTCCACTGCGCCGGCGTCTGTTGCCGATTGACGTGAAAGTAGCCAACAACGAAGCTCTCTCGATATTCCCAGGGCTGCGTTTGAATCGAGTGCCGGACGTAGACCTCTCCTTGAAGTGCCCCGTCCCACCCGCTGTTTTGATAGTTGATGTAGTTGCCGGCGGTAAACGAGGCCTGACACGCAGAGGATGAATCCCCCCACCCGGTGCAGGGCGCGGGCCAGTACGTCGCGTAGTCGCGGTTGATGCAGTCGCTCACCTGTCGCGCTGCGACGGTGGCCGCGGCGGCGGACGGGCAAGCCACGGCGCTGGTCTGGTAGTCGCGACTGCGCAGCACATAGCCATTGGCCATCGTTCGCAGCGGTGTGTTCTCGGCTGCACCCCAGTCCCAGCCATCGTGATTGTCGATGCCCGACTTGGCGTGGCCGCGAAGGTTGACCATCGTCGCGGCTGGGTTGTCGTTGGCTCCCGTCGCCCCGAACAGGCCCGTATCCATCGAAGGCGCGTCCGACCGGGCGAAGTCCACACCGGTACCGGCGGAGGAGAACACGCCCGGATTCGAGTCGAAGATCGGCAGCGCCATCGGCGACACCGTGATCACACAGCCAGGTTCGCTCGAGTTGGCCGCGGCATCGAACGCCGAGGTGAGCGGGCCCGTTCCCTGGCCTCGATAGATCGCCGGGCCCCACGTCTGCCCGTCGCACCACGTCACCGCCTGGTTGGTGCCCGAAGCGTCAAACAGACCCGCGCGACGGACCTGCCCGCTGCCAAACTGGTCCCGCAGGTACTGGCACGGATGTCCGCCAGTCGTGTCCGAGGCGAACGCCCAGCCTCCACCGGGCCACACCATGCTGCAGTAGTGGCCGTAGCCCGCCGGCTCCGGGATGTAGAACCCAGCCGCGACCGGGGCCGGCCCAGCCGTGAACTGGTCGGTCCCGGGGTCGAGAAACGAATCGGGCAGCGCATCCGCGGTGAACTCGAGCGTCTGTGCGGGTCCATTGAATCCGCCGAAGGCCACCAGCCCGACCACCTCGTCGGAGCTCGGCGCCGGATCGAGAGCATCCCCGGTCTCCGACCCGCCCCCGCTGGAGCTCTCGCCCACATCGTCAGGGTCATCGGGCGAGTCGAGCGGGCCTTGGGTACGTTCGTCCGTCGTGTCGGCGAGCGGAGGAGGGGCGTCGCAAGCAGTACAGAGCGCCGCAAGGGCGGCAGCGAGTGGGAAGGCGGATTGAACCTGCATCGGTACGAGAAGGACGCACCGCTCCGCAGATGTGACATCGCCGTACGCCAGCGAGGCCCCGCGGACCAGGACGGCCCCTGCCGATCCACGCCCGCCTCCGGGTCAGCTAGGAAACGAGCTCAGACACAAACGCGTCGTATGCGTCCTTCATGGGTAGCTCCATCACGATCTGCAGCCGTCGGCGCTGCGCGGTCGTCGTCTGTCCGGTCTTGGGGTTCACACCGGCCTTGGCGTACGACTCCCAGACGACACCGACCCCGCGGCGTTGCCACTGCGGGAGTTCGTTGAAGTTGATGCCGGCTGAGAACAGCAGCTCGTTCTTGTCGGCGACCGAGCGGCCCTCGAGCCTGGACGTCGCCTCTGCGGGACTGGCCCCTGATCGACGAAGAAGCCAGTAGCAGTGTGCGCTCAGTGCGTTGCGGTGCGCATCCTCGCTTCGCCACCGGAAGTAGTCCACGACCAGCTTCGGATTCGGGAGCTGGGAGATCCGGCAGTCGAACGCCGCGACGTCGCCCAGGACGCTGGTGAATTTTGCGCTCGCCTCCCCGGCGAGGACCGAGCAGAGCTTCCGCAGCTTGCCGCCGAAGCTCTGGTCCGACTGCGAGAACAACAGCGAAATCTCATCGCTGTGCGTCACCCCGTACGTGAACCGCATCCCGGTCTCGCCCATCAGGTACGCAGCGGTGTCCACCATCATGTCGCGGAACCGTGGATCGAACGGCGCCTCGAAGTCGTGCAACTCCTTGGTCAGGCGAGTGAACGAGCGCCCGTCCAGTCGAGCGATGGCGTAGAGCCCGGGCAGGACCCGCAGGTCGTTCGCGGTCTCGAAGAGCCGCATCCGGGTGTCGAGTTCGCTGAACTTCATGATCTCCTCCAAGGCTCGACGACGAAGCCCTCGTCGATTCGTACGTAGTGAAGGGCATCGAAGCCCTCGCCCAGCTCGGGTGTCTCCAGTCTTCCGGCCGCCCCGAGAAGCCCCCGCAAGGGAACCCGAGCGCTGGGTTCCCTTGCCGCGTTTCGGGCCGCGGATTCGGCGAGCACCGACCGAAAGTAGAACCCGACGACGCCGAACCCTGCGTCCCGAGCCGGAGCGATGTACCGGGCGCGATCGGCCCGGGAAACGTTCGTGTTGTCCACGACCACCGGCTGCTTGGCGCTCAGGCAGGCCTCGAACAACACCCGCTCCCGGTGTCGGGTTCGCAGCATGTCCAGGTTGATCCGGACGTGCGTGTTGAAGAAGCGCTCCCGAAAGAACGTGCTCTTGCCCGCCGCCTGAATCCCCGTGAAGACCACGAGTTGCACCTCAAGGCCCTCCGCGGGCGAGCTTGCGGCGCCTCGCCAAGGTTGTGGGTGTCCGGGTCATGTCGTTCATCTCCTGGTGCGCAGAAAGCTCGCGCACTAGCAGGCGGAGGGAGTTCGACTCGGCGGGTTGCCGGCCCGGCTGTCATGGCTGGTCGTGCGATCGGACCCCCAGTGCGCGTGTGTCATCGCGCCATCTGGGGTCGTCCCAGACGGCGCTAGCGGTGTGCAGTCCTCAAGGCCATCACCCTTCTTTCGTACGGCCGAACCCCGAGAGCGTCAAGGCGCGTTCTTTCGTGAATCCAACGTCGGTCCGTACTCCCGATGACAGACAGCCACCGACTGCAGGCCTAGACTTGTCGGGGCCTTGCTTCGCACTCTCGACGACGCTCTCACCCTGCTCGCACAACTGGGTGCGCCCACACATCTGCTCCGCCATCACGCGTTGGTGGCTGAAGCGGCGGACCAACTCACCGCGGGGCTCTCAGAGTTCGTCTCCCACTTCGACGCCGAAGAGGTCCTGCTGGGCGCTGCGTTGCACGACGTTGGCAAGATCCTGCACCCGGCCGAGATGCGGGGCCCCGGTACCTGCCACGAAGAGGCGGGACGGACGCTGCTCGAGGTCCAAGGGCACCCCGTCATCGCCCGGTTTTGTGTCTCGCATGGGCAGTGGGACGACGATGCGCTCGCGCTCGAGGACCTTCTCGTCGCCCTCGCCGACAAGCTGTGGAAGGGCAAGCGGGTCGTGAAGCTGGAGCAGCGAGTGGTCGTGTCGCTCAGTCGGAGCACGGGTTCGCCCCCATGGCAGGTCTTCACCGCGCTCGACCCGGTGTTCGAATCCGTCGCCGACCGCGGCGATGAGCGCTTGGCTCGCTCGAGGGCGTAGCGGGGCGGCGCGGACTCAAGCCACTCCGAAGCTGCGACGGGTGCTGGGCCGACAGACGAGCACGATGCAGGCCGCGTGCATCGCCGATGCGGCGAAGAACATCGACGCGCCGAAGATCTCGATCATGAAGAACGACGGCCACGGCGTGGTCAGGTGGACGGTGAACGCGGACAACGCGTCCCAGATCGCCAACGCGTTCCAAACGACGACCAGCGTCCACGCGGCGAGCCCTCGGCGGCGCCACACCAGGTCCGCAACACCGAGCGCCGTGATTCCGATGATCGCGTCGCCAAGCAGCGGGAGCAGCCAGGCCTTCGGCGGGTCCCCGGCGCCGCCTCCGCCCACATCCCCGAGAAACGCGAGTGTCATCGCCCGTCCGGCAAGCATGAGCGTAATCACCAGTAAATACAGACGATTTCGGTCTGCAGACTTTTGAATGTCACTCGACATACAATAGTATTATGTTGGTCGTCATATAAAGTCAAATCCCATGGCGCGTTATCCAACCGGACACAAGGACCAGACCCGCCAGCACCTCGTCGACACGGCGCGCGAGGAGTTCCGTCGGCATGGGTTCGAGGCCGCGTCGATCGACAAGCTGATGAAGGCGGCCGGCCTCACCCGCGGAGGGTTCTACGCGCACTTCGCTTCGAAGGAGGCGTTGGTGCAGGAGGTGCTCGGCATCCCTTCGGGCCTTCACAACCGGCTGCGGGAGGACACCTCCACGGGCCCCGAGCGTCGAGCCCAAACCGCCGAAGCCTTCGAGACCTATCTCGACCCCAACGCGCGCGACGAACGTGTGATGTGCCCGATGGTCGCGCATCCCATGGACGCCTATCGCGGCGGGGATTCGCGGGCGGAGCTCTACGGCGAGCAGGTGACTGGGCTCATCGAGCTGCTCGAGGCCGCACTCGAGGACACTCCCGAT
Source organism: uncultured Pseudomonadota bacterium (assembly GCA_913061055.1). Taxonomy (GTDB): domain Bacteria; phylum Myxococcota_A; class Polyangia; order Nannocystales; family Nannocystaceae; genus CAJXVA01. The sequence goes on from CAJXVA010000586.1 coordinate 4,935, forward strand.
GCCCGGCGCGAGGCCACCCTCCTCGCGACGCTCGCGATCGGAGCCGCGATTCTCGGCCGCGCGGTGGGTGACGACGACCTGGCGAGCGAGATCGAGAACACCGCCGCATCCGAGGTCCGGCGGCGATTGACCGCCCGTGACGTGGGGCCCGGCTAGCTCCCGGCCAACCGGTGCGCGGCCGCAGCGAGCAGCTCGGGCGCACCGATTCCCGCGTACTCCCGGCACGCCGCTTCGACGAGCTTGATCGTGTGGTCGTCCTCGCTCTGCGATGCCTGAGTCATGAGGGCCGCCGGGTCTACGGCCACGATCGGGACGGGACCGGTCGCAGACGACTCCACCTGAGCATGCGTCGCATGCACGGCGGCAACCGCTTGCACGAGATACCCCACAGCGAGGCGCTGCTCCTCGGCCGAGAGAACCGGCAGAAGCAAGCGAAGCGCGGCGGACCCGGTCACCCCGTGCAGATAGACGAACGAGGCCCCGCGCGAGTTTGTCGTGACGAACAGCCGCGCCGCCGCGGTGACCACAGCATCCAGCGCAACGTCGGGGGCTTGGGACGCAGGGTCGTAGCCCTCGACCACTGCGCCAAAGGCTGCGTCACGCTCGAGCACCGCGAACCGCTCGAAGATCAACCCCGAGTGGCGCACGTCGGTGGCAACGATCGGCGTGCGGAGCAGCGTCGTCATGGCCTCGCGGCCTGGGACCGATGCAGCACCGGGCGTCCCCGGGAGCCTCTGGTAGCGGGAAGCCCAGTAGCCCAAACCGTGGGCCACCTCCGTCGCCCGCGGTTCCGACTCGCTGCGGGTCCAGGCGCGATACGCATGCGCGGTCCTCAGGAGCCCGTGAAATGCTCCGCCGACCATCCCCGGCAGGAGCTGCGGCAGCGTGCTCCGCAACAGGTCCACGGGGCCGAGCCTCCGCAGTCGCGACTCCATCGAAGCGATCAACCCGGCGCGAGCCTCGGGCTGTCCAACCGCCACGGACCAATCTGGCAGCGCTTCGGTGTGCGCCATGGGGACGAGCCGAGAACGGTAGTGCCGAAAGAACGGTTCGATCCGCTCCGTCGCCCCCAAGGCTTCGAGCGCCTCGCAGGCCATCGGCCCATGATTGGAGAGCCCACCGGAGAACTCGGGATCGGTGCGGTGAAGCTCCCGCAACGCCTGGTCGAGCGGTGCAGTATCTGTCTCTTATACACATCTGACGCTGCCGACGAGCGATCTAGTGTAG
>CAJXVA010000587.1 GCA_913061055.1 uncultured Pseudomonadota bacterium
ACGAGATGTAGAGAGGTCTCGTGGGCTCGGAGATGTGTATAAGAGACAGGCCCACGATGGTGTCTACGATTGGGAAATGGGGGATCGCGTGCACGGTGCTGTTCGGTGTGGGGTGCTCCCACGCATCACAGCTGGAGCGGGTTCGTGACCTCGATGGGGTGCAGACCGCGGCAGCGCCCCAAGGGTGGGAAGGCGCGAGCATCACGGTCGATCCGTTCGAGGACCTTCGTCCCGACATCGCGACCTCACGAGGGTACGCCCGGGTTCAATACGAGCATCCCGAGCACGCCAACGCGTTTGGGGAACCGAACATCACCCGCGTCGGCGACCTCGAGCAAGAGTATCCCGCCCTGCTCGCCCGCTCGTTGCCACCGGGAGCCCAGGTATCGCTCGGGACCGCGGGCACAAGCGAGTTCGTGGTCCGCGGCCGGCTGCTGCAGTCGACACTGTCGTACCGGGCACACCCGTTCCTGGCCGTCCCGGGGCTGATCGGGATCCCGGTGGCGCACAGCGACATTCGCTTTCGTGTCGCCGTCGAGCTGTACCAGGGCGCAAACCCGGATCCGATCTGGTCGCAGACCTACGCGTTCGACGATAAGCGCCTGGAAGGGCTCTACTACGGAGTCGACGGGACCCGGAAGCTCGCACAAGCGGCGCTGCGCGACTCGGTGAGCCGGGCAGCCGCAGACCTCACCGCGGTGATCTCGGCGCGACGGGTCGGCACCGAGCCGAGCTGAGAATCCGCCTCCGCCCTCGCGATCAGAGTCTGCGGTAAGCGTTCAATGAAAGCTGACTTCGCACTGCCGCAGGAACCACCGCTGGTCATTTTCCGCGTTGCTCTGCACGACGAGGGTCTCCAAACCCGCGACCCGGTTGACGCCGACGACGAGGTGTTGCCGGCCTGGTTTCAGGGTCTTGGTGGTCTGAGGACCACCGGACTGTTTGACGGTCACCGTCAGGTCGGGGCCCGTGGTCTGGCCGACGTCGACCTCGCAGTCCAGTACGGCTGACTTTGCGCCGGGGATCTGCACGCTCGCCCCGAACCAGCTCGACCCGTTCATCGCCATCCCCTGCGTCGCGCTCAAGAACATGAAGTCTGCGGTGAGCAGCATCGCCTTCTTCGACTCGGAGACAAACCGCCATGCACCAAAGCTATGAGAGGCGGGAGTCGGCGCCGCGCTGCCACGGCTTGGAGGATTCCGGTCGATGCGACGCGTCCGCTCCTCCTTGCGGCTCAGCCTCCGCAGTTTGCGACTTCCGGAGATCCGCACCGTCGTGTCCCGTGACGTTCGCGAAGTCGGGTTTCTTGTGGCCGACGGCGTTCGTGTCTCGGCTCGCGCCGCTTCTGCGGAACCGACTCGGGGGTTGATGTCGTCCGCTCCGAGCGTCTTCACCCGGCACTCGAGGAACGACGAGTCCGCCAACGAATCTCCTGCGATGTCGTACCAGTACGTGCCCGCGGGCCCCGGGGTGACGATGAACTCTAGCTGCTTCGCCCCACCTGCTGTAATCACGCGCGTCTCTCCGGTCGCGTACGAACCCGAGGCGTTCGAGTAGTACTCCACCACGCTGAACGTCTGGGACAGCTCGTCGCTGGGGTCGCCCTTTCCCATGGAGCAGCTGACCTCGGTCGGCTTGGAGATGTCGCTGATCGCCAACCGGACCTGGTGCCGAGCTCCGCTAAGCATCACGTAGCTCGGATTCCCCTGCATCAGCTCCCCCTCGTACAGCGTGAGACTGACCGGCCCATCCTTCAGATGTCGGTGACTCACGGTCGCGTTGATACCGGCAGCATCCGCGCAGAACGGGACCCCTGCGACGGCCGCCGCACATCCGGTGGCGAGAAGGAGGCCCAAGGCGCGGCTTGCGGTGTCCATGCATGACCCTAACGCGGAACGGAGCTCGGTGCCTCACTTCCGCAGGCAACGGTTGCGCCCTGACACGCCGTCGCGCGAAGACGCGCGCCAATCTCAAGCAGTGGGATCCGGCGCGCTCAACCAGCGCGGCGGATCGTCAGGCTTCGCAGCGGCCAAGGACTGCGCGGCCGGCAAGAGTTCCTGCGGCCACGGCTCGCGGATGATCTCGAAGGTCCCGTGGTCGAACGGCTGATTGGGGGCCGCCGTCTTGGGCGCGAGCCGTTCCCGGTCGCCCTCGCGCAGCAGCTCGAGCGCGCGGTGGTGGCAGTACGGGTTGTTGCCCCGCTTCCCCGTCAGGACGTGCCCGGTCCACGTGCAGCCGGACATGCACTCCTGCTTGTAGTAGCAAGTTCCGCAGTAGCCCCACAGCTCGGTCACCGGGCGCTCACGGGTGAACCTCAGGGCCGAGCTACGCTCCCAGATATCGAGCAGCGCGTGGTCGCGAATGTTGCCGCCGGTGTACGCAGCAGTCGGAAGGGAAGGACAGCCCTTGATGTCGCCGTTGGCCTCGATGCCCAGCGTGTCGCGCCCTGCCCCACACGTTGCGGTGTGCATGCCTTGCTCGTCCCGTCTGAGCATGGACTCGTAGGGGCCGAAGTAGCCGATGTTGGTACCCGGCCAGAAGACGACCCCGGCCTGGTCACATCGCTGCTGCATGCGGGCGACCATCGGCATCACCTCCAGCATCTGCCATGGTTGCAGCAGCAGATCGGGGTCGTCGGCAGCACGGCCCATGGCCACGGTCAGCTGCACCTGCCAGCTATGGACACCCTGCGGGGTGATGATGTCGAACAGCGGCTCGACCTCTCGGAGGTTGGTCGCGCAGATCTGCGTGTTGACCGAGACCGGGACACCGGCGTCCCCCAGCGCCTCCAAGGCGCCCAGGGCGGCCGCATGACTGCCGCGGACCGCCCGGAGATGGTCGTGCGTCGCCTCGAGCCCATCGACCGAGACCGACACCGTCGAGATGCCCACGTCGGCCATCGCCTTGGCGCGCGCCCGGTCGATGCCGCGGCCCCCGGTCGTCACAGAGGTGTCCACGCCCCGTTCGATGAGTACGGCTGCGATCTCCAGCCAATCTTCCCGGAGGTAGGCCTCGCCGCCGATCAACGTGATCGAGTCCAGGCCGAGGTCCGCGATCTGATGCGCCAGGTCCAGCGCCTCCGCGGTGGAGAGTTCGTCCGGGCGCGCATGCCCTGCCCGGGACCCGCAGTGCCGACACGCGAGGTCGCATTTGAGCGTGATCTCCCAGACCGCATAGGTCGGCCGCACCGCATCAACGGCGCGGACGGTCGACTCCAACGGCCGGTTGCGCACTGCGGGAGGACCGGGCGGCGCGATGGGCAGCGAGCGACGACGCGTCACGGTTTTTCCGGCACGGGTCCGGGTTTGGGCTGCGGGGGCCGCGGGGGGCCACCGTACTTGGTCTTCTGTTTCCGCGGCGGCGTCGGCTTGTCGACCTCGGGGCCATCGGGCCGAGGCGGCGCGCCGTACTTTCGGGCCGGCCTCGTGTCGGGAACGATCGGTGTCTCCGTCCCGTCCGGCTTGGTGTTGTCACCGGCCTCCACGTCAGCTGGCGGTGCCGAATCCTGCGGGGGGTCGGGGTCGGGCTTGTCGGGCTCAGGCTTGTCGGGCTCGGCCGGGTCATGCCCGCTGGGATCGGGGATGGCGGAATCGACTTCGACCGGCTCGCCCTTGGTGGGGTCTGCGGGGGGCTGTCCGGCATCGGCGGCGCCGGGTGTCTGCGGCACGCCGTAGCAGGCCGCCAACCCCAGCGGCATCATGGCGGTCAGCACCGCCGCCTTCCAGATGTGCGCCGTCGTCTTCGGACGCTGCCCACAGAAGGGACAGCCGTCGCCATCACGAACGTGCCTTTGGCACCCAGGACAAACCGTCAGAGCCATGCGGTCATCGTACCGCGACGGCCGTGGTGTCGGGGAGTCAAAGCGAGCTCCCACGCCTCGGTGGGCCGCCTTGACGAGCCCGTGCACAGCGGAGGCGGGATTCAGTCCCCGGGGGCGGGTTTCGGAGGCGGAGTGGGCTTCGGCTTGGGACGCGGCGGGCCGCCGTACTTCGGTTTGGGCCGCGGCGGCGCTCCGTACTTTTTCGCCGGCCGGATGTCCTCGACGATCGGGGTGTCGGTGCCTTCGGGCTTGGAGTTGTCGCCCCCGGCGGTGTCGACCGGATCGGGCGTCTCGGGATCGTGTCCGCTGGGGTCAGGATCCGCCGAATCGGGTTCCACCGGCTCTGGCGTCGGGACCGTCGGGTCCTGGGGCTCCGGCTTGACCTCGGGCTCCGCCTTCACCTCGGGGGGCTTGGCATCCGGTTTGGTCTCGCTGGCAGGTGGCGCGGCCTCGCCTGCACCCTCGGTGACTGGCCCTCCGTAGCAGGCGGCCAGCCCCAACGGCACCATCGCGGTGAGCACCGCGGCCTTCCACACGTGGACCGCGGTGCGAGGACGGCCGCCACAGAACGGACACCCCTCCCCGTCGCGAACGTGTCGCTGGCAACCGCTGCAAACCGTGAGGCTCATGCGCCGATCATACGGGGCTGCCTGGGGAGTTTCAGCACCTGCGGCGTTGACACCCTGCCAACCCCGCGGTAGGTCCCCCCCGCAAGCGAGTTCACTTCAAAATGAAATGAACCTTGCGCGGAATCGCACCACCATGACTGCCCCTCTTCACGACGCCGAGAGCGCGCTCGACTTCGCCCAGGACGAGCTGGCGGACGTATTCGGCAATATCGCGGCGTTCTGGGGCTTTACGAAGACCCAAGGCCGCATCTACGGCCTCCTGTTTCTGTGCGAGGCACCGATGAGCCACGGCGACATCCAGCGCCGGCTCAGCATCAGCGCCGGCTCGACGAGCATGACCCTCTCCTCGCTGGTCCAGTGGGGCGTACTCCGGCGGGACGGCCGGTTGTACGTCGCCGAGACCGACATGTGGAAGGTGATCACCGGCGTGTTCCGACGGCGCGAGCGCGATCAGATCGACACCGCGATCGTCCGGGTCGACCGGATCGCCGCCGCCCTGTCCTCGCTCGAGACGCCCTCGAAGGCCTCCGCGTTCGCCCTCACCCGCGTTCGGCAGCTGTCCGAGTTCTTCAGCCTCGGCCGGCGCTTCATCGACGCGTTCATCTCCCGCGGGCCCGTCCGCGACCTGCTCACCAACATCGCTGCCCGGGCCGCCACCTTCGGCACCCGAACCACCACATCCGCCACCTTGGAGCCCGATGCCCCACTCGGCCACTGAACTCTCGACCCCGGCCCGCCCGGCGGCGCCCTCGAACACGCAGGCTGCGTTCCTGGCGAGCTGCATCGGCATGGTCGCCGAAGACCTGGCCGCCGCCGAGTCGCGACTGCAGACGTTGATGCACTCGGACATCACGGTGATCCCGGACGCGGCTGGACACCTCGCGTTCGCCGGGGGCAAGCGACTGCGCCCGCTGCTGGCGCTGCTGTGCGCCCAGGCAGCCGGCGTCACCGACCCCGACCGCATCACCGTCGCCGCGGTCGGAGAGCTGCTGCACACCGCCACGCTGCTGCACGACGACGTCATCGACGAGGGAGAGTTCCGGCGCGGGCGTCCCTGCCCTCGCATCGTGCACGGCAATGGCATCTCGGTGCTCACCGGCGATTTCTGTTTGTCGCGCTCGCTGCAAGCGGTTGCCAACACCGGCCACATCGACGCTGTGCAGTCGATGGCCAACACGGTCATGCGCATGGCCGAGGGCGAGGTCGCGCAGTTGTACGGGGCCGGTGGCGCGGCCCTCGATCGTGACCACTACAACATGATCATCGAGCGCAAGACGGCGACGCTGATCGCCTGGTGCTCACAAGTCGGTTGCCTGGCGCGACCCGAAGACCGCGAGCCGCTGCGCAAGTTCGGGATGGAGCTCGGCTACGCGTTTCAGATCGCCGACGACCTGCTCGACTACGGGATCCGCAACGCATCGGGCCCCGGAGAGACGGGCAAGAACCCCGGCCAGGACCTGCGCGAGGGGAAGTGGACGCTTCCTCTGCTGCTCGCATGCGAGGCCGATACGCAGCTGCATGCCGATGTGCTCGAGGCCTTCGATGCCGGCCCTCCCATGGCCGAGGCGACGGCCAGCGACATCGTTCGGCGCGTCTTGGCAAGCGACGGTGTCACCGAAGCCCGAGCCATCGCAAATCGGCACGCCGACGCGGCCGCCGAGGCACTCAGCGCCCTCCCCCCCCTGTCTCTTATACACATCTGACGCTGC
>CAJXVA010000588.1 GCA_913061055.1 uncultured Pseudomonadota bacterium
GATGTAGAGAGGTCTCGTGGGCTCGGAGATGTGTATAAGAGACAGCAACATCATCCACCCGGATCCACCGCTTCAGCTCCCGGTCGAGGAGCAGAAATCATCCCCCCTTCCCAAGCCCGGCGAGTAAGCAGTCGGCGGATCAGGGAGCGGTGCCACTTGTCGCCGCGAGTAGGCCAGCGCTCGGCGTCGAGGGTCGCTGCGATCTTGCGCTGCGAGGTGCCGGCGTCGGCGAGGGCATAGAGCCGGCGCATGGCGTTCTGCTCAGGCTCGTAGGGGATGAGGCGTCCCTCGAGCTCGTCGAAGCCGTAGGGGAGGCATCCGCCGGTCCTAAGGCCCTGGGCCTTGCGGTGTCGCAGCACGGCCCGTGTGCGGGCCCGTGTGCGGGCCGCTTCGTACTCGGCGACGGCGTCGAGGATGGTGCGGACCAGCCGGCCTTCGTCGGTGTCGGCGTTGCTCGCCGCGTCGCCGTCGGTGGCGACGGTGCGGGCCTTGAGCGCGGCGAGGTCTCGGTCGAGGAGCGCAGCGTCGAGGGCGGAGCGGGCGAGTCGGTCACGTGTGGTGACCGCGAGCACCTCGGCGCCGTAGGTCTCGACGTCGAGGAGGGCGTCGGTCAGGCCCGTGCGCTTGTGGGCGGGGGTCGTACCGGAGACGCCGGCGTCGATGTGGTAGGCGACGACCTCGAACCCCTCGCGCTCGGCCCATGCGGCGATGCGCTCGCGCTGGGCGTCGAGGGTCTGCGTCTGGTCGGCGGTGCTCGCTCGGATGTAGGCGACGGCGCGGGGCATGGGATGTTCGTAGATGGGTTTGGGTGGGTCGCAACCGACCTCGATGCGGGGGGATGGTCGATCGCCCATGATCAACGCTGGGCCTGTTCGGTCGAAACAGGCCCAAGGCTTCCGGGCCGGCCCCTATGCGCCTGGTGCGCCGCCATCGATAGTGGCCTCGGGGGCCAGGTCCTTTTCGGACAGGTCAGGGCCGCGTTTGGGCGGTGCCCCCGTCGCCTTCTCGACCTTCGCGAGCAGTTCCGCGTGGTCGACGTTGCTGTTGCCGCCGGACTCGGCGGGCGGAGGCGACGAGATGATCGCCCGGGCCACGGTGATTTGGTGCGGCAGGAGCTTCGAAGGCACCGCCCTACCCTCGAGGACCTCGTCGAAGAGGGCCCGGGCTTTCACCGTGAGAACGGCCCACGGTGGGGCCGTGGGCGGGAGCGGCCTGGCGTCGGGCTCTGAGGGCGGCTCAGGGGCTTTCAAGGGCTTTCCCCACGCCTCGCCGTACCGGGCGCGTGCTGCCTTCGTCCTGCGGGCCACCGTGCGGGCCGAGCACTCGTTGGCCTTGGCGATCGTGTCGTAGTCGGCCCCGGCCTCAAGGGCACGCCTTAGGACATCGTCCGCCAACTTCTTGCGCGGGCGCCCGCCGACGTTTCGGGTTTTGGCGTCGGACTCAGAGGGGCTCAGAATCGCGCGAGTGCTGTCAGAGGCTGGCATTGGTCAGGATGGCGTCTGCGGCCAATAGCCGGTCCTTGGTCGCGCAGTCACGGCCGTTCGCAAGGATGGCGCTGGCGTACTCCCGAACGTCCTCCTTTGTCGGCTCCGGCCCACACACCATGTAAGCCATGGTGGCTGCGTAGAGCTGAAGGGCCGCTCGGTCCTCGGCTGCAGCCGCAAGGAGTTCGTCCAGTTGCCCCCTGTCGTATCCGCGCAGCAGGCCAAGCCGGGCCTGGTTGCGGCGGCCGACGGATTCGTCGGGGTTGTCCGCGACCTGGATCAGGTGGGCGCGGGAGGCAGCGATGAGCTTCCGGAGCTCGTTGTCGTTGTCAGTGCTCATGGTCTCGGGTTCTCGTGGTTGGGTTGTCGAGGCACGCCTGCGATCCGGTCCTCCGGAATGCCCGCGAGTTGTTCGTACTCTGCGGCTCGCTGTCTGGTGATGCCGTGCTCTGCGAGTTGGGCGGTTTTGCCTTGCCCGGACTCCGAACAGAGCTTCGTATGTTGGTTCCCGCTCGCCTTCTCCATGGCCGCGGTGAACTCCCCGATTCGGCGCTCGGCTCGGAGTCAGCTGATGCGGATCGCGGGGCCGACCAGTCGGGCTTCGTGGACACATCGGACATGTAGTGTCTTGTAAGTCCATGGCCTCTTCGGCCACGGCTTCAAAGGCCATGACCATCGGAGTCATAGGCGGCCCAGAAGTGGGATCGCGATTTAAATCAGATCAAGTCGCGTGCGCGCGCGTATACGCTTCGCTCAAAATAGCGTTCGTGGGCAGACCGATCGCTAGGCCGTGTTAGCGGTCCGTTTAGGAGAGCCTGGGGTGGCCCGTTATTCACCCGGGCCGGTTTCTATTTCGGGTCCAGTTTGGCCTCGTCCGAGCGCCCTCTGCAGGGTGCTTCGAGACACCCCCAGCGCGCCCGCCGCCCGCCTCTGGGAACCGTGCTCGATCACTGCGAGGTGTGCGAGCCGGGCCGACAGTGTCGCCTTGCGTCCGCGTCCGGTCCGAGGTTTCTTGAGCCCCTGCCGGCGCTGATACTCGGCCAACTCCTCGGAGGTCGGCCACTTGATGTCGAGCCGGTCGCCGTCCTTCTCCAAGGTCACTCCGAACGCCGCGAGCTGGGCCCGGATCCAGTCGAGTCCCCTGTCGGCCTTCGGCTCGGCTGCGACATGGGCGAGCCGCCCCCGCAGGAACGGCAGGGTTGCGACCGCTGCGGCAACCGCAGACGCACTGGCGATCGTGTCCGTGCCTAGAGGTGCACCGGGGAACACGTGGCGGTACATGGCTCCCCTAGCCTCCGCCTTGGTACGTGCGGCGACACGGCCGGTCAGGTCCCGATCGGCATCCTCTCGACGTCCGACGACAGCTCCCAGCCCCTCGGGGTCGAGGACGTGCGCACAGGCCTTCAGGGCCGCCGTGTAGCGTCCGTTACTCCGGTTCGCCTTCACCTGGGGCTCGGTCGGCTTCGCGCCATCTGGGAGGACGTCAGACAGGTCTGAGCGATTGCGTTCGTAGGCGTTGGCCCGGCGAGGTTCGACGTTGTCGGCGGAGGCCATGACCTTCTCGACGTAGGTTCCCTCTTCGAGCTCCCGCCAGACCTTCGCGTCGGCGTCGGCAGTGTCGTTCCGCTCGAGGTCGACATCATGTCTCCACCCGGCGCGGCGGCAGGCGTCCCCGAGGTAGGGGTTGTTGTGGGATTCGTCGCGCTTGGCGACCACCGCGGCGAAGAGTGCAGCGGCGACTCCGTCGATCGGGTCCTCGCGAAGTGGGATGCCTTCGTGCTGCGACGCGGCCCAGGCCTCGCTCAGGAGCGTGGCGGGGTCAGTGCATCGGGTGTCCGGCTGCCACCTCGGAGTAGCGACCAGGATCGGCCCACCGGTGTAGTTGCGGCATCGGCCGATCTGTTGGGCGACCAGCTCGGGCGGCACGAGCCCGCGCATCGAGGGCGAGCGGATCACCAGGACGCGGGCGACCTCGGCTTCGATGCTTACACCGCTGGCCATCGAGTGCGACACGAGGAGCAGTTCCCAGTCGGCATCGGGGCCGGTGATCGCGGGGATGTCCCCGCGCTCCTCGCCGTGGGAAATCGCGATGCGGATCCCGCGGCGGCAGTTCTCGGCCCGGAGCGCGAGCTGGTTGAGCAGGCGCGGGCTGTCGGCGAAGACCGCCGTACGGCCCTTCCCTTCGCGGACCGCCGCCTCGAAGGCCTCCAGGACCCGCGACGGCGACGTCTCGATCACGTGCCGGGGCATGAGTGTGTGCGAGGAGAAGTCGATCACGTGGATGGCCCGGCCGGTGACCTGCTCGTAGCGAGCAACGTCGTCGCGGGTCAGGTCGGCGCCCATGAGAAGGCACCGGGTGGGCGTCGTCATCGAGTCGACGAGCGCACGCACCAGGGCTCGGCGGTTGGAGGCTGCGATCCCGCCCATGAGCTGGCGCTCGATCTCGACGACCTCGTCGAGGACGACAACATCGCGGGGGCCGGGGAATCGGGGCAGGCTCATAGCCGTGGTGACGATCTTGGCGCCGTGTCCGTCGTGGCAGTGCTTGTAGAACTTCGCGTCCGCGAGGCGTGCGTGGATGTCTCGAGCGAGTGCAATCGTCGGAGCGACGAACAGAGCCCGCGTCGCGGCCTCGAACTGGGCCCGGGCGTGGTGGGACTTGCCCAGGCCCATCGGTGCGATCAGAGCGACCGGCCCAGTTGCCGGAGCGGCAGCTAGTGCAGTGGCGAATGCCTGACGGAGCTCGGAGATCGGTGTTGTCGGTCGAGCTTCGACTGGGGGGCGGAGCGCGTTGCCGACCTCGCCCGATGCGTATTGGTACGCGTTCGCGACGCGGTCCTCGATGCCGTCAAAGTTGGTCCAGCCGATGCTCGCGCCGTAGCGCTCGACGAGTTCGACGGCCTGGCCCTCGGGCACCCCGTAGTCGCGACAGATCGCGGCGGCCTTGAACGCCTGGCCTGGATCGATTCGCTCGAGACTCTGCCACGCCTGCGCGGTTCGGTGGTCGAGCGGTAGCTTGGAGACCTCGACGGGGTCGACCTTGCGAGGACGTCCCCGCTTCTTCCTTGGGAAGAGTTCGATCGCGTGGTCGACATCGAGAACCTCGCCGCCGTCGAGGCGCCAGACCTGCGCCCCTCGGATCGGGCGGTACCAGATCCGCGACTTCTGAAAGCTCTCGGGAGCTGGCTGTGCGCCGACCTCTTGGGCGGCCAGGTTGACCACGGCCGAATACTCGGCATCGTCGACCGCCGAACGGGAGAGCCGGACCACACAGCGAAACCGTGGGTTCTCAGCTGTCGCGCTTGCGGATGTGTAAACGAGCGCGTCGAAGCGCTGCAAGCGTTCGAGCGTCCGTGCGAGCACCTCGGGTGTTGCGGTGTCGTCGAACTCGAAGACAACGAAGCCAGCCGGGCCTGCGTTCTTGCGACCACCCTTCCCCGGCATGATGCCGATCGTGGGGGCGTACGCCTGCTCGTGTTTGTTCCCAGTGTCGAGCGGAACCTCGAGCCAGTCCAGGAGGCCGGACCACGCGAGCTCGAAGCCGCGGGCCTCGTCGTTCGATCGCGCCCGAGCGGGGCCGACATCGGACGCCGGGGGGTAAGCGGAGAAAGCGATCATGGCGCGTCGAACTCGACGACGAGCGTGGTCCCGCCCTCGTCTTCGTGTTGCTCGAACGTGGGGTTCAGCCCAAGCGCATCCGCCTCGGCGGCGAGGCGGCCCATGGCGTGCATTACCTTCCGGCGTTTCTGCGCCTCCTTCTGTTGTCGGCGCTTCTCAGCGCGGCGCTGTGTTCGGTTTCTCATAATGACCTCGGTGGGGCTTTCGGGGCCCGGGAAATAGGTGCGCGGCCTTGACATCGGGACCCGAAACCCACAGCCGCAAACCCCGGCACCGCGTCTTGGTTGACGCCGGGGAGGCCTGCACGCGCGCCGAAGATCACTCGCGGTGCAGGCGTCGTTCGTCGCCGGAGGCGACGGGGTAAGAACTCTTCAGGCGGCGCGCGCCTCTGCGATCTCGTCGCGCGCTCGCTCCTCGCGGTTGTCGTCGAACGCCATCGTGAGGTACCCGCGGTGGGCCTCCGCGGCCTCCTCGTCTTCCTCCTCGAGGGCTACCGTCGCAGTGTCGTGCGCGCAGCCCTGGTCGACAGACCGAGCGAAAACCCGGTCCTGGAAATACTCGCGGCGCTCGTCGGCGAAGGCTTCGACACCGCACTCGATCTCGGCCTCGTCCTCCTCCTCGAGCCGCTTGTACGCGGCAATGAGCGCCCGGTCGTGTCCGGGCCAGGGTTCGGGGACGGTGAGAACGAGGTTGGTTTCGGGGTCGGTATGCATTTCGGTCGCTCCTTGCAGGCACGCCGCACCGAGCCGCACCCCGAGAGGGACCGGACAATGCAGCGCAGGTTGTCGCGGGGGATCAGCGGCGGGCGATGCCGTGCCGGCGTTCGAGTTCTGCCAGGCCGATCAGCGTTGCGGCCCGGATGGCGTCCGCGTGGCAGGCGGTGCGGAAGCGCCCGAGGCTGTCGGGCTGTTCGTCGAGCGTGAGCGCGAGTCGTCGCGCCCGGTCGATGGTTTCAGGTGCATGGCGGATTTGTTTTCCTTGGCGCATGGGTCTGGTCCTTTCGGTCGGTGACGTGCTCGCCGGCTCGGGCTGCCGACTGGCGGGGTGGGTGGGAG
>CAJXVA010000589.1 GCA_913061055.1 uncultured Pseudomonadota bacterium
CTAGATCGCTCGTCGGCAGCGTCAGATGTGTATAAGAGACAGCACCACGATACCGCGGGCGGCATCCGTGCGGTGTGCAACCCCATTCGCCCCTGGACCGCGAAGGCTGTGCGTGAGGCCCTTCATCGCCAGCCGGGGTCGGATTGAGGTACCCGGGGACTGTCGTGAGCACCGCCGAGTCGAAGTCTCCCGCCCCCATGGACTCCAAGCCTACCCAGCCGGCCGAGCCCTACCGGCCGACGAACCACGTTCGGCTCGTGACCGCAGCGTCCCTGTTCGATGGTCACGACGCGGCGATCAACGTGATGCGGCGGATCCTGCAGAGTTCCGGCGCCGAGGTCATCCATCTCGGGCACAACCGCGCGGTCAAGGAGATCGTCGACTGCGCGATCCAAGAGGACGCGCAGGGCATCGCGATCACGTCGTACCAGGGCGGCCACGTCGAGTACCTCAAGTACATGTTCGACCTGCTCGAGGAGGCCGGAGCATCGATCAAGATCTTCGCCGGCGGCGGCGGCACGATCCTCCCCTCCGAGATCGACGAGCTGCACGCCCACGGAATCGAGCGCATCTACTCGCCGGACGACGGGCGCGCGATGGGCCTGCAGGGAATGATCAACGACCTGCTGGAGCGTTGCGACTTCGCCGTGGCTGAGCCTCCCCCCGCGGAGGCGCTGGCGGACATGCGGAAGAAGGACCCCAAAGTCTTGGGGCGCCTCATCTCGCTCGCGGAGAACGACCCGACCACGTTCGAGGCGCTCTCCGCCAAGCTTGGCAAGGTCGTCGATGCGCGCGTCAGCCCGGTGCTGGGGATCACCGGCACGGGCGGGGCTGGTAAGTCCTCGATGGTCGACGAGCTCGTGCGCCGATTCCTCACCGATTTCCCGGACAAACACATCGCGATCATCTCGGTCGACCCCTCCAAACGACGCACCGGCGGCGCGCTTTTGGGCGACCGGATCCGGATGAACAGCATCGACAACGACCGGGTGTATATGCGCTCGCTTGCGACGCGGCAGAGCAACCTCGCGCTGTCGAAACACGTTCGTTCGGCGCTGGAGGTGTGCAAGGCCGCCGGGTTTGACCTGGTCATCGTGGAGACCTCCGGCATCGGGCAAAGCGACACCGAGATCACCGACCACTCGGACGCGTCGCTGTACGTCATGACCGCCGAGTACGGCGCGGCAACCCAGCTCGAGAAGATCGACATGCTCGATTTCGCGGATGTCATCGCGATCAACAAGTTCGACAAGCGCGGCTCCCTCGATGCGCTTCGCGACGTCCGCAAGCAGTACAAGCGCAACCACCAGCTGTTCCAAGCACAAGACGAGAGTCTGCCGATCTTCGGCACCATCGCGTCGCAGTTCGGCGATCCGGGCACCAGCAACCTGTACCGAAAGCTCATCGACGTCCTCACCGCCAAGACGTCCGCGCCGCTGGAGTCCTCCATGGAGGTCTCGGGTGCGATGAGCGAGAAGCGGTTCATCATTCCGCCGCAGCGGGTCCGCTACCTCGCAGAGATCGCGGAGCAGAGCGATGCCTACGCGCGTTTTGTGGATGAGCAGTGCGCCCTGGCCCGTCAGGCCTATCAACTTCGCGGCACCCTCGAGTTGCTTCGCCAGGGCGAGGAGCCCGACTACGCAAAGGACCTGGTGGCCCGCTACGATGAGCTGTGGAGCAAGCTGCACCATGATTCTCGGGGGGCCCTCGACGGCTGGAGCGACCTCGCGCAGCGCTACACCGCCCCCAAGTATCAGTTCAAGGTTCGCGACCGCGTCATCGAGCAGGACCTGTACACCGAGTCCCTCTCGCACCTGATGATCCCCAAAGTCGTGCTGCCCAAGTACGAGGATTGGGGCGACATCCTGCGGTGGGTCCTCACCGAGAACGTTCCCGGCGCCTTCCCCTACGCCGCCGGCGTGTTCCCGCTCAAGCGAGAGGGCGAGGATCCGACGCGGATGTTCGCGGGCGAAGGCGGACCCGAGCGCACCAACCGGCGCTTCCACTACGTCTCCGCGGGACTGCCCGCCAAGCGACTCTCGACCGCGTTCGACTCGGTCACGCTCTACGGCGAGGACCCCGACCACCGACCCGACATCTACGGCAAGGTCGGAAACTCCGGCGTCAGCGTGGCCAACCTCGACGACGCCAAGAAGCTCTACAGCGGCTTCGACCTCACCGACCCGCGCACCTCGGTCTCGATGACGATCAACGGTCCCGCGCCGATGCTGCTGGGGTTCTTCATGAACGCCGCTGTCGACCAGCTCTGCGAAAAATGGATCAGCGAACAAGGGACGCAGGCCGAGGTCGACGCCAAAATCGACGCCATCTATGCCGCCAAGGGCCTACCGCGCCCCCGCTACCAGGGCGAGCTGCCCGAGGGTAACGACGGCCTGGGTCTCATGCTGCTGGGCGTCACCGGGGACGAGGTGCTCGAGGCCGACACCTACGCCAAGATCAAAGCCGACGCGATGAAGCGCGTCCGAGGCACGGTCCAAGCCGACATCCTCAAGGAGGACCAGGCCCAAAACACCTGCATCTTCTCCACCGAGTTCGCGCTGCGGATGATGGGCGACATCCAGGCGTCGTTCATCGACCGCGGGGTCCGGAACTTCTACTCCGTGTCGATCTCCGGCTATCACATCGCCGAAGCCGGAGCGAACCCGGTCAGCCAGCTCGCCTTCACGTTGGCCAACGGCTTCACCTTCGTCGAGTACTACCTCTCGCGAGGGATGAGCATCGACGACTTCGCGCCCAACCTGTCGTTCTTCTTCTCCAACGGACTGGACCCCGAGTACACGGTCATCGGCCGGGTCGCCCGGCGGATCTGGGCCAAGGCGATGAAGAACAAGTACGGCGGCAACGCCCGCTCGCAGAAGCTGAAGTACCACATTCAAACTTCGGGTCGCTCACTGCACGCCCAGGAGATCGGGTTCAACGACATTCGCACGACCCTGCAGGCACTCATCGCCATCCAGGACAACTGCAACTCGCTGCACACCAACGCCTACGACGAAGCGATCACCACGCCGACCGAGGAGAGCGTGCGCCGAGCGATGGCGATTCAGCTGATCATCAACAAGGAGCTGGGCCTGTCGAACAACGAGAACCCGCTGCAGGGCTCGTTCATCGTCGAAGAGCTCACTGAGCTGGTCGAGCAAGCGGTGCTGGAGGAGTTCCGGCGCATTTCGGAGCGTGGCGGGGTGCTCGGTGCGATGGAGCGCATGTACCAGCGCACCAAGATCCAGGAAGAGTCGCTGTACTACGAGACGCGCAAGCACAATGGCGACCTCCCGGTCATCGGCGTGAACACGTTCCTCGATCCCAAGGGCTCGCCGACGATCATTCCCGACGAGGTCATTCGCTCGACGACCGAAGAGAAGGAGTACGCGATCAGCAGCCGCGACGCCTTCAAGCAGCGCAACGAGGGCCCCGCCGCGGCCGCGCTCGCCGAGCTGCAACGCGTCGCGGTCGAGCATGGCAACACCTTTGAAAGCCTGATGGAGGCCTGCAAGGTGTGCACGCTCGGGCAGCTGTCGGACGCGCTTTACAAGGTCGGCGGTCAGTACCGCCGCAACATGTAGCGTATCCGCACTCGCGGGGGCCTACTCACACGCGCACGCGCAGGCCGGGGGAAAGAACGACGGTTCCGATCCCGGCTTGGGCTCCGCGTTGACCTGGCACGGTACGAAGTCGTCGGGGAAGTCGCACAGGGACTCGTCGTTGAACACCAGGAGCTCGATCGCACCGATCTCCAGCCCCGCTTCTCGGTAGTAGACGGCTCCGGCTTCGCACGTCGTCAAATGGTTCGGCGTGCACTCGCGGTTGTCGCGATCGACTTCAAGGCAGACGCCGTCGTCGAGACCAAGGTCCTCACATCCGTTGGCAACCTCGGGTGCGACGGTCGAGGAGGGAAACCACTGGCACTGCGGCGTGTCCAGGCATGAGGATTCGCCGGTCGCAGCGCTGCACGACTCCAGCGGGCCGGTCTCGGACGATTCGCCCTCAGTGCTCTGTGAACCGCCCGTTGTTGTTCCGGTCGGCTCAACCGTCGTCGCGGTGTCGTCTGTGGTCCCGCTCGCGGTGGTGCTGCCGCTCGCGCTCGCATCCGTGGTCCCACCGGATGAGGTGGCGATGTCGCCAGTCGCGGACGCACCGCCCGACTCGGATGCGGTTGCGGTGACCTCCTCGTTGTCGGAGTCACAGCCAGGCAGAGAAAGGCAAAGGGTCAACGCAGTGAAGATAGGCAAGCGAAGCATGGTCATGACCTAAGAGTTCTCCGGCTCGTCCCTAGCCTGTCACGGTCGCCCCGAAAAAGTTGGCCGGCGACTCATCCGCCCGACGCCGGCGAACGCACCGGCCCGCACGCGGCGTCGAGCCACCCGATGAGGGCTTTGGAAGGCCCCGCGGCCCGGGATAGCCGGGCCTCCGCCCGTCCCTGCTGAGTGTTCCCGGCCGTACAGAGGGCGACCGCACGATACGCACGGCGTTCCCCCGCAAGTTGCCCAGAGGGAAACCGCTTTGCGTGCTCGGCGAGGACCGCCAGCGCCGCCGGGGCGTCATCGGCCCGAAGCGCCGCCGTGGCCCGATCGATCAACGCAACCTCGGCGCGTAGCCCCACCGACGTCGGCTCAGGACCCGGCGCAGGCTCGGGCCCGGAGGACACCTTCGGGGCGTATGGCCGCGAAGCCGTCGTGGCGTGCGTCGGCTCGGCGCGCTCCGAGGTTGGGATTGGGGCGAGCGCCGGTCGTCTCTGCCCTCGGCTCGAGGCCGCCGCGACGGGTGGGGATTCGAAGGTCGACGCAGGCGCGACCACACTTGGTTCCGTCGCCAGGGGCGCTGGGTCCTGAGCCCGAAGCGTCTGAATCCCCCCGAGGGCGACCACCCCAACCGATGCTGCGAGCGCCACGACCTTCCACGAGAGCCCCGCCGCCGCCGGGCCAGACAAGGCCGAGACTGGAGCCGCGAGGAGGGCTGCCACTCGCTCCCGCGCATCCGTCCCCGGGCGCGTCTGCTCCCGAGTCGCCCGGACGAGGCTACCGATATCGGCATCGACGCCTCGCTCGCCCAGCACCCGCTTCAGCGCGCGGCGCCCCGCCTTAATCCGAGAGTAGGCGGTGTCAACCTTGAGCCCCAAGACCTCGGCAACCTGCGGACCGCTCATGTCCTCGAACACGTGCAGCGTCAGTGCGACGCGCTTGTCATCGTCGAGTTCATCGAGCGCGCCGAGCAGCAGAGCGCTGAGCTGGCGGTGGGCGACCGCCTCGTCCAACGGGGTTGCCAACGGACGCTCGGCCCGGAGCGCTGAGATCTTTCTGCGACGTCGATCCTGCGACCGCCGCACCCGAAACGCAACGCGACGAGCGATGCCGAACAGCCACGCCCGGGGACTGCCGCGCCCTTCGAAGTCCCCGAGCCGGCGGTGCACAACCAAGAACGTCTCCTGGGACGCATCCTCCACCGCATGACGCGGGACCCCAAGACGAAGCAGCGTGGACCACACGAACCGGAAGTGGTCCTCGTAGATCGCGTCGAACGCGAGCGACGACGGCAGCCGCATCGACGGGTTCGACGGAGGGATGTGAAGGGCACTCACCGGCTCTTCTTCAAGTCTCCACCAGTCGCCCTCTCTGTCACGAGAAAAATGCCGGACTAGCCGCGGGAGCCCCGCACCCCGGGACTTCGCAGCAGCACCTCCAGACCGAGGAATGCCCGACCCGCGGCGGCTCCGGTCCGAAACAGCGTGGGGAAGCCACGGACGTAGAATTCGGGGCGACGGAGCGATACCGCGGCCTCGGCACCCGCCATGAGGGCCAACCGAGGGCTGACGCGCACCCCCAGCGCCACATCGGCGACAACCTGTGCCCAAAGTCCGCGCCCAACTCCAGTCTGCTCGAGTCCGAACGCGTGCGCTCTGGTACGGCCGAGCTGCGCACCGACACATGCGGGCACAAACAGGCGGACTCCGTCCCACACGCCACAGCCCGATGCGCCGACACCCCAGCCGTCGACCCGAATCCCGACCCCCGGGTTGCTGGCGTCGTCCAGCTGCCGGGGCGCCACGTAGGTGCCCCGGGCCTCGGCGCGAAACCACGGGATCGTGATGCCCGCCGCGACACCCACGCCCCCGGCGGCGACCCG
>CAJXVA010000590.1 GCA_913061055.1 uncultured Pseudomonadota bacterium
CATTCGGCTCGCCGGTTCGGCTCGGTGCCCTTGGAGACCTCCCGTCCGGGATCCCATCCCGGCCCTGAGCTGGGGCCATAGACAGCGAAGACGGCATCGCCTTGTGCTTCGCCGTCCTCGTGTAGTGGTTCGAGGTCGGTTGGTGGTTTCGTCTTGGCCCGAGAGTGCTTGCTTGCGCTCTCGGGCCTTTGTTCTTGAGGCGATCGAGGTACGCGGGTGAGCGCAGACGGGACATTCGGCTCGCCGGTTCGGCTCGGTGCCCTTGGAGACCTCCCGTCCGGGATCCCCCCCGACTCAAGCGGCCAGACCGGCCGATTGAGCGGAAAAATCTGCGAATCGTTGCAAGTCTCGTGGGACGCTGTGTTTACCGTTCAGACGGCCCCGCCGTGCTCCACCAAGCCACGAGTGAAAAGAGCGTTGCCCTCGCGTGTCGGTCAATGATGTCCGGCGGGAAACGAGATACAAAACAGATGGTTGGAACGTTGAAGAATCGCAAACGCAGTCTCCGCCTCTCTTGGATTCTCGTGGCGTCGATTGCGTGCATTGCGTGCGACTCCGGCTCTTCGGAAGAGCGAACGAAACCGGCTTCGCAGAGTCCCACGCCCTCCGAGGCCGCATCGGCTCCCGACGCGGCCGAGAGAGAAACGAAGTGCGGCATCAGCAACTACGCCCAGGTCGAAGCCGAGCTCCGAACGATGGCGGAGAAAGCCGCGGAGCAATGCAAGACAGCCGGGAGCTTGCCCAGCGACGGTGTCTTCGAGGGCGATCGTTCGAAGTTCAGTTGGGCCGCGGTGCAGTCGGATCAGAGCACCAACTATGAGGTGGTCAGCAGCAGCGGTCCGAAAACGAGCGGGATGCGTTTGACGTGCTACGCAGCGGATTGCAACTGCGGACCGCTCGTCTCGAAGTCGCTCGCCAGCGAATACGAGGCCCTCGAGGAGGTCTACACGATGCTGACGCTGCACCGCTATTCCGGGTCGTTTCTTAGCGGAGCTCCCAACGGGCCCGAGCGTCTCCTCCAGGACCATGCGAAAGAGCACCCCAACGGGGAACTTGCGTCGGTGCGCGAAGCCTACCGGCGGCGCTTCGCCAAGCTGCGGGCGGACTCGGGGAAGCCCGAGCCCTCGATTCCGGCCTCGACGCCGTCGAGCCACGCACTGCAGTGTGAGCTGGAGGACCGCGAGGGTATCGAAGCGACGCTTCGCGAGATGTCCGCCAACGCGATCGGACAATGCAAGGAAACGGGCAGCTTTCCTCTGCAAGGCGTCTTCGCCGGCGACGGTAAGAAGTACATGTGGTTCACTCAATCGTCCGGTGGGCGAGCGCTGTACGACGTGCAGAAACTCGGCGCCGATACGGCGTCGGGTCTCAGGCAGGCCTGCTACGAGGATGGCTGCACGTGTGACCCCCCCATCGAAAAGGCGCTGGACTCCGAATACTCGTGGCTCGAGGGCGCCCTCAAGCAGCTGCTCGTCAAGGAGGCTGGGAGCAACCCGGTGCCGAGCGACCCGTCGCGACTCGAGAAGGCCGAACGCGCCCTCGACCGCCACGCCCGCGAGTTCCCGAAGGGAGTGCTCAGCGCGGTGCGTGAGGGCTACCGGCGGGATCTCGCCGAAGCGAAGAAGACAGGCGGGGACTGACGCCTGCGGACGCCGTTCGCAGATCGGCGGCCGCCGTCGAGAGGATTCCAATTCGTGTGAATCTCTCGCCCCTCAGTCAGGGCAGCCGAGCTGATGAGTATCCCAGCCGGTCGGGCTCACGATGTCACAGACGAGCATCTGAGCGTCGTCGGGTCGGGGTCGAACCGGGGCACGGACGACATCCCGGGCAGCCTGCACACGCCCTTTCACTTCGCCTGACCCAAGACGGACAGCGTCCCGTTCTCACACCAGTACACGTGGCTGCAGTCGAGCGCGATTCCCCACGCCCCCGGTGAGCTGGCGATCTGAACCGGCGCTTCGGTGTCGAACAGCGAGATTCGGGTCACGCTCTGGGCCTGGTAGTCGGTGAAGTAGACGTGCTGCTCATCCCCGGTGATCCCTCGGATGTTCCCGTCCGTGGTGGCGAGCAGCTGGGGTGGAGACCCGTCCTTCGGGACGCGGGTCACCTGCCCATCCCCGGTAGCGTAGACAGCTGTGTCGGCGACGTAGATGTGCCCGGCCGCGTTGAGCTCGAGCATCTCCGTGCCGCTGGAATCCAGCGCGGCTTTGTCGAACCGGATCAGAGCCTCTTCGACCAGGTCGGTGACGTAGACGCTGTCCTCGTCGATACCGATCCCGATCGGGCGTTGCAGCATCCCGATCCGCTCTGGCGGCTGGTCCTCGTCTGCTTCCTTCGGGGCCCGGAAGGCACCACCGTTGGTCTTCTGCAGCGGATCGACGAGCGCGAAGTAGACGTCCGAGTCGTCGAGTACGATCTGTCCAAAGCCGGCCTCGAAATCGATGCCTCCGTTCGCATCGCTCACGTTGGCGACGACGTTCTGTGCGCCCGTTGTGAGGTCGATGCGGGTCACGACAGAGTTCCCAAAACTGAGGAAGTAGAGGTGCTCGTCGTCGGTCGCGATGTTCGTGATCGTGTTGTCGGCTACGGCGAGGAGCGTGCTGTCTCCAGTGGTCAGGTCGACCGCGAAGACCTCCCGGTTGTAGCCGGTGGTCCAGAATAGAGTCGTGCCGACCACGGCGACCGCGAGAGCCTCCCCAGAGTCGGTGCTGCCCAGGACCTCGGACTCACACGCATCGCCGCAGGTGGAGCAGGACGCGTCGCAACACTCCGGAGGGGCGCCGGTACTGGAGCTCTCAGCGTCCCCCGTCGATGTGCTGGAGTCCGGTGGGGTGACCGTGGTCTCAGCGGTGGATGTGGTCTCCGAGAGCGTGGTGTCGGAGGCGCTGGTGCTCGAGTCCGAGGTCGAGCTGATGCTCGTCGGCCCAACGCCGGTCGAGCCGTCGGTGTCGGCCGTCTGCGGGACGCAAGTGCCCGCCAGACCGGAGGGCGCGAGGTCGCCATACCGCCGCCCCGTGTCGCACTCGGGATCCGGAAAACTGCAGTAGCCGGTCGATTCGCACGCTCCGCCGCCGCCCTCCGAGGCGCAATCCTCCGGCGTGTCGCAGAAGAACGTCTCTTGCGTGCAACCACTGCCAAGCACGATGCACGTCGCCAGCCCAACCGCTCGAACCATCGGCCGCAGTGTATCGCGAGACGGGTAAACACGAGACGCCCGAGTCTCACGTTGCAGCCGGGGGCCTCGTGCGGCATCGAAACCGTGCATCTGGTTCTATTTTTGGCGGCGCCGGAGTTCGCCCTCGGGGTTCACCCAATAGACTGCGTCGCAACTCACTGCGACTGCGAGGTGGCCATCTGCCGCGATGTCGACGATTTGAGGGTCTTCGGTGCCACGCGCCAATCGAACGACTCGGTTTCCCCCAAGGGTGGTGGCGTAGAGATGCGTGTTGTCTCCGGTGAGGCCAAAAACAGATTCTGAGGTCTCCAGTAGCCGGGCGAAGTTGTCGCCGTCCTTGGAGATGCGATCGAGCCCGGTGGACGACGTGTAGTAGACGAACTCGTCGCCGACGAACAGTTCTCCTGGGTCGAGCGTGAGGGCAAGCTCAGTCGGTGCGACGTCACTGCCGATGTCGCTCTTTGCGAGCGAGAGGACGCGGGCGTTCATGGCGTCGGTGATGAAGACATGGTCGGCATCCAGTCCCAAGCCCACGGCGAGGTCTGATTGCACGATGAGTTCGGGGGTTCCGCCGGCGAGGGCAATCCTGAACACGCCGCCATTGCCTGTCTCGGAGGACTCGCTGGCGGAGAAGTACAGGTACGTGTCGTCGAGCGCCAGCTGGCCTGAGCCCGTGTTGACCGCATCCTCGTCGAATTCCCAGAGTACGCTCGCATCGCCGGTGGTCGGGTCGACGCTGCCGATGATCCGATTGGCGGAGTTTCGACTTCCGAAGAAGATCGCGTCTTCGTTCGCAGCGAGGGTGGTTATCGTGTGGTCGAACGTCCCGAGCAGCTGCGCCTCTCCGGTCAGCTCGTCGTATCGGCGCAGTTCGGCGAGGCTGCCGTTCGCCCAATAAACCTGACCGCCGAACACTGCCATGGCCTCTGCGTTGTCCAGACCGTTCTGGTCCACGGTCTCGGTCGGACAGTCGTCTTGGCATCGCGAGCAGTCTGCCGAGCAGCACGTGGGGACCGGATTTCCCGAGGTCTCCGTGCTGCTGCCGGCCTCGCCCCCGGATCCACTGGTTGTCGAAGTGACCTGGCCCGAAGACGCCACCGCGCTGGAGGAGCCAGACGTGCTCGGCTCGGAGGCCGTGGAGCCGGCGTCGTGATCTGTATCCGTGCCGCCTTGCTGTCCGGTGGGTTCGGAGCTCGAGCATGCGCTGAGCAGGACGGCGGCGAGGAGGACACCGTGCAGCTGGCGGCGGCGAAAACAAGTCATGCGTCGAGTATGTTGACGCCGATTTGCCCGTGCAACGTCCGGCGGAGGATTCCCGCGGGCACGTGTCGCGAGAGTCTTACAGGTCGGGGTGCAAGCGCAGACCCAGGTTGAATCCGAGGATGGTCTCGAGCATGGGCCCTGCGACCTGCTGCTGGAAGCCGAAGCCGATATCGACGCCCATGCCGCCTGGGCGGGCATCCTTCGCATAGGCGATTCCTCCGGCGACGTAGATGCGGTCGTCGTCGGTGCCCTTGCCCCGGTTGTCCCAGATGGTGCCGAAGCGAAGCGGCACGGGCCCGGCGATGAACTCGGCACTGCCGCCGTAGGTGAGGCGGGTGTGATCTTCGAACCGGAACGACGTGAAGTCGTACGTGCCGTCGAAGTTGATGCTCAGCCGGGGGCTGCGCAGTGGGAACACCGACAGCCCGTGCACGAGGGTGAGCGGATAGTCGGACAGCTCGGAGAGATGACCCCGGTCGATCGTGCCCTCCATGACGGCGAGACCTTCGAGCGAGATCTCTCGGTCATCGGTGAAGTAGGGGTCGTGGTTGCCGACGACGTTGAGGCCCAGGACGGAGATCGCCGCGAATCCTGCGATGTTGAGCGAGAGCGCGGTGTCGAGCCCGAACGCGTTCAACTTTTCGTGGGCGTTGCGGGCGAGCCCCTCCGGGTCTCGGTACCGAAGACTGGTGTACTGGTACTTGGGCTTGAGCCCGAGGGCGACCCAGTTGGGCACGGCGACGATGCTGAGCGCACCGAAGGCCTCGTGGCCAAACCGGGACAGCTCCAGCTTGGTGTTCTCACCCGTTGCGGAGTCTTGATAGTTGATCTCCGGAGCGCCGCGCATGAACAGGTAGCCCAGGCCCAACCCGATGCGCGGGTTGTTCAGCGAGTCCATGATCACGAACCCAAGCCCGTTGGTCCGCTGCTGGATGTTGAGCTGATACATCGCCTCGACGGTGAAGACCGGCGAGAACGACATCATCGCTGGGTTGGCCAGGGCCGCGTTCGAGCCAAAGCTCGAGCTGTGCGATACCCCGCCCAGCGACACATTGCGGGTGCCATCGACGGCTGGGCTGGCCTCGGCGGTGCTGGACATCAACCCGACGGCCATCGCCACAGCGAGCCCGAAACCTGTTCGCACCGCGGTGCTCGCGCGTTTTCGCAACTTGAACATCCGTTTTCGGAGCATACGGCCCCGCAGATCGGGGGCCAAAAAAGTCAGCAGGTCGCGTAGAGTCTTGCGCAGTGGCAGCAGGCGAGGCCTACGACGTCGTTGTGGTTCGTGATCCCACGATGACTGTGGGCGCGATCAAAACGCTTTCACGAGATCTGGCTCACCTCACTGGGGTGAAACAAGCCGACGTGGAGCTGGCCATGCAGAAGGGTCGCTTCGTTGTGTATCCAGCGCTGGCCGGCGGGCGGGTCGATGCGGCGACCGAGCAGCTCCGCGCAATGGGGGCCGTCGTCCAGGTGAAGCCCTCCGCGAACGCCCACGCTCGGACGAACATCGAAGCCCCTGCTGGCGGAGCACTGGGCACGAACGAGTTTGGTGGTCCGGTCGCGCATTTCTCCGATGCGGATCTCGGACTCGACTCCGGGGCGTTCAACACCGGAGCAGGCGCGAAGGTTCCGGAGCTGGCCCGGCTACCTCTATTCGGTGGGGGCGGCTGTCTCTTATACACATCTCCGAGCCCA
>CAJXVA010000591.1 GCA_913061055.1 uncultured Pseudomonadota bacterium
GCCCCGGAGATCCCCCGTACGACCCCGCGACCTTCCAGCGGCGCGAAGCAACAGGCAAACCCGCAACGCGACCGTCACCACCGGAGGCACGAACCGCCGAGCAACGCCGACAGGGCGCTGAAGCGAAGGGGCTCCGCCCCCGGCAGCGAGGGGGACCCCTACAAACTAGATGTCGAAGTAGAGCTCGAACTCGTGGGGGTGCGGCCGGGAACGAACCGCGTCCACCTCGTTGGTGCGCTTCCACGCGACCCAGGCGTCGAGCAAGTCTTGGCTGAACACATCACCCTTGAGCAGGAACTCATGGTCCGCTTCAAGAGCGTCCAGCGCAGCGTCGAGGCTCGCGGGGGCAGAGGGCACATCGGCGAGTTCCTCCGGGGCCATGGAATAGATGTCCTTGTCCAGGGGCTCGCCGGGGTCGAGCTTGCGCTCGATGCCGTCGAGACCAGCCATGAGCAGGGCGGCAAACGCCATGTACGGGTTGGCGGTGGGGTCCGGCGTCCGGAACTCGATCCGGGCCGCCTTGGGCTCACTCGCTGCGGCCGGGATGCGCACCGACGCCGACCGGTTGCGACCGGAGTACGCCAGGTTCACGGGCGCTTCGTAGCCCGGCACCAGTCGCTTGTAGCTGTTGGTGCTCGGGTTGGTGAAGGCACACAGCGCTGGGGCGTGGGCGAGGATGCCAGCGATGTAGTGCATCGCCAGGTCGCTCATGCCCGCGTAGGCGTCGCCTGAGAACAACGGCACGCCGTCCTTCCACAGGCTCATGTGCGTGTGCATGCCGTTGCCGTTGTCGCCAAACAGCGGCTTGGGCATGAAGGTCACCGCCTTGCCTGCACGGCGTCCGACGTTCTTGATGATGTACTTGAACCAGCACATCTTGTCGGCTTGGCTCAGCATCGAGTCGTAGCGGATGTCGATCTCAGCCTGACCGGCGGTGGCAACTTCGTGGTGGTGCCGCTCGACCGTGATGCCCACGTCTTCGAGCGCGAGACACATCTCGGTGCGCAGATCGTGGGTTGCATCGACCGGCGGCACGGGGACGTAGCCGCCCTTGGGCTTCACTTTGTAGCCAAGGTTGGGGAACTCCTCACGGTCGCTGTTCCAGTGGCCGCTGACCGAATCCACCGAGTACATGCCCTGGTTGGTCGACGTGGAGAACCGGACATCGTCGAAGATGAAGAACTCCGCCTCGGGGCCGAAGAATGCTGTGTCCGCGATTCCGGTCGAGGTCAGGTACGCCTCGGCTCGCTTGGCGAGCGTTCGCGGGTCCCGTTCGTAATCCTGCCCGGTCACGGGATCCTGGATGTCGCCGAGCAAGACCAGCGTCGGCACCTCCATGAACGGGTCGATCTGAGCGGTCGAGGGATCGGGCATGACCAGCATGTCCGAGTTGTTGATCGCCCGCCACGCTCGGATCGAGGAGCCGTCAAAGGCAAACCCAGCCTCGAAGGAAGCTTCGTCGAGTTCGTGCAGGGGCACGGTGAAGTGGTGCCAGCTTCCGAGCAGGTCGCAGAAGCGGAGGTCAACCATGCGGACGTCCTGCTCACGAGCGTACTCGAGGATTTCGCGGGGGGTGCGGGGAGGATGGGCGTTGCTCATCGGATGCTTCCAGACTCAGAGTGCTGACTCGCCGCGTTCGCCGGTGCGAATTCGGATCGCATCGAGAACGGGGAGAACGAAAATTTTTCCATCGCCGACCCGGCCGCTGGCGGCGACCTCGCGCAGCGCCTCGACGACCTCTTCGACGAGCCTCGCTTCGAGGACGACCTCGACCTTGATCTTGGGCACGAAGTCGATGACGTAGGCGCTGCCGCGGTGCACCTCTCGTTTGCCGCCGGTCCGCCCGAAGCCGCGGACCTCGGTGATCGTCATCCCCCCGACCCCAAGTTCGGTCAGGCGTTCTTTGACGTCATCGAGCGCGAAGGGGCGGATGAGGGCTTCGACCTTGAGCAGGCCAGTGGAGGTCAGGTCCATGATGCCTCGGGAGCGTAGGTGGGCTCCGGGTCGTGGCGGCCGATACAGCCGACGATCTCGGGGATGTTCGAGATGCCGAGCTCGGCCATCAGGGTTCGCAGTTCGTCCCGCACCCGCAAGGCGGCGGGTGGCTCGGAGAAGTTTGCGGTCCCCACCTGAAGGCAACTGGCGCCGGCCATCAGGAACTCCAACGCGTCCTCGCCGGACAGGATGCCCCCCATCCCGCAGATCGGGATGTCCGGGTGCTTGGTGTGAATCTGGTGGACCATTCGCAGCGCGACTGGTTTGACCGCAGGCCCGGACAACCCACCGTACATGGTCGCCACGCGCGGTTTTCGCGTACGGACGTCGATACCCATCGCGGTGATCGTATTGATCAGCGACACACCCACCGCACCCGCCTCGTAGGCCGCCTGCGCCATGGCCGGCACGTCTGCGGCGTTGGGCGTCAGCTTGACGACGATGGGTAGCGACGTCGCCTCGACGCACCGTTTCGTGAGCCGATGCGCGACCTCGGGAACGGTGCCGAACTCGATCCCGCCCTTCTTGATGTTGGGGCACGAGATGTTCATCTCGAGCACATCGATGCCGCGGTCGGCCCCCGCACTGAGCATCTCTGCGCAGCGAACGTAGGCATCGGCGTCCTCCCCGAAGAAATTCACCCAGACGCTCACATCGAGGTCGGCGAGGTAGGGTAGTTTTTCGGCCAAGAACGCCTCGGCACCGACGTTCTCGAGTCCGATCGAGTTGATCATTCCCGAGGCGGTCTCGCAGATCCGAGGCAGCGGGTTGCCCATCCGCGGTGCCGGCGAGATGCCCTTGGTGGACAGCCCCGCCAGCTGGGACACATCCATGAAGTGGGCAAACTGTTGGCCGTACGCGAAGCACCCCGAGGCCGTCATCATCGGGTGCGGGAGGGAGAGGCCCGCGAACGTGGTCGTCAGGTCGACCGCATCGGGCGAGATCGGGTTGGTGCGAACAGGAGCGCTCATGACCAGCGAACCTCCCGCGCGTCGAACACCGGGCCGTCGGAGCAGCAGTACTTGTACGGTTTGGGTCCTCGCACTGGAACCGCGCACCCCAAGCAGACGCCGAACCCGCAGGCCATTTCTTCCTCGAGACAGAGCAGCGTGCGGACGTCGTGGGCCAGACCCATCGTACGTACGGCACGAAGCATCGGCGTCGGCCCGCACGCGAGCACCTCGACCGCTTCGCCGGAAGCCTTCGCGGCTTCGAGGCGCGCCTCGAGAGCACCGGTGACAAATCCTTGGTGACCTCGGCTTCCGTCCTCCGTGGCGTAGGTCGTCTTCACGCCCCAATCGTCCAGGGGCTCGGTCAGCACCAGGTCGTCCGCGTTCCGTCCCCCGTAGAACATCTCCACCGCCTCGGGCCGCCCGGCGGCCGCGGCTCGCTTCGCTTGGAGGTGCAGCGGCGGCAACCCAACACCGCCGGCGACCAACAGCTGCGTCGCGTCGGCCGGGGCGCTGAAGCCACGACCGAGCGGACCGGTAATCGTTACCGCCCCGCCGGGGCGCAGAGCCGACAGCGCCGCGGTCCCACGTCCGTAAATCTTGATCAGGATCGAGAACGATCCATCGGCCTGCGCATCGAGGACCGAGAACGCCCTCGGATTGAGCATCTCCCTGCCCCACTCGCCGCGGACCATGATGAACTGGCCGGGCTCGATGCCGGAGAGCGGAGCACCGCACGCCGCGTCGCAAGCAAAACGCAGCGTGAAGTACCCCCCGGACAACGCTTGGTTGTCCACCAGTTGCGCGCCGAACTGGGAGGGAGGCACCCGCACCTTCTATGCCAATGCGGGAGCGGGGACAACAGCGGCCATGCGGTGATTTCTCAGGTCGCCGCGGAACTCATGCCGGACGCGCCATCACCACAGCGTCATCCGGGGGTGCCTTGTAGTACCCCACCCGGCGCCCGATCTCGGTGAAGCCAAGCGCTTCGTACAGCCGCCGTGCGGGCCGGTTCGCCGCTCCGACCTCCAGCAACACGCGCGTCGCCCGGGCCTGGGAGGCCCGCTCGAGCACGGCGGCCAAGAGATCTCTTCCGACACCCCGTCGCTGCAGCGCGGGGTCCACGGCAATTCGCAACAGGTGAGCCTCGGTCTCCCCCGCGGCCACCACGTGCCATGTACACGAGAATCCCACCACGAGCCCGCCCGGGTCGACCGCGAGCTCGACGACCGCCATCGGACGCTCGATCTCATCCACGTAGGCCTTGGGCGCCCACGGATTGCCGAAGACGAGCGATTCGATGCGGAGAATGGCGTCGAGATCGTCGCAGGTGGCGACTCGCCGACTCACCTCCGCCACGAGTCAGGCCTCCGGCCCTGGCTCTGGCTCTGGCTCTGGCTCTGGCTCTGGCTCTGGCGGAAGCACCTCGGCCGCCGCCTCGACGTCCGGTTCGTCGTCGGACCCCGCGAGCACCATGGAGCCGATATCGGCCGCCAGCCCATCTCGCCCATGAATGCCCGTGGAGGAGTGGGTGGAGGTCAGCAAGACGTCGCGGGCGGAGATGCCGATCGACTCCGCCAGCTTGCGACGCGCCAGACCGCGTTTGGACGCGCCCAGTTTGTCGGACTTGGTGGCGACCAGCAACGTGGGCAGCCGCCGCGCTGCCAAGAACGCCATCATACCGCGGTCGAGGTCTCCAACGCCGCGCCGAATGTCGACGAGCAAGACCAACCCTCGCAGGTTCTCGCGTTTCTCGAGGTAGCCCTCGATCATCGGGGCAAACCCCTCACGCACAGACTTGCCGGCAGCCGCGAAGCCGTAGCCGGGCAGGTCACAGAACCGTAGCGGAAGCTTGTCGTGCCCCGGGCCCCGCAGCGTCAGGGAGAAAAAGTTGAGCAGCTGGGTGCGCCCGGGGGTTCGGCTGACCCGGGCGAGGCCACGCCGGTTACACAGCGCGTTGAGCAGACTCGACTTGCCGACGTTGGAGCGGCCCGCCACGGCGATCTCGGGGAGGTCGGGGGTCGGGCACTGAAACACCTTGGAGGCGCTTTGCTCGAACGCCGACGTGAGGACGTGCCATCCATCTTCAGGTCGTTGCGCCACGGCGACGGACTATACAGGAGCACCGCGAGCGCCGTACTCTCGCTCGTACCCGTCGCAGCGCACGGGTTTGAGCAATATGGACGTGTACGGACTCACGGGTGGCATCGGCAGCGGCAAGTCCAGTGTCGCGGAGTTCCTCG
This sequence comes from uncultured Pseudomonadota bacterium, assembly GCA_913061055.1. Classification (GTDB taxonomy): domain Bacteria; phylum Myxococcota_A; class Polyangia; order Nannocystales; family Nannocystaceae; genus CAJXVA01. The sequence continues at coordinate 5,189 of CAJXVA010000591.1, forward strand.
AAGACTTCGGGGTTCCCGTGGTTTCCGCGGACGAACTGTCGCGAGTCGTCGTGACCGCGGGAAGCGAGGGTCTGGCCGAGGTCATCCGGGCATTCGGGACCGATGTCGTCGACGAACGCGGGGAGCTCGACCGCCGCAAGATGGCCTCGATCGTCTTTCGAGAGCCGGCGCGCCGCCAACAACTCGAGGCCATCCTCCACCCGCGGATCCGCGAGCGCTTCGAGCAGGTCTTGGACGCGCTGGAGAAGGCAGGCCATCCGATCACGGTCTATGAGGTTCCACTGCTGTTCGAGAAGAACCTGCAGTCGGACATGAAGGCCACGATCTTGGTGACGGCCAGCGAAGAGACCCGTATCGCCCGGGTGATGGAGCGCGACCAGACCACGAAGACCGAGGTCCGCGACCGCATCGCATCGCAGATGCCGGAGTCCCTCAAGCGCAAGCGCGCCGACTACATCATCGAGAACGACGGCTCGGTCGACGAGCTCCGACGCGAAGTTCGATTCCTGCTCGAGCGATTCCTCCGCCTCGACGCCCGTGGTCCCCATGTTGTGCCGGGCCAGACGCCACCCCCTCCCGAGACCCCGTCGTCCACAGTGACTCAGGTTCCGATCGACCCGGCGACGCTGACGGGCCCGACTGCACCGACACCAAGCCGGACGCCTACCGAAGTCCCCAGCGAGCAGCATCAGCCGCCGTCCTCGGTCGGCACCCAACCGAGCATCCCCCAGGCCGAGTCGACCCAGATCGCGCCGCCCCCCGCACCACCGGGGGTCCGCGTGCCGACCCCGAGTGGTGCGCCTCCGCCTCCTCCGGGTCTACGCGTGCCCGTGCCAACGCCGGTCCCCGGGACACACGCCCCCGTGCCTCCCCAACCGAGCGCGGCCCCGGCCCC
>CAJXVA010000592.1 GCA_913061055.1 uncultured Pseudomonadota bacterium
CTCGTCGGCAGCGTCAGATGTGTATAAGAGACAGACTCCTGCTGGGGTGTGTTCGGGTCAATCCCTCGTTCAGGGACGGTCAGGGCACGGGAGAAGGGAGCGGGGACGGCACCTCGATGGGCACGGGTGGGACGGCTCCCACCGACAGCGCACCCACGCTCCCAACGGCCTCCGCGTCCGGGGCCACCAGCTCCCCTCCGCCGACGACGACGATGTCATCGGGTCCCGATATCGGCGCGAGCGGACCGTCCTCGGACTCCGAGGTGACGCCCGAGGACTGGTGGGATACGGACTATGCGCATCGGCGGCCCTTGGTGTTTCATCGGCGGGACCAGCCGTTGTTGGACTTCGTGACCTACGTTCCGTTGAGCTTCAGCCCGTCACAGCTCGACGGGGTGGAGCCATCACAGCTCGCGTTCGTGGATGCCAGAACGAACATGCGCATCAACGCCGAGGTGATGCTCCTCGACCCCGAGACGGGGGAACTGGCCGCCTGGGTTCAGATTCCGGAGTGGAAGAGTGACGAGGCCACGCTGGTCTTCCTCTACTTCGGGTTCACCGCGCCGGAGGTTCCGAGCGACAGCCCGTGGGATCGACACGTCGCGGTCTGGCACATGGACGAGTTCATCGATGGGGGGAGTACGCCAGACGCCACCGGCTCGGCAGATGCGGTGCAAGTCGATGGTCCTGGCGGCCCGCTCACCGTGGGACTCGGGATCACCGGTGAGTCGCTACGGTTTGATGGCGAGTCGCAGCGGCTTGAGGCCTCTCTCCCCGGCGGCCTCAAGGACGACACGTTCCTCGTCTCGGCCTGGGTCGAAGCGAGCAGTTACCAGGCCGACGGAAGTCCCATCATCGCGCGCGGGGACCGGTTCGGGGATACGTGGTTAGACGCCGAGTGGGTGATGGGGTTCACACCGGTGCGGGCGGAGGGGCGGGTGCACGACGACATGAGCAACGGCAGCCCGGCGGCCAACGCGGGGTTCGTCCTCCGAGCGGCCGGCGACTGGCATCACTACGCGTTTCTCTACACGGGCTCAAACATCCGGTTCTACATCGATGGTTCGGGTACGGGGGCCTCCACGACTCCAGGGATGAACCACGTGCTGACCGACATCTCGATCGGGGGCTATTCCGACCCTTTCGCTCCTGGATGGGAAAGCCGACTCCTCGATGGGCGCATCGATGAACTCCGTTGGCGCCGGGGTGCCGGGGATGATGCCGCCAACGACGTTTGGGTCGAGACGCTCTACGAGTCTCAGCTGACCCCAGAGGCTACGTTCACCCCCGCGGACGTCGAGGACCTCTAGTCGGGCTCACCCAGAGACCTACCAGGCGACGCACGACCAACATCGGTCGCGGGTTCGGCGTTGGGGAGAGCTACAGCGCGATGCCGAACAGCTGCAGTGCGACGAAGGTGCCGCCAAGTGCCGCGACCGGGACCGACAGGTTGTCGTCGATGCTGCGGCTGAAGAGCTCCGCGAGGGCTCCACATAGACCCGCGACGAACGAGACGACCACCACGGGAAGCAGGCCAAGCTCGGGGCGGGCCAGAGTCAGCGCCACCGAACCTGCGAGGGTGCCGACCAACACGAAGGCGCTGGTGCCCTCGAGGGAGCGTCCGTTGACGAGCGGCGTGCGACCGAACTTGCGGCCGAGAATGCCCGCGGCCGGATCGCCGAATGCGAGGACGGCGACCGGAACGACCATCAGGGACACCGACCCGGTGAGGGTGAGTCCGAAGAGCGCGCTGGTGTACCAGGTGGCGGAGTTGACCCGGTTCCACTCGGAGGGGTGCGCGACGTGTTTGAAGCCCCGCATGAGGATGGCGTTGGCGCGCGGTGAAACGCGCCGTGCAATCTCGGCCGACCAGCCCCACGCAGCAAACGCACCGGCAACCCAGACGAGCTGGTGAAGCGGCAAGAGGACGAGCGCCAGGATCAGCGACACGACCCCGCACCCGGCGTGGAAGACCGAGCGGGTGTAGTTGATCGGCCGCGCCGGCTTCTCCGGGTCGTCGGCCGTCAGGATGGAGGTCAGGCCTTCGTACGCCTCGGTGAGATCGGACCGCAGGGCCTCCCACGTGTTGGCGTCGGGTGTGTATTCGGCGAGCGTGGCCTTGAGCGTCTCGATGAGTTCGGTGAGATCCTCATCGGCCGCGGCACGACGCGTCATGGACTTGAGCCGACGACTCAGTGACTCGACTTGAGCGTGAACGACCTCCGGAACGAGGGCGTCGAAGTCGAGCGACTCGATCAGCGCGGCGATCTCTTCCGCGAGGGCTCTGGAGCCTTGTTGGAGTGCGACGTCGATGCCGGCAAAGGTAGGCGGACCGGGCGGCTTGCGCCATTTTTTTTCCCAAGCCAGGGGACCGATGTGCGGCGTCGCGCGGTGTGTTTTCCCGTGAAAATGGCTGCACGGCCGCGGTGGCGCAGGGGGAGCCTGCGTTCGCGCCGGGCCGTGCGAGTATGGTTGCCGGTATGGAGCTCGATTGCGGGGCCTGCGGAGCCTGCTGCTTCAATCCACAGTCCAATGTGGACCGAGGGTTCACCGCATACGTCGAGATCGACGATCCCCGGTCCAAGTTGGTCCGGGACCCTAGCCTCAAGCGCAGGTACGTCTCTCGGGACGCGGACGGCCGGCCGCATCTACGGATGGCGGGAGATCGCTGCGCAGCCCTTCAAGGATCGCTGGGCGAGCACGTTCGGTGCGTCGTCTATGCGCATCGCCCGGATCCCTGCAGGAATCTGAAGGCGGGGGACTCGGACTGCCTGCACGCCCGGCGCGAGCGCGGTCTTGCGTGACGCCGCGGAACAATTTGCGCCATGGCCCGGTTAGCCTCCCTTGATCGATGACGAATCTTCCTGCGAAGGCCACGCCCGCCACCCCCGCGATTCTCGACGAAGAGTTTGGCCTCTCCTTGATGGAGGGCGAGGAGGTCCTGTTGCAGGGTCGGCCCCAGGCGGCACCGCTGCAGCGCTACTTCATGCTGACCGCGCTGTTGGTCATGTTCTTCACCTTGTTCGGCTTGCTCGGACTCCCGCTGGCCTACTTCATCGTGCGGGCCTACGTGAAGAAGCATCGCTATTGGCTGACCAACTCGAGGGTGGTCGTCACCACGGGCATCATCGGTTTTCGTGCGCGCTCGATCCCGCTGGAGCGGGTGAGCGATGTGGCGATCTCGTGCGACTGGCTCGAGAAGCTGATGGGGATGCGAACGGTTGTCGTTCGCGACATGACAGGCGAGGCGTTGTCGGGGGCGAACATGCGGGCGTTTGAGAACCCTGCGGTGTTGCAGCAGAAGATCCTGGATCAGGTTCACCGGGTGAACCGGCGCGAAGGCAAGGAGCAGGAGGCCCTCGACGAGCCCGGTCGCCCGTATCGCCAGATCGAAGGCGGTCAGTCTTCGGAGATGCTCGAGTTGCTGCGCCGGATCGAAGCCAACACCCGCGACACGTAGCCGCTACTAGGAGTCTCCGCGAAGGCGTCGCTTCAGTTCGGGGAGTAGCCGCCGACTCACCGGGACCTGGGACCCGTCGCGGAGGTTCACGCTGCTCTCCCCCGCGCCGATCCGCACCGATACGACGGCGTCCAGGTTGACCAGCTCGGCTCGGTGCACCCGGACGAAGTCCCATCCTGCCAGTCGTCGTTCCATCTCGGCCAGGGAGTCGTCCAGGATGTACTCGTCCCCGTCGACCCAAAACAGGGTGACCTTGTCTCGGGCGTGGAGTCGCTGCACAGTCGTGGCGTCGAACACATGCAAGGTGTCCCCGGTCCGCGCCGTGAGCCTGGGGGGCCGGCTGCGGTCCTTCGGCGTGGCGACGATGCGTTCGGGAACATCACGGCGCCGGCTTCGCGCGCGGTCGAGCGCTTGCCGAAGCCGTTCTTGGCTCACCGGCTTGAGGAGATAGTCGACGGCGTCCAGGCCGAACGCTTCGAGCGCGTGTTCGCGATGTGCCGTCACGAAGATGACGGCCGGAAGCTTGGTCGTGGCGGCGAGCGTGAGGCCATCACACTCGGGCATGTCGATGTCGAGCAGGACGGCATCGGGTGCGAGCGCGGGGAGTCGGTCGCGGGCCTCTGCGCCATCGCTGGCCGTCCCTACGACCTCGATGTCCTGCAGGGCCTTCAGCATGCGCTCCAGCCGGCGCCGGGCCAGGGGTTCGTCGTCAACGATCATCACCTTCATCGGACGGCCTCCTCGTGCGGCAGCGACACCGCGACACGATAGCCGCCCTCGGAGCGCGGTCCGGCGGACACCGTGGCTCCCGAGCCGTACTCCAGCTGCAGGCGTTCGCGCAGGGTCTTCTCTCCGAGCTGTGTGCCGCCGGTTTCGGTCGTCCCGGGACCATCGTCGGTCACCTCGAGGTGCAGCCGAGCATCCTGGGCGTACCCACGGACCTGGATCGAGCCGCCAGTTCGTCGCGGCGCGACGGCGTACTTGACCGCGTTCTCGACCATCGGTTGCAGGAGCAGGGTGGGGACCTTCGCGTCTTGCAGCTCGTCATCGACCTCCACGGTCCATCGGAGTCGGTCGCCGAACCGAAGCCTCTCCATCTCCAAGTAGTCCGAGAGCGCAGAGAGCTCGGTGCGCAGCGGAGTTCTCCGCGCCTCCGTGCTTTCGAGAGCATGGCGAAGCAGCTCGCACAGCCGCTGTAGCGCGTCGACGGCCGCCGGGGGGTCCTCCTCGATCAAGCCGGCGAGGGTGTTGAGACTGTTGAACAGGAAGTGTGGATTCAGCCGAGCTCGCAAGTTGGAAAGCTGGGCTTCAAGCAGCTCGCGACGGGCCTGTTCCTCTCGAAGCTCGACCGCGCGCGCGTGTGCCCGGAGGCGTTCGAACGCCACGCTCACGATGAGAACCACGAGGGTTACGACGCCGGCAAAGCGCCACACGATCGCGCGAGAGCTGTGGAGTTCGAGTGACATCACCCGGAGCAGCAAGAGGGCGAGCTCGACACCCACCGCCACCGAGATCGCAAACGCGAGCGTCCGGACGACGATCCCCCACCACCCGGTCAGCGTGAACCTCCGCAGGATCCGCCCGAACGTCAGGGAGGTCACCGTGCCAATGCAAACCGAGAACGCCAGGTTGGCCGTCATCGTGATCAGCAGTTCGTTCCACGTCCATCGGGTGCCGATCATGAACGCGGACATGGCACCGGCGATCAGCAGGTGCAGCCCGAGGCCACCGAGGAACGCTCGGGCGCGCGAGTGCGATCGCTCAGGCGGCATCGAGGACCATCTTGCGGGTGCGGAGCTTCCGGGTCCACACCGAGCTCGCGATCATGCCCAGGGCGACCGGGACCGTCCACGCGAAGGCCATCGCGATGGACTCGGTGGTCAGCCGGGAGGACAGCTGTACGGTGAACGCGGTCGTTGCAGCGGTGCAGCCTCCGAGCATGGCTTGGATGTGCGTGCGCAGCCATGGGATCGGGACGCGGGATGGGCGGAGCGACCGGACCGCATTGATGAGCCCGAGCCCACCGCCGACGGCGAGAAAGGGATCGAAGTCGGTGATGCAGACACCGAGGGCCGCGAGCGCAGCGAGTCCGAGGACGGTCGAGATGCCGCGTCCGAGCGGATGTTTGCTGGGGTCGGCACGACGGTGGCGAGATGCGAGCAGACCGAAGGCGATCGCTTGTGCGGTCACCAGCGAGAGCACGAGGAAGAAGAACCCTGCAGCTCGCAACTGCTTCACAGCGCCGGCCGCGAGTGCGGGGTCGGCAGGAAGTGTCTTCACCAAGCCCGGGACTGCGATCCAACTCAGCGCGACGGCGAGCCCGGTTGCGGAGGTCGTCGCCATCGCGAGCGCAAACACCCAACCCACGCGGCGGTGGGAAGCTGAGCCCTTCGGGGCGACCAGGGCGCCGAGCATCGAGACCAGACCGGTGGCCCCCGCCGTGATGTGCACGCCCACCAGTGCGCCGTACGCCGTCATGACACTCAATGTGAGGTCTCTCGGTGCTGTGTCGCGCTTGCCCCGACGGGCGGTGCCAGACCCTGTCTCTTATACACATCTCCGAGCCCACGAGACCTCTCTACATCTC
>CAJXVA010000593.1 GCA_913061055.1 uncultured Pseudomonadota bacterium
GAGGATGGCGTCGCGGCATGCGTCCAGCTTGGGTTATCCGGGCTTGGCCCGGGGCCCGCGCGCACCCTGCCCTGTGCCGTCGAACCGATGCTTGTCTCGGGCTTCGGTATGCAGCTTCATGCCGCCGTCTGGGTCGATGGTCGCGACCGAAAGCGTCTCGAACGCGTCTGTCGCTATCTGCTGCGTCCCCCGTTTGCGCTGGGTGCCGTGCAGCGCACCGCCGACGGACAGGTCCGCGTGCACTTCAAGAAGCCCAGCCGAAATGGAGCCACCTATGCCCAGATGAGCCCGGAGCGTTTCTTGGCTCGGCTGTGTGCCCTGGTCCCTCCGCCGGGTGCCCACACCGTCCGGTACTACGGCGTTCTCGCGCCCCGGCACGCCCTGCGCGCTCGCGTCGTCCCCACGCCGGAGGCCACGAACATCCCGCCCAAGCAGCTCTCGTTGTTTGTCCCGCAAGGCCAGCTCGAGCTCGCGGCCAACACCGGGCCCGCGCTCGACAAACAGCTGCTCGATGTTGCGCCGCATCGGCTCTCCTGGATGAGCCTGCTCGCCCGGGTCTTCCGGTTCGACGTCTCGGTTTGCCAGCGGTGCCAGGGCCCGATGCGGGTGGTCCGTGCGGTGAGCAGCCCCGATGAAATAGCCGAAGCGCTGCATGCCGCTCGGCCCCCACCGCGACCCTCACCTCGCGGACAGCTGATGTTGTTTTCTGGCCTGAGCTCTTGAGCTCTGGCCCCCTATCACGCCCTCGCTCACCGCGAGCGCGTCGGCATCCGTACGTCCGTACGCGCATTGGCACACCACGGAACTCCTCGAGCGTCCCTCAGACGCCCATCCGGCCCTCGGCGCGCCCGGTTCTGTCCTCAGCGCGGCTCCGGTGGGCACCGCCCGCGTGCCTGTCACTCGTCTCAGGGTGCCAGGCCTTTTCGTGTAAAAATGCACTCTAAGGATCAGTCCGCTGCAGCGATGATCCGGCTGCTCGTGGAGGGGTAGACGTCGAAGAGGCGGGGCAGCCTGGGCCGAGGTCTTCTTTCCAGAACGAACCCTTTTTGCTTGGCCGTCTCCTTGCGCCGGATGGGGTTGAGTTCGTATGGCCAGCCCCCGATTCGCCCGTCGGCCCGAGCTGCCTCGAGCCCCGCCCGGAACGCCTGATCTGCTCCCGAAATTTTGGACAGTTTTGAGCTTCCGAATTTTGCAAAATGGAGGAGCAGAAGATGAAGAGGTCCAAGTTCAGCGAGGAGCAGATCACGTTCGCGATTCAGCAGGTGGAGGCCGGGATCCCGGTCAGGGAACTCTGCCGCAAGTACGGGATCTCGACGAAGACATTTTACAACTGGCGGAAGAAGTTCGGGGGGATGAGCTCAACCGAGCTCCGCGAGTTGCGGCAGCTCAAGGAAGAGAACAACAAGCTCAAGACGCTGGTTGCGGACTTGAGCTTGGACCGTCAGATCCTCAAGGACGCGCTCGCAAAAAAGCTCTGACGCCTGCGCGCAAGCGCGAGCTGGTGAACAAGAGTCGGGGTCGGTACCCGATCAGCATCCAGCGCGCGTGCAGGCTGTTCGAGCTCCAGCGAAGCACCTACTACACTCGCAGCGTCAAGGACCCGCAGGAGGCCTTGACGCGGCGGCTCCGCGAGCTGGCGGAGCTGCGCCCGAGGTTCGGATATCGAAGGCTCCACATTCTGCTGCGGCGCGAAGGATGGTTGGTTGGCGTGAAGCGAGTGGATCGCCTGTATCGACTTGAAGGCCTGAATCTGCGGGTTCGGAAGCGAAGAAAGCTGGCGCCAAGGGTACGCGTGACACCGGCGCCCGCCAACGCACCGAACGAATGTTGGAGCATCGACTTCGTCAGCGACGAGGTCGACGACGGTCGAAGGTTTCGGGCGTTGACGATCGTCGACAACTTCACGCGGCTTTGCCCAACCATCAAGGTCGCCGCCCGACTGCCCGCACGAGCGGTCGTCGATGCTCTGGACAACGCGATCGCGGCCGCCGGAAAGCCCTCCGTGATCAGGCTCGACAACGGAACAGAATTCACGTCGCTCGTGTTCGAGACGTGGGCGTACGCGCGCCGAATTCGACTCGACTTCATCCCGCCAGGACGGCCGACAGAGAACGGCTTCATCGAGAGCTTCAACGGCAAGCTCCGTGACGAGTGCCTGGCGGTCTCAATGTTCACGTCGCTCGAGGACGCGTGCGAGACGATCGAAGAATGGCGCGTTGACTACAACAAAGCCAGACCGCACTCTGGTTTAGGTGGTCTCGCCCCAGCCCAGTTCATCGCCGACCTGCTCAGGGAGAGCGCGTGATCGACGTTGAAAAAGGAAGCTTCAAACTGTCCAGATTTTGGGACCCGATCAAGCCGCGAGAATCGCCGCCTGAAAACCGTCCACTTTTTCGGGGCAATTCCAAAGGACCAAGCTCGATTCAAGCTCGTCGACTCGCTCGGGTTCACGTTTTGGCAGGTCCGCGGTCCGAAGTACGTTGGTGATTTGGGCTGTTTCGCGGAGGCATACGCTCGTTCGGCTGATGCGGACTCGCTGTGGAAACGATACGAACGGGCGCTCGACGGACTCGAAGGGGGAGCCGAGCCCTACGAAGATCTTGAACAGGTTGTTGAACGCACCCGAGAGCGCGGCTGTCGGCGAGCCGCAGCCGCGGCTGAAGAACGGTAGGCAGCGTGCGCTCAGCTCAGCAGCTTCGCTCCGATGCGGTACGTGTCAACGAAAATGAGACAGGGTTGGGGCATGGGGAACATCGGAACGGTGGACGGCGCTAAGTGGCGCCAGGTTCCCTACACGAGCGGGCAAAAAGCTCCGTTTTGGCCCCCTCGCGAGAGGCTCGAAACGACCCTCCTGCACGCCGAGTTCCCCGTTTCCGGCCTTCCGGCGGTCCGCCGCACCGGGTTTTTTGGCCAGGGGTCAAGACTGGCCTCCACGCCAAGGCTCGAACCGAAGCGCTCGGCCTGACCGCCCACAGCAGGGTGCCAGGCAGATTGCAGCTCTCATATAAGGGTGCCAGGCCGGGTCGCGTAGAAATACACGCTAAGCGGTCTGCGGCGAGACGTGCAAAAACCCGTTGCTCTCGACCTCGACTGCGCAACACGGTTCTGCAACGCGTAAGCCGTTGAAACCCGGAGGCCGGGCGAGTCGTTGCGAAAACGTACAGTTGTGCAAGTCGGGCCCGTCGTCGGCAGCCCGATCGCGCGCCACGACCTTGTTTAAACCGCTCGTCGACGCGGGCCGAAGACCATGCGCTGGAGCCCTTCGTGGATAGCCTGGCGGCGGTTATCCCCGATCGCCGCCGAGCCTTAGCGTGTATTTCTGGACGAAAAGGCCTGGCACCCTGAGTTCGGCCGCGATGTCCTCCGGCGTCGTGACGAAGCGCGTGACCTTCATGCGCCCACTGCAGCGGGCGCACAGCAAGAACGAAACGTTCCCGATTGAAAATCAGCCGGGAGCATTGGACTCAGGTTGAAGGCGCGTTCTGCGCCGGTCCGCTCGACTGCTAGATTGTTGTCGGAGTCCGCGGACGCACGATGAATCGAACGGCCATGCATCTTGCCACCTACCTCGCCGCCGTCATTGGATGTGCACCGGCTTCGACTCCACACAAGGAAGCGCCGCCGAGGCCGAAGCCCGAAGCGATCGTGGTGGATGACGATCCCAAATACGACAGCTGTCGCTTCCAGCAACCCGTTGTTGCGCAACTGAACCCGTTCCGAGATGACTCCCTAGGTCTCGCGTCCACGATGGCGCAGATCCATCTGGTCCGAACGACCGAGGCCGCGGTCGGTACGACAACCGTCTTCGACGTGCTGCACACGTTCCACGGTCCGCCCGCGGCGACCCTCGCATGGCAGCACGGTGGCCGCCTGCACCCGATCAACGCGATGATCGAGCCTGACCGGCCCTTTGTCTTGTTCGAGCGCACGCCCTTCGAACGGAGCGCTGCACGCCCGTGCGATGTGCCTGAGGGCCTGTTCATCCGCGACATCGACGGCCCGTCCGGTCGTTCCTACGAGCCTTGCGGCGACTCGCCGTTGTGCTGGGTTTCAAGCACAGCGCCGGCTTCCAATCGTGAAATCGCGCGGGCTCTGGCGGCCTCCCTTCCGGTGAAGGGCGCAGCGCTGGTCGGGGTCGACATCCCATTTTCCCGGCCGCAATCCTCGGTCGGAGTCCACGAGATGACCTTCGTCTTCGTTCCCCCGCGCACGACGGAAGAGATGATGAAGTCTGCGCTGCTTCCTCGTCATCCGAGGTCGATTTTCATCGAGACGGCGCTCCGGATCGACGGCGCAGACGTAAGGGTCTTGGTCTCGGGACGGCACTCGACGCCGATCGGCGCTGTGGAGGAGCTTTATCAACCCCCCTTGGATCCGCCCGAGACCCGACGATTTCAAGTTCTCGTGCAGGAGAGTGAACGTGACGTCGAGGTTGTGTTGGCGTGGCTCGAGCCTTCGGGAGACGGGGTCGACCCTGCCATCGCTCCCGAGCCCTAGCTGATATGGAACGACCCCCTGTCAACCTCGTTGTTCGGGGGCTGGGACAGGGTCCGGCTCGAGCCCCGAAGGCGAGGGACGAGATGGGTCTCTTCGACGACGAGTCACTCTGATATTCGCGGATTACGACGGAAGTCCGTCGCAGCGCCGCATGACCGTGCTTCGCCTGGAAGTGCCGCTGTCTAGAATCGCGAGTACAGGCGTCAAAGACGGCTGTTCGCATAGCTAGCGTCGCGGGTTTTCCGTTCGTGCCCACTCGTCCCTCAGCTTCGGTTCTCGAACCCAAAACCCTAGGCCGCGTCCTCTTTCAACGCCGCCCAGATGAAACCGGCGAGCTCCCTTGCAACCGCCACAACGGCCTTGTTGGCCGGCTTTCCTGCCTCCGTCATCCGCCGATAGCGGCGGTGGAGTCTGTGGTGCGCCTTGTCTGCGATCCGGATCGCGGAAGTCGGCTGTCCGAGACGACGCTCGACGAGTTTCTTGCCGACCGCGGGGCGATGTCGGTAGTGCCACGCGGCCTCGACGAGGACTCGTCGTAGATGAGCGTTCCCGGTCTTCGTGATCGCACCTCGCCGCGTCCTATCCGAGCTCGAGTATTCGCTCGGAACGACGCCGATGTAGGACATGAGCTGCGGCGCCGAGGGGAAGCGGGCCATGTTGCCGTGCAACTCCGTCGCGATGGTCATCGCCGTCGTTGTGTCGATGCCGTAGAAACAGCGGAGCTTCCCGACGGGGGCCGCGTATCTCTTTCCCTCAGAGAGTTTCAGGATCTCAGCGTCAACGTCGGTCAGCTGACGACCGACAGCATCGAGGCGCTCTGTGTACGCGCGATGTGTGAGCCGATCAGTTGCGTGCTCGAACTCGAGCGACTTCAGCCACTGGGCATGTGCTTGGGTCCACGCCTTCTTCCCAGCCGTGTACCGGAAGCCGCGGCGAAGGAGCCACTTCCCGAGCTGATGGCGGGCTCGCGTCTGCTCCTCCTTGATGTCTTCCCGACACCGGACGAGATCGCGAGCAGACTCCTCCTCTTCTGTGGGTAGCTGGACCTCCGTCAGAAGCCCGGCTTGGAGCAGCTGCGCAAGCTTCAGCGCATCCCGCCGGTCTGTCTTCACACGGTCTCCGGGCTTGACCGGAATCAAGGACGGAGCGATGACCTCGCATACCAAGGGCGCGGCGTCTTCAAGCTGGCGCTTGAGAATGAACCCACACGGCCCTGCCTCGTAGCAGCAGCGGACCTCCCCGCCGGCCGCGAGTTTCACAAGCCTCTTGCTCAGACGTCGGACGGCTCGCGGTTCGTTGGCGACGACAACCTCAAGCACCAACTCGACGCCGCGGTACGCCGCGACGTTGATCGACTTCTTGTGGGCATCCAAGCCCACCCACATGCTGTTATTCTTCTCCATGACCGGCTCCTTTCGTGTGCGGCTCTGGGCTTGCCCAACCCGCGGTCTTCATGACACCGACCATTGTCGGCTCTCTCCTCCGAGAGAGAAATCCCTCGAAGGAGAGCCGGTCGTTCCATAGGGTCTA
>CAJXVA010000594.1 GCA_913061055.1 uncultured Pseudomonadota bacterium
AGAGACAGCCTCCGGGCACACCCGCTCCCGCTCCCGCTCCGCCTCTCGCCCCGGCAGCGGCCGCCGTCCCGGTGCCCGCGCCGTCGAGCAAGAGCGAAGACGTCATGGTTCTGGGTGCGGCGGGTGCCGGAGCCGGGCCGACCTTCTCCTCTGAACTGTCGGGCGCGCCTCCTGGTGCATCGCCGACGATGGCCAGTGGCGGCGAGTGGGGAGCCTTTGGCGATGATGCCGAGTCGCGTCCCGACAGCAACATGGGATCGGGCAAGGGTGGCTTCCTGGTCATCGCCCTGGTCGCGTTGGCCGTAGTCGCCGGTGGCGGCTACTTCGCCTACGCCGCGATGCAAGAGCCCGACGCCAAGGCCGTCGCGGCCAGCGCGGCCGCGAAAGCCGAAGAGCAACAGGCGGACGCCAAGGCTGCGGAAGAAGCTGCGAAGGCGGCCGAGGCTGCCGAAGCGGCGCTGCTGCCCGATGTCGGCTCCGGCGACGAAGCCGGCGACGAAGCCGGCGAGACTGCCGAAGGCGGTGCCGTCGTGGCCGGCGCCGAAGGTGGTGCAGCCGAAGGTGGTGCAGCCGAAGGTGGTGCAGCCGAAGGTGGTGCGGCCGAAGGTGGCGCGGCCGAAGGCGGTGCAGCCGAGGGCGGTGCAGCCGAAGGCGGCGATGAGGCTGGGGATGAAGGCGGCGACGAAGGCGGAGGCTCGAAGCCATCCGGAGGCGGCACGAAACCCTCGGGCGGAGGTTCGAAGCCGTCCGGTGGAGGCTCGAAGCCCTCCGGTGGAGGTTCGAAACCCTCAGGCGGCGGCTCGAAACCCTCGGGCGGAGGCTCGAAACCCTCGGGCGGTGATTCCGGCGGCGATTCTGGTGGCTCCGACAAAGGCTCGCTGACGCCGTCCAAGCCTCCCCGCGACAACACGACCGCCAAGAAGAAGGGCAAGAAGAAGGGCAAGAAGAAGAAGGGCAAGAAGAAGAAGGGCAAGAAGAAGACGCTCTCCCCGAAAGGGTGAGCTCCCTGAAGCCGCCGTGACCCTGGCGCTCGTTCCCATGTCTCGTCTGCTCTTGCTCGTGCCCGCCCTTGCGTTCGCCTGCGCGAAGGATCCTGGCTCCGGTGGCGGTCCCGGTGCCGCGACACCCTCCAAGCCAGGGGTCGGTTCGATCCGCGTCGGCAACCAGGTCAAGGGTGTCGAAGCTCAGCCCGACTACAACGCCGAGGCGGAGGAAATCCGTCAGAGCGTCGAGGGCACGCTTCCCAGTCCGCTGCCCAGTCCCAAGGCCGCGTGCAACACCATGTTCGACGCGGTGATCTCGATGTACCGCCGGGTCGATGGCGACGGCGCTCGTTCGGTGACCCTGCTCGAAGCCACGCGTGAAGCCGACCAGGCCGCGTGCGAGTCTGAAACCTCTTCGGCTGCCGCTGCGTGTGTGGCCGTGCTGATCACCCGCGACGGAGGAGAGTTTGCATGGCTTCTCGACCAGTGTTCACGCGCTTTCCCCTCCTGATTCTCCCAGCCGTCACCGCGTGGATCGGGTGCTCGCATCCGCCACCGGACGGCCCCGCCGTCGAGGCTGCAGCGGCCCCCAAACCTGTGGCCAACTCTGTGGCCAACTCTGTGGCCAGATCTGTGGCGCAGCCCGAGGCCGCGCCGCAACCGATCGCCACGGCTGAGCCGCCGGTCAAACCCGCACCCGAGCCCGCCGCACCGGCCAAGCCACCCAAGGCGGAGTCGCTGACGATGACCTTCGTCGGCGACATCATCTTCGGCCGCTATCGCGAGACGGGCTTCGACCCGATCCCCGAAGACGGCTACGCGGTCTTCGAAGCGATGCAAGGCGCCTTGGACAGCGACGTCTTGATCGGCAACCTCGAGACCCCGTTGGTCTACGACCTACCCGAGACCTCGCCCATCGGATCCAAGTTCGCGTTTGGTGCGTCGAAGGACCACGCCAAGCTCTTGGTCGATGGAGGCTTCGACGCGGTCAGCCTGGCCAACAACCATTGGTACGACCAACGCCGCACGGGGGTGGAGGAGACGCCCAAGATTCTGGAGGAGCTGGGCATCGTCCCGCTGGGAGGCGCGACGAACGATCCCGAGGTGTTTCGCGTCCAGCCGGTCGAGGCCAAGGGATGGCGGATCGGTGTGCTCGCGTTCACCAACCGGAGCAACGCACCCCAACGCGATGACACGCCGACCCTGCCGTTCCTCAGCGCCCGGGAGGTGGCCGGTACGGTCGCTCCGGTCATGGAGGCGGCGCGCGGCGAGTACGATGTGTTGGTCGGCTTCGTGCACTGGGGGGAGGAGTACGAGGACGGGCCCAGCGGTGCGCAGAAGAACGCCGCCCATGCGTTGATCGACGCGGGAGCCGACCTCGTGATCGCTCACCACCCGCACGTGCTTCAGGGCGTCGAGGTCTACGGCGAGGGCCTCATCGCCTACTCGATGGGCAACTTCTTGTTCGAGAACACCAACGACCCCGCTCGACTCACCGGAGTCCTTCGCGTCACGATGCGGGCCGATGGTTGCCGAGACGAGGTCCGGTTCCACCCCGCCTACGTCAAGCGCATCCCGGTGCAGCATCCGGTGCCTGCGGCGGGGTACATGGGTCGCAAGGTTCGCGAGCGGATGCGGCTGGTCAGCCGACGGTTTGGCGCCACGTGGGACGACGTTGAGGTCGACGGTGCCGTCGATCTCCGGTTGGACGATCCCAAGTCCTGCGCGACCCCGTGAGCTTGGCCGTATGGCAACTGTCGTGGCCAGCAACGGTCGTCGCCGCCTGATCCGGTCCTGAGCCAGCCCGGCGACCTCCTGTAAGTGCGTGAAACCAGGGGGGTGGACTGATGTATGCCTAGCGTCTACATCTTGGCGCCAAGGTTGCACTTCCGCGCCACCATGCGAGTTCGCGCGCTGCTCCTGACCCTCGGTTTCTCCCTCCTCGGTGGATGCGACACCGCGCCGACGACCGGCGAAGGCGGCGCGACCGCGGACGACGACCGCGGTGGCTTGGGCAAAGCCGACCTGGTCGGCAGCTGCGAGCTGCCCAACGGCAATGACCTGTGCGGTGGTCACGGACAGGGCAACTGCTGGTGCGACGATCTCTGCGTTGCCTACGGTGACTGCTGCAGCGATGTCGACTCCGTGTGCGGCATCGAAGAGCCGGAGCCCGAAGGCGAGCCCTGCGGTGGCTTCCTTGGAAACACCTGCTCCGACGACGAATACTGCGCGTACGAGGCCGGCCAGTACTGCGGTGCTGCCGACGCGTCCTCCACCTGCGAGCCCCGCCCCGAAGCCTGCATCGAGCTCTACGCGCCGGTCTGCGGCTGCGACGGCAACACCTACTCCAACAGCTGCTTCGCGGCATCCGCCGGCACCGGCGTCGGTTACGAAGGCGAGTGCGAGCCTCCTGCTCCGGGTGGCTTCTGTGGAGGCATCGCGGGCATCCAATGCCCCGACGGCCAGATCTGCGTCAACGACCCCACCGACGGTTGTGATCCCGAGCTTGGCGGGGCCGACTGTGGTGGCGTTTGCGTTCTCGACGAGCCCGACGAGTGTGCTCCGGTGTTGTGCGAGCTGTTCTGCGAGGACGGCTTCGCGCTCGACGAAGACGGCTGCGAGGTCTGCTCCTGTGCCGAGCCCGAGCCCGAGCCCTGCGTCGTCAGTGGCTGCAACTCGGAGATCTGCGCCGCCGAGCCGATGTTCTCGCCCTGCGTCGCCCTGCCTCAGTTCGCCTGCTTCGACGACGCCGAGTGCGGCCACTTCGCCGACGATGGCGGCTGTGGCTGGAAGCAGACCGAAGCGCTGACCAGCTGTCTCGACGGCTTCGACGCGTAGGCCAAGCGATTCGCTTGCGAATCGCGGGGGCGCGAAGAAGACCCCCACAAGACACCGGACCGAAGTGGCCACCGCAATGGCCGCGACGGTCCGTGTCGGCTTAAGTGTCCCCGCTCATCCTGGGACCATGAAAACAACATGGACCTGGTTCTTCGATGTGACGCTCTGCGCCCTGGCGGGCAGCGTGCTCGCCGGCTGCCCCATGGACGGCGACGATGACGACGATCCGATGAGCGCCTCGACATCCTCGACGTCGTCGACCACAGACGCAGCAACACAAGGGGCATCCTCCGGCACAGCGGCGGAGTCGACGAGCACGACCGACGCCTCGAGCACCGGATCCATGACCACAGCGGCGGAAACCTCCGACTCCACGAGCGCGGGCAGCACGTCCGAGGGGACGGACACCGAGGCGGCTGCCTACGCGGTGTCTGGAAGCGTCACGCGCAGTGCGGTGCTGCCGAAAGAGGGTGATGGCGTGGGGACGTTGGTCGTCGGGGCGTTCGCGGAGTGCACCCTGCAAGCGCCGGTCGTGCTGGGTGCGGCGATCCTCCCGAACGCCGACCTGTCTGCGAGAGACTCGGCCGTCGACTTCGCGATCGAATCGTTGCCGGAGGGCCCAGTGTTCCTCGTCTCGTTCCTCGACGATGACGGCAACCTGGATCCGAAGAACCCTCTGCCCGACGACGGGGACCCGGTTTTGGCGGAGGGGGTCGGCGACGGGATCCTGACCTGCATCGAGGTGGGCATCGACGGCGATGATGTTGCCGGGGTCGCGATCGATCTCAACGAGATCGCGATGCCGCAAGGCTGAAGGCCCGCGGCGAGTTCCCGAACCACCGC
Source organism: uncultured Pseudomonadota bacterium (assembly GCA_913061055.1). GTDB lineage: Bacteria > Myxococcota_A > Polyangia > Nannocystales > Nannocystaceae > CAJXVA01. The sequence continues at coordinate 4,665 of CAJXVA010000594.1, forward strand.
CTGTGGGCCCGGCGAAAGGCCGAGCCATCGGAGTAGCCGAGCTCCGCTGCTGTGTCCTCGACCGAGTTGTCTTCGAGGAGCAGGAGGGCGGTGCGGCGCAGAGTGTCATCGAGCACCGACTGGAAGGAGCACTGTTCGGCCGCGAGCCGGCGTCTGAGCGTGCGCGCGCTGAGCCCGAGGGCGGACGCGACGTCGGTGCATGGGAGTCCCGCGGTCGCGCCAAGCACGGAGATCGTGGCTTCGACCCGAGCCTGCATCGTCGTCTCCGATCGGCCACGCCAGCGCGCATGGTCTTCGAGGAGGTTCTGCAGCTGGGCATCGGCGGTGCGAAGTGGGGCCCGCAGGTCGTCGGCTTCGTACTCGAGCCCGAGCGTCGCCACACCGACTTCGGTCGGGCAGCCCAGCCACGCGCGAGCGTTGCCGCCTTGCGCGGGCGCCACGACCGGGCCCAAGAAAGCACGGCGAGGACGAACTCCTGCGTGCTGCCAGACGAAGCTTGCGACCACGGCAACCGAGAACAAGTCCACGCAGGCGGGACGCGCGTGAAACGACTCGATGTTCAGACGTGTACGGTGCGGGCTGGACTCGACCCGGTGTGCGGTCGCGTCGCCCAGCAACGATCCGTAGTGGCGACATAGTCCGCGGAACGCATCGCCGACCGTCGCGGCTGCGGCGAGGAGGTAGGTGAGATGGCCATAGCTGGCCGGGCTCACGGCCTGGGCCACGCGCAGCGGAAGCTCCGCGTTCGAGTGGTCGACGGCGGCTTGCCACAGTGCGTCGGTCTTCGTGCTGGGGAGGCGAAGATCCAATTGCAGCGTCGCGGATGAGAGGCCGACGGATCTCAAGGCGGCCGCGCCATCTTCCGCCCCGACGGCTTCTTGGAGGGGTCGGAGGGCGCGAGCGTCCAACGTGTGCAGGGCGGGCATACCCAGGTGGTGCCCGCCGCCGGCCGAACGATCACGCGCCCGCGACTCGAGCACGCGAAGGCGGCGAGCCCGAGAGGGCGACCGTTTGGGGTGGAGCGAAGGTCGGCTTTGCCGGCCGAAGCGGGAGGGGCCTTTTTGAAAGGCCCCTTTCAGACTAGACCCGAAGGGCAGGGAAGTCGTAGACGACCGCGCCCTCCTCGGTGATGTCGACGTTCGCGTGGCCCGCCTTGGCGATCTCGGTGAGTTTCTCGTCCGCCTCCGAGACGGGAATGGCGAGCTCGGCTGCGGCCGACGCGGCGGTCAGTTTTCCACCGCGAAGTCGGGCCAGCTTGAGCACGCGAAGCTCGAGGTCGACGGTGGGATCACGCAGGTCGGCGTTCGGATCCTGCGGCGGGGCGTAGCCGGGGCCCGGGGGCTGTCTCTTATA
>CAJXVA010000595.1 GCA_913061055.1 uncultured Pseudomonadota bacterium
ACGAGATGTAGAGAGGTCTCGTGGGCTCGGAGATGTGTATAAGAGACAGACCCACTACCTCGTATCGAACGAACGCCGCCTCGACCTTCTGCGAGAGGACATCGCCGGCCACGACGGGGTCTATGTCGGGGTCGGAGCGGCGCAAAACTACTTGCTCGCCGGCTGGGCCTCTCCGTCGTTCATGGTGCTGGTCGACTTCGACCAAGACGTCGTCGACCTACATGCGCTTCACATCGCCTTCCTCGCCCATGCGAAGGATGGGACCGAGTTCGAGGCCCTGTGGGGCGAGGATGCCGAGCCGATCGTGGAACGCCTGCTCGCCGTGGCGGCACCCGAGCCCACCCGGCGGGTCCGACTGCGCGCGCTCTACGACCGAGCTCGACCCGAAGTCGCGGCATCGCTCGCGAAGACCCGGAAGCGCTTCGAAGAGCTGGGCGTTGACTGCATCCTCGACGACGATGCTCAGTACAGCCGTGTCGCAACGCTCGCGCGGACCGGAAGGGTCGTCACCAAACGTGGCGACTTCACCGAGCCGGGAGTCGTCGCCGAGGTGGCGCGAGCCCTCGAGCAGGCACAGGCGCGGATCGGCGTGCTGTACCTGAGCAACATCGAGCAGTACTTCATGTACGGCCGTGACTTTCGCGACAACGTCGCCGGACTTCCGATGGATGACGAGACCACCGTGTTGCGTACGCTGCCCGCGAAGCCCGCTGGGTTCGAATACATCGCGCAACGCGGCGACCACATGCAGGCCTGGGTCGAGCGGAAGAGCGTCCGCTCCGTCTATCGGATTCGGGGCATGAAACCCGGTTTGGAGCGACCTGCGAGCACGCGCATCGAAGCCGGCGCGCCTCCGCCGCGCCAATTGCGCGCACGCAAACCATAATAAAAGGTTGATAAACCTAAAATGGGAGTCACGATGGGATCGAAGGAAATCGACTCCCATGAAGACCCATCTCGTCATCATCGATCCACAAAACGACTTCTGTGACCCCTCGGGCGCGCTCTTCGTGCCGGGTGCCGAGCGCGATATCGACGCCCTGGCCACGCTGCTCGACCGTGTCGGCGACAAGCTCGAGGACGTTCACGTCACGCTCGACTCGCATCGCAAGGTCGATATCAGCCATCCGATGTGGTGGCGCAGCGCTTCGGGTCAGCGGCCCGACCCGTTCACCCGCATCACCGCCGACGACCTGAACCAGGGCCGCTGGACCACCGTGCGCCCTGCCCTGCATGACCGGTCGCTTGCGTATCTCGAAGCGCTCGAAACCCGCGGCCGCTACCCCCACACGATCTGGCCCTACCACTGCCTGATCGGAGATGAGGGGCACTGCATCGCACCCAAACTCGCCGCGGCCCTGCACGCGTGGGAGGACCGATTCGCGGTCGTCGACGTCATTACCAAGGGCAGTAACCCGTGGACGGAGCACTTCTCCGGGGTGCAGGCGGAGGTGCCCGATCCCGAGGACCCCGGAACCCAACTCAACAGCGGTTTCGTCTCCACGTTGCAGGATGCCGACGTCATCTTGATGGCCGGGGAAGCCCTGTCGCACTGCCTGGCCAACACCGTACGCGACATCGCGCAGCAGTTTGGCGCGCCGGAGCTGATCCAGAAGATCCACCTATTGACCGACGCCTCGAGCCCGGTTCCCGGGTTCGAAGCGGAGGCCGACGCCTTCGTGCGCGACCTGTCCGCCCAGGGCATGAAGCTCATCACCACCCAAGACGCCCTCGCAGCCTGAAAGGACCCAGACGATGCCTCGATTCGACAACCCAGCCATGGACAATCACCCGATGCCCGGCTCGACGTATGCGTTCTCCGCCGCGCGTCCGACCGACCTGGGTGCGAGCGAGTACACGCTCGTCGCTCTCGCCGCCGACTGCAGCAGCAGCGTTGGAGGCTTCGCGAAGGACATCGAACGCTGCGTCGCAGAGGTCGTCCGCTCCTGCGGAAGCTCGCCGCGCTCGGACAACCTCATGCTCCGGTTCACGACATTCAACCATCAAGTCCGCGAGGTCCACGGGTACCGGCCCCTCGTCGCGTGCTCGCCCAAAGACTACAAGGGCTCGATTCGAGCCCAGGGGAGCACCGCGCTTTGCGATGCGGCCTACACAGCCGTCGCGTCCCTTTGCACATATGGCGCCCAACTCGAGGGCCACGACTTCGACGTCAACGGGATCATATTCGTGGTGACCGATGGTTGTGAGAACGCGAGCCGGTCCACGCCGAAGGAAGTCCGCAAGGCGATCGAGGGCGCACGCAAGCTGGCCCACCTCTCCTCGCTCACGACCGTGCTCGTTGGCGTCGGCGTGAAGGACCACGGGCTTGGGCAAATGCTGGACGACTTCCGCAAACAAGCCGGCTTCGACCGCTACGTGGAGCTCGAAAAGGCCGACGCAGCCACCCTGGCCTCGCTCGCAGACTTCGTATCCAAGAGCATCGCGGTCCAGTCCCAAGCGCTCGCAACCGGAGCCCAACCGCCGATCGGATTCTGAGCATGTTGCATGTCGACGCACACTTCGCCCGAGGGCGCACCCACCCGGTCTGTCAGGACTACGCGACCGTCGGTCCCGGCATCGCGGTCGTCTGCGACGGATGCTCGGGTGCCCCGGACTCCGATGTGGGCGCCCGGCTCGTCGCGCACGCAGCGTTACAGGCGACGCCGGGCACACTGGCCGATGGGACATGGCTGCAGCGGACCGAGACCGCGCGCAGCGCACTCGGCCTCGGCCCAGCCGCCCTCGACGCCACGTGCATCGTTGCCCGAGCAACCGAAGATGCCATCGCCGTGACCATGTTCGGCGACGGCGTCGTCGCTGCACGGCGCCCCGATGGAGCGCTCACCATCATCGAGGTCTCCTATCCTCAAAGCGCGCCGCCGTACCCCAGCTACGCGCTGTGCGAGCTGCGGCAGCAAGCGTATGAAAGCTCTGGACTAGGCACCCCCACGGTCAGCGCGACCGAGCGCGCGCCGATGCCGATCCCCGTGGGCTCTGGACTCTCGTGGATCTTTCCGCGTGCGGATTGGCAGTCCGTTCTGGTGGGCAGTGATGGACTCGGTGCGTTTCGAGACGTCGAGCAAACGCTTGCCCCCACGACCGAGGTCGTGCCCGCGCTGTTCCGGTATCCAAGCCCACGGGGTGCGTTCGTCACCCGGCGCCTTCGCAAATACCTCGCCAAGGAGGCCCCCACGCGCGGACTTCACCCCGAAGACGACGTTGCCGTAGCCGCGCTGTGCTGGGGCGGGCCATGAGCGAGCGCGTCCTCGTCGAAGGAGCCGCCGTGGACCTTCGTCCGGAGCAGTTCGTCGCGGCCGGTGGCCAGGGGCGCGTGTTCGCTGTCGGGGATGTGGCGTTCAAGCTGTTCTCCGATCCGGCCGCGGCCCCGCCGTCGCAGAAACTCCAGGCGTTGCGGGCCCTGGCCGGACCGCACGTCGCCGCTCCCGAGCACGCCGTGCACAACGAGCGCGGAGAGTCGATCGGCTACACGATGCCGTTCTTCCGCGGCGCGCATTCATGGGCCCAGCTGTGCACCCCCGCCTACCGCCGGCGGGTTGGACTCGACGACCAGGCTGCGATGGGCCTCGTGCGCTCGCTCGGTGCGGCGCTCACCGAGATCCATCGTCACGGCGCGACGGTGGTCGACCTCAGCGAGAACAACGTGCTGGTCCGAGGCACTTCCGTCTGTCTAATCGACCTCGACAGCTGGCAAGTCTCAGGTCACGCGGCGACGGCGGTCACCCCCACGATCCTCAGTCCACATGCCCCAAAAGGACACTTCGACGCCGACACCGACTGGTTTTCGTTCGCCGTTTTGGCCTGCACGCTGCTGCTCGGCATTCACCCCTTCAAGGGAAAGCACCCCAGTGTTCGGGGACTCGCGGCCCGGATGCGCGCCGGCCTGAGCGTGTTCGACGCCAGCGTCCGCACGCCTTCGGTCTGCAAACGCCCCGCGTCGTTGCCACCGACCCTCCGAGCGTGGTTCGAGTCGGTGCTCCACCGCGGCGGGTCTGCCCCGCCTCCGCTGGGGCCGCTGCCCAGCCCGGTCGCCGTCGCCAAAGGGCCTGCAAAGGACGCCCACCGCTACCCGGCTACGATCCGATGGGTTGTGGTGCAGCCGCAGCGGGTCCTCGTGGCAACGAAGACCGCGGCCTACGACGACGGCCAGTGTTGGCATGATGATGGCCGAGTCTTGCGCGCCCTTGGATGCGCCCGCGCCGGTCAGCCGTTCGTCCTGCAAGACTCCGCAAGCGGGGGGACCGAGCTCCGGATGCAGGGCAGCGATGCTCGCGTCTGCGTCGACGCGGCATGCGACGAGATCCTCTGCCACGACGGACGCATCTTCGCGCGCATGCGCGGGCGGCTCGTCGAACTCAAGGCTCAGCGGATCGGCAACCGACCGATCCTGCTCACCCGTGAGGTAGCGCGGGTCCTGCCCCTGGCGACCCGATTGTTTCCCGGCGTTGCTGTGCAAAACGCGCTCGGTTCGTGGCGCGCGTCTTTGCTCGGCCACCCGCGCGGGGCCCCCCAGGTTCCGCTCCCCGCGCTCGGTTCGTGCGAGGTCCTCGACGCGCGTCGAGCCGGAGCGCGTTTGGTCCTCCTCGCTCAGAGACGGGGGGTCATCTCGCGCCACTCGTTCCTGCTGTCCGAGGACGGCTCCGTCGCCACGCAGGCCGTGGAGCACCACGCAGAGCCGTGGGGGACCACGTTCATCGCAGCGGGAGATCTGTACGTTGAAGTAGGTGAGGCGGGGCTCGTTCGACGCTCGGGAGGCCAGACGCAGGCCTGGGGTCCCTCGGTCGAGGGCCTGCAGGGTCTCAACCTCCACACAGATGGTCAGCGGATCTTCGGTTCGGCGGGTCGGGACCTCCGCGAGCTGGGACCGATGGCGCCGACCAGGCCCGGCCAGGCGAAACTCGGATTTGATGCCACGCGTTGCCGGTAACGGACGCGGCGCGATAGCATCGCGCTGCCTGTGAACCCCGACGTCCACCCGCTGTCTGCGAGCTTGCGCGGCGGCGAAACCGGAGCGAGCTACGAGATTCTCGGGAAGCTCGCCACCGGCGGTATGGCGGAGCTGTTCCTGGCCCGCGCGCCAACGCCAAACGGCCGACCCGGTCCCGTCGTCGTGCTCAAGCGCATCCTGCCGCACCTCGCCGAAGACCCCGAGTTCGTCCGCATGTTTCGTGACGAGGCGTACCTCGCTGCGACGCTCAAACACCCGAACATCGCCCAGGTCTTCGACATCGGACGGGAGGGTGAGGACTACTTCTTCACGATGGAGTACGTGCACGGGGAGAACCTCCGGGCCATTCTCCGCGCGGCTCAGAAACGGGGCGAGAGCATCCCGCTGACCCACATTCTGACCGTGGCCATGGGCCTCACGGCTTCACTGCACCACGCGCACGAGCAGACCGACGACCAGGGGCGTCCGCTCCACATCGTCCACCGCGACGTCTCGCCGACCAACGTGTTGGTCGCCTATGACGGGTCGCTCAAGATCGTCGACTTCGGCATCGCCAAGGCGGCAGCCGGCACGCACGTCACCCAGGCTGGCATGCTCAAGGGCAAGGCGTCGTACATGTCGCCCGAGCAATGCCGAGCCACCAACGTGGATCGACGCAGCGACGTGTTCGCGATCGGCATTCTGCTGTACGAGATGACCACGCTCACCCGCCTGTTCAAGGGTGACAACGAGCTGGCGATCCTGCACCAGGTGCTCTCAGGCGCCGTGGACCCGCCGTCCAGCCGCCGGCCGGGCTATCCCCCCGAACTCGAACGCATTGTGCTCAAAGCGCTCGCGAACGAACCCGACCACCGCTACGCGACGGCGCACGACCTGCAGGCCGACCTGGCGCGCTTTGGCCAGCAGAACGGTCTGCGGCCCTCGACCCCGGCCCTGGGCCAGTTCCTGCGCGGCCTGTTTGGCAACAAACCCCTGCCCTGGCACTGTCTCTTATACACATCTGACGCTGCCGACGAGCGATCTAG
>CAJXVA010000596.1 GCA_913061055.1 uncultured Pseudomonadota bacterium
GTGATGGACTCCAAGGTGGACGCCGACCAGATGGACAGCCTGAGCACTCAGCTCGAGTCCGTCGGCGTTCCGCGGGCCGACCTGTTCGCGCTCGCCAGTGATGCGCGTTCGATCGAGCAACTCGTCGCCACCATCGAGGGTGACTCCAGCCGCGTCCGCGTTCAGCTGACCGCCCGCTACGGAAACGTCACGCTCTCGATCGGCGGCAATGATCCCGAGTCTGCTCGCTACACGATGAATGCCGGCGACGAGTCCATCTCGTTCTATCGAGATCTCGACGCCGAAGCGCAAGCACGCCGGGTGCTCAAGGAGCACGGCCTGAAGTGGCAGCCCAAAGATGAAGCCTTCGTCGCTCGCGACGACGCGGCGATCGAGTTCTTGATCGCCGGCCTGCCCATGCTCCCGGAGCACTGGGAGAAGCGCATCCCCAAGCTTCCCAAGATCCGCTCCAAGAGCCCGAGCCCCCGCGTCTCGGTCTCCTCCGGAGATGGCAGCGTGCTGGACGTTGAAGCCATCGTCGATGTCGAGGGCGAGGCCGACCTGATCTCGTTCCGCGACCTGCTTCGCTGGCTGCACGAAGGCCGGCGCTGGATCACCCTCGCGGACGGTAGCGTCGTCAAACTCGACGCCAAGATCCTCGCGCCGCTGGCCGATGCCGCCGGCGACATCCAGTTCGACAAACACGGCAAGGCCGAGGTCTCTACCCTGGAGCTCGGCAACCTGTCCCGGCTGCTCTCCGAGGCACCGACCGCCAAGGTCGGGGCCGAGGTCAAAAAGCTGCTCAAGACCATGACCGGCGACCGCGCGGCCAAAGCCCCGCGGAAAGCCAAGGCGCTGGGCGCCAAGCTTCGCGACTACCAGAAGTCTGGCTTTGCGTGGCTGTGGCAGCTCCACCAAAACCGCATGACCGGCATCCTCGCCGACGACATGGGTCTTGGAAAAACGGTCCAGGCCATCGCCTTGTTCACCAAGGCCAAAGAAGAAGAAGGCCCGGCCCCTTCGTTGATCGTCTGTCCCACGTCCGTGCTCTCGGTATGGAAGCAGGAGGTCAACAAGTGGGCGCCTAGCCTGTCGGTCCTGGTTTGGCACGGTCCCGAGCGCGCCGAGAACCGGCGCCTGCTCAAGAAAACCGACCTCATCGTCACGTCGTACTCGATCATGCGGCGCGACATCGACGAGCTCAAGAAGATTCGCTTCCGCTACGTCGCGCTGGACGAGGCCCAGTACATCAAGAACTGGACCACCAGCACCGCCAAGAGCGCCAAGCAGCTCAAGGCCGACCACAAGCTCGCGCTGTCGGGTACTCCGGTCGAGAACCACCTCTTCGACCTGTGGGCCGTGTTCGACTTCTTGGCCCCCGGCTTCCTCGGCAAGCTGACCGAGTTCCAGAAGAATTACGTCAAGCCGATCGAGGACGGCGACATGAAGCGGCTCGAGGATCTTCAGGTCCGCATCCGGCCGTTCATCATGCGGCGTAAGAAGGAAGACGTCGCGAGCGAGCTGCCCAAGAAGACCGAGCAGACGATCTACTGCCACTTCGGCAAGACCCAGCTGGGTCTGTACAACCGGATCCTCAAAGCCGCGAAGTCCGAGATCACCGGACGTGTCGACGATGCGGGTATCGACAAGTCGCAGATGACCATCCTCGCCGCGCTCACCCGCCTGCGACAGGTCTGCTGCGACCCGCATCTGCTCGGCTTGCCCGAAGGCACGCCGATCCCCCCCTCGGCCAAGCTCGAGGCGTTCAAGGAGCTGATCAACGACGCGGTGGGCTCCGGGCGGAAGTGCCTCGTGTTCTCGCAGTTCGTCGAGATGCAGAAGCTACTCGGACAGGCGCTGGATGAGCTCGAGATTCCGTACCTGTGGCTGCACGGCGGCACCAAGAACCGCGAAGAGCTGGTCTCCCAGTTCCAGACGAAGTCCGGTCCTCCGGTGTTCCTCATCAGTCTCAAGGCTGGCGGTAGTGGTCTCACCCTGACGGAAGCCGACACCGTCATTCACTACGACCCGTGGTGGAACCCCGCCGTTGAAGATCAGGCGACAGACCGGGCGCACCGGATCGGTCAGGAGAAGCCGGTCAACGTCTACCGACTGGTCATCGAAGACACGGTCGAGCAGAAGATGGTCGAGCTGGGCAAGCGCAAGCGCGAGGTTGCAGAGGGAGCGCTCGGGCGTGACGTGACCGCGGGCAAGAAGCTGACGATGGACGACATCGAGAACCTGCTGCTCACGCCGTCCGCGAACCCTTGGGACAACGCGTAGCGCAGCAGAGCACGTCCGCGGTGGTGCGGGCGGGGAGGTCTCGATCGCGACACCACCGTGTGCCTCACCGCCCGCGGCGTACACTGATCGAACGCGGGCGGGTGGCCGCTCCCGTCGAACTCCATGCTCCGCGTCCCCACGCTCGTCTTTCGCGACGTCCAGTTCAGCGGACCTGACGAACCAGCCGCACAGCGCGCGGGCATGTCTCGCAGGTTCGTGGGGAGCGGAAGCTTGGGCGCACGCTCCGCCTGGTCTTGGATGGGAGCCGCACACAGGGGCGGTCGTACGCTACGCTGCACCGGTGCGGCGACCGTGGATACTCCTGCCCCTCGCGCTCTTCTCTTGTTTCTCCGAGCCCGAGGGTTCGCAGACGGATGCGACCACGGAGTCGGACCCGGGCTCGACAGGGGCTGTCGACGGGGATGACACCACATCGTCGAGCACCGCGGCAGCCACGGACGGGACGACTGTCGGCGCCGACGAGACGTCCAGCACCGGTACGACCTCGACGAGCGCGGAGACGGAGACGACGTCGGCCGCCGACACCACCGGCGACCCGCGGCCGGTTTCCTTCTGCGAGCTCAATCGAACAACCGCGGACGCGTGCGAAGACTTCGATTCACGGGGCTTCACCTGGGTATTCGAGACCAACGGTTACGCATTCGACTTGATCCCCAAGGGTGAAGGCCCAAACCAGGCGATTCGGCTCACCGCCGACAAGTCTGGCTCTGGACCTCCGACGCGAGCCTGGCACCGAGTGGACGAAGTCTCCGCAGCGGCACGGATTCAGCTCAGCTTTGACATCCGGCTTCCGGAACCGAATCCCCACGCTAGCGTGTGTGGCGACCGGGACTGGTTTCGTGCCGCCGAGTTCGCCTACCTTGGCCCGGCCGCGGCTCTGACGAATCTAGTGTTCGAGGTCGGCCCGGCGAGCATTCGCGCCTTCCTCTCGACCCCGAGCGCGACACAGGTCGTATGGCAGACGGTGGCTCCCGACACGCTGGGCGTCTGGCTTACGGTCGAGGCGACTCTCGACTTGTCCGCCGAGGCGGAACTCTCGGTCATCGTGGACGGAGAGGAATCCGAACCCGTCGTTCTAGACGACTTCTCGCCTCTTGACGTGGGGGTCAGCGTGAACGTGGGTCCCTGGCACGACGAAAATGGCGATCTACCGGACGGCTGCTATTACGACTTCGATGACCTGCTGCTCGAGATCGACGACAATCCGTAGCGCTCAACGGTAGGGGCTGGGCTGGAGGGGCAGTCTGGGGCGAGAACCAAGCATCGTCGAAGCTCCCAACGCTCCGGCCGGGCCGCTTACGCCGACCGCTCGAAGACGCCCGAGGCGGCTGTGTTGATGCTCGACCGGCCTCGATTCATGCCCGAGCTCTCCAATGCTGGTTCTGCCCACCGCCCAGACTGGTTCTGCACACCGGATCGGTCAGGAGAAGCCGGTCAACGTCTACCGACTGGTCATCGAGGATACGGTCGAGCAGAAGATGGTCGAGCTTGGCAAGCGCAAGCGCGAGGTTGCAGAGGGAGCGCTTGGCGGTGATGTCACCGCACGTAGGAAGCTGACGATGGACGACATCGAAAACCTTCTGCTGACGCCGTCCGCGAATCCTTGGGACAACGCGTAGCCGAGGTCCGCCCCAAGAACTCGCCTACGCCCGCGGACGCCGATTGCGTTCCTACAGCGACCCACGCATTGCACCGGCGATGGGGATCGAACCCATACCTCTCGGATCAAAGCCGAGCGTCCAGACCACTAGACCACACCGGAATAGGGGTGACGGGAGTTGAACCCGCCGCCTGATGCTTCCAAAGCACCCGTCTCACCCCGAGACTTCACCCCTGGTGGATGTCGCGGGGCCGCGACTCACCGAGCATGCGGGCTCAGTGCGCGGCGGGTGCCGGGGGTTGTGGAAGCTGGCGATGCACCACGGGCTGCTGCTGCTCGACCTGGAGATCCAGGGAGCGCAGAGCGATACCGATGTCGCACATGACCATGGGAAGACCATGACCGCGAACGACAGCAGGCGCCACGAAAAAATTCGAAGTTCGTGTTCTCGATCCGTTTCGCTCGGACACAGACCTCGAACTAGCAGCCGCTCGCGGTGAACTCCGCGAGTGACCGTTCGATCCATTCTTCGTACCAAGCACCAAAGCTCATGTGGCTGCCATCGCTTGCGACATGGGGCCTCAAGCCGGCCCGGTCGGCGGTTCCGTCGTACCAGACGTTCCCGCGCTCGGGCCCGGTGACGACGAGCCAGGTTCGCAGCGCGCACCCGTGGTGGCAGATGCAGATCGCACCGGCGGTCCACTTGGGACTCCAGTAGACCTCCTCGAACGCTTCGGTCCAGGCCTCGATCGCGTCGTCGAAGGATTCGCTATCGAACCGGGGGTCGTCTTCGTCGGGCTCGGAATCCCAAAGCGGATGCCCATCCAGGTTCCAGGCCTGGTCGTGCGGAAACGGACGCCGCAGATCAGAGCACATGTCTCCGCCGTCGCCCTCCCAGACCCAGGAGGTCCCCTGCTTCACCAAGGGAAACACTCCGTAGAACGGCCCCGCACCTCCTGCGCCAACCTCGAGGAGGAAGCACCGATACTCCTGGGGAAACCGAACGCCGTAGTGTTGCTCGGCGGCTGCAACATCGGACTCTGAAAGCGGCGACCGAAGGGCGTATTGGTGAGCACCGGCTCCGAAGACCTCTAGCCGGGGATCGGCCTGGCGCAGGCGTTCCAGTTCTGTCTTGATCCGCTCGACCGGAAGAACAAGAGCTGAGGTGTTCATGATTGGTGAGCGTCCTTTCTTGCGGCCGGACCGCCGCGGCGGCCAACCCGATACGAACCCTACCCGATGCCTTCGTCGATCGCGCTGTTGGCCGGATTCGTTGGGAGCACGACATCGTGCAGGTCTCGGTATGCACGCGTTTGCTCGGCACAGGGCCTGCTAGGCTCCGGGGCACCGCGATGTCCGAATCCTCCTCCAACCGAGCCGACTCCGCGCGCCGCATCACACCATTCGTGGCGCTGTGCTGCTTCGCGATCGCGGCGCTGCACTGCACCTCTCCGGAGTCCGGCGGCACGACCGGCGGGAGCACGACGGGGAGTGAATCCGGCACGACCTCGGACACTGGCGACGAAGCCCCGAGGACCGCGACGACGACCACGACCGACACGACCGGGACCACCTCACAGTGGACCGCCGGCTCCGAGTCGAACGAGACCGGCGACCCCCCAACCCTCGACGAGCAGCTCGCCGAACTCCTCGCCGCCCAAACCATCCCCGTCGTCCCCCTATCCCCCGCGCCTGCGCAGGACCCTGCCCTCGTCGCACTTGGTGAGGCGCTGTTCTTCGACCCGATCCTCTCGGGCAACATGGATACGGCTTGCGCCTCGTGCCACCACCCGTCCTTCGGCTCGAGCGACGGTCTGTCCCTCACGCTCGGGACGGGCGCGGTGGGTGTCGGGCCCGCGCGTGCGGAAGGAGCCCACCCACCGTTCGTTCCCCGCAACTCGCAGGCCCTGTTCAACCTCGGTGACCCGAGCTTCACTCGGATGTTCTGGGATGGCCGAGTCGAGCTCGACGCCGAAGGAGAACTCCAAACTCCGGCCGGTACCGACCTCCTCCCGGGCCTCGACTCCGCTCTCGCCGCGCAGGCGATGTTTCCCGTGCTCGACCGTCAGGAGATGCGTGGCGCCTGTCTCTTA
>CAJXVA010000597.1 GCA_913061055.1 uncultured Pseudomonadota bacterium
CCCCTTCAGCTGCATCTCCCACCGCCGCCCCCCGAACACCCCTTCGAACACCGAAATCGCCCGACCATCGCCGTAGCCATTGCCGGTTCCGAACGGACACTGCTGGACGTACTCGGTGCCATAGATCGACAGCGCGTAGCCAGTCGCCCAGCCGGCAGGTCGCATCGACGGAGGGACTGCGGATAGATCACCCCAAAAGACCCGCCGAAACCCGTCGTCGTGAACCAACGCGTCGCTCAAGCCGAGCTCCTCGAACAACGCCGGACTATGAGCGACGTACTCAGGCTCGGGTAGCGCCGTGGGCTTGACCGGCACAAAGTGACCCGAGAACACTTGCCTTGCCCGATGATCCACCCCGTCGGTGGTGGCCTCAGGATCCGCGTTCAGGGACTCGATGAGCGAGTAGTCCGCCCTCGTCGCGAATGCGTCGAAGGTCGAGACGAGAGGTTCGGCGGGGGATTGAACCGGCTGGGCCATCGCTGACGACCATGCTCTCAGTTCCAGAGGTGTCGACCAACCCCGGGCGAAGAACCCCGTTGGGCGGCCAGACGCCGTGATCGGCGGCGCGGACCCGAGCCTTCACGCTTTCGCACCCGTCCGCGGCGAGTCGAGCGCAGCCCGCAGTCGAGCCGCGACATCCGCAGGCAGTCGGCCGCTCCGACTCAGTCGCTCGAGCACCGCCTTCCTGCGTTCTCGGAGGGCGAGCAATGCCAGCAAGAGGAACAGCGGAGCTGGGGGCTCGTCTGTTTGAACGGAGCATCGCGATTTCCGACCGACCGGTGGTGGGAGCTCTGCGTCGCGGCAGTTCGGAAGGCTGAACTCCGGCCCCGAAACGCTCAAGCACGGGCACAGCGGGAGGTCCTCGTATGCCACCGTCGCTGCCGGTCGCTCGTCGAGTCCGTCGAGCTCCGCGCGCTCGGCTTCCGTGATTGGCGGCGGTGGCTGATGATGCTCACGGACCGCCTGGGCGATCCGGGCGGGCACGACGATCGGGAGGATCTGATCGCCGGTGTCTTCCCGGAACTCGAGCTTTTCGATCACAGTGCCGGCGTTCACATCGCAGACCCAGATCGACCGCCGGGGCGGCCCTGCCACTTCGATCACCGCGTAGTCGGACGCGGTGTCGATGTCGCTCGCCAGCCACCTGCCAAGACTCCGAATACAAGCGGCGTCGAGTGCCTCGCAGCTGAGGCGTTCAAGCAACATGTCGTGATCGAGTGCGATGACCCGGACGCCGAAGGACTCGCGAAGCGCCACGTTGGTGCGATCGCGGAGCTCGGTACCGTCCTCGCCACTGAACCGAAACAGGCTGACGTCCGGAGAGGGGTCGGCCTGGGCGGCGGCGAACAGGAGGACGAGCGGAAGCATGTCGAGAAACGGTCGGGAAGCGGCATCCTTACATCTTTGAGGCGCGTCCCGTGGCCAAGCGCGCGCCAGCAACCCCTGCGGTCACAAGCGAGGATCGGCTCCGTCGCCGGCTGGAGAAAGGTGTCGCGGGTCATCTGGGCGTACGCTCGGTCCACACCGGCGCCGCGCAATTCCTCTGCTAGCGTGAGGCATCGGATGGTGCACCGTCTGCCCAATCGAATGCTCTCGGCCTTCTCGGCACTCCTGACCTGCCTCCTGCTGCCCGCCTGCCCGGAGTCGGACCCGGAGGGCGGTACGGAGGGCGGTACGGAGGCCGGGATGAACGGCTCTGGCGGGAGTGGCGGCGTCATGGTGAGCCCGGTCGTTGCCGACTGTGAACTGCCTCCCACCGGGACGTCATGTGGCGTGCTCCGGTACTGCCCCGGCGGCGTCAGCGCGGGCGGTTCCAGCTCGGGTGGTGAGCCGGAGGTCGATCCAGCGTGTCAGGCTGAGAGAGACCCCGTGGAAGCGTGCATCGTTGGAGCGGGCCGAGCCGGGAACGCGTTTCGGTTCTCGAGGTCCAGTACGACCGACGGCGGCCAGTACGGCACCGTCGTGTACGTGGTCGTCGGGGAGAACGGAGCGCGCTCCGAAGCGCGGCACGACTACGAGGACCTATGCGCTGAGGTGAACGCCGAGCTCCATGGCCCGGCCGACCTCTCCGACTGTAACGACTTCGCGTGCGTCGAGGACCGCTTCCGGGGAGCCTACACCCAGCTCCGCTGCGGACCGGAGGAAGAATGCGGCATCTGACTCCTCCCTCGATGCTGCCCAACGCGACGAGAGCGTCGGGGTCGTCGACGTTACGCAACACCGCGAGGTTGCGAGCTCCTCAATTCAGGGAGGCAGACGCAACGCGCCCGAATACTCAAGCCGCCGTGACAGCCACCACGGACTTGCCGCGCGCGTGCCCCCGGCCTTGGCGACCGAGCGCCTCGGGCAAGTCCTCGAAGGCGTAGCGCGTCTCGATCACCGGGCGTACCTCGCCCGCCTCGACGAGTTTGGTGAGGCGCCGAAGCTGGGTCCCGCCCGGCTTCGCCACCAGCACTTTGACCCGCCGGCTGAACAGGGACGCGACCGCGGTTCGGATCAGGTAGCCGATGTTGCTCGACGAGGAGACCAGTGTGCCGGTTGGCGTGAGCAGCCCCCGGACGCGGCGAAACGGCTTGCTTCCGGCGAGGTCGAAGATGACGTCGTAGCGCTGCTCGGTGTCCGTGAAGTCTTCGCGGGTGTAGTCGACGACGTGGTCCGCACCCAGGGCGCGGGCCCGCTCGACGTTGGCGGTGCTGCAGACCCCGGTGACCTCCCCGCCGAGCGCTTTGGCGATCTGCACCGCCAACGTGCCCACTCCGCCCGAGGCACCGTTGATGAGAACGCGCTGTCCGGGGTGCAAGCCGCCGCTGTCGGCGAGGCCCTGCAGGGCGGTCAGGCCCGCGACCGGCAAGGTGGCCGCGCCCTCGAAGTCGAGGTTGCTCGGGACCGGCGCGAGATCCCGTTCCGGCGCGCAGACCCGCTCACCGAAGGCACCCAACACCTCGCCGTAGACAGCGTCGCCCACCGACAGCGCCTTCACATCGGCGCCGACGTGTTCGACGATGCCCGCGACGTCATGACCCGGCACGAAGTCGGACTTGGGACGCAAAAAACCGCCTTCGAAACGGGCGACGAACGGCGTCCCGGCCAGCCCATACCAGTCGCCCTTGTTGACCGACGTGGCGACCACCCGCACCCGAACTTCGTCGGCTGCGGGCATTGGAGCCTGTAGTTCTCGTAGCTCGAGCGCCTCGGGACCGCCATAGCTCGTTTGGACGTAAGCCCTCATATTCTCAAGTTAGCCGTGCGTAGATGATGCCGCCGTGTCGATTTTCGTGCGATTGGCGTGCGGTGGTGCACGGGTGAACTGGGATGATCTCCGCTACGTGATGACCATTGGGCGCGAGCGGAAGCTCAACCGGGCGGCCAAGGTCCTCGGGGTCACCCACACCACCGTCGGCCGCCGTCTGCGGACCATCGAAGACCGACTCGGCGTCCAGCTCTTCGAGCGTACGCCCGACGGCTTCGTCCCCACCCCAGCGGGCCTCGAGGTCAGCGACGCCGCGGAGCGCGTGGAGAATGAGGTGCAGGTGGTCGAGCGTCAAGTGCTCGGCCGCGACGCTCGCCTACGGGGGCAGCTCCGCGTGTCCACGCTCGACATCCTGCTCGACGGCTTGATCGAACCGTTCGCCGTATTCGCCGAGCGCTATCCGAGCATCGAGCTGACCGTGACCACCCCGAACGACCAGGTCTCGCTGTTGCGCCGCGAGGCCGACGTTGCGCTTCGTATGTCGTCGAACCCCGGTGACGATCTCGTCGGTCGTCGGCTCGGCGGTATCGCGTTCGCCCCCTATGCAAGCACGGCCCTGCGCGATCGCCTCGGGCCCGACGCGTCGCTCGAAGACTTCCCGTGGATCTCTTGGGACGACCCGAGACTGGCCGAGTGGTTCGAGGCTTGGCTCGCCGACAACGCTCCCGGAGCCCGTATCGCCCTCCGACTCGACGAGAACTTCCGAACGCTTCGTCGCTGCGTGGAGGCTGGCGTCGGTGCGCACTTCCTGCCGTGCTTCACCGCGGAGAACGACCCGACCCTGCTGCGCATTGGCCCGGTCGACCGGACGCTGGTGCGAGACCTGTGGTTGCTGACGCTACCGGAGTTGCGCACCAACGTCCGCGTCCGCGCTTTCATGGACCACATGGAGGAGGCGCTCCGGCCGCTGGTGGGAGCGCTGGCGGGCGAAGGGCTGTGATCGTTTTGGACGGGTGACACTTCCTCGCGAGGGCGGTGTTGAAGTCTGTGTGCCTCGAACGAACCCGCGCCGTCTTGCAGCTGGCCGACTGCTGGCCCTCCTGATTCCCCTTGCCGTGTCCGGCGGCTGCGTCATCGAGGGGGGGTGGGACGACGACGATGACGAAGGGTCGAACCTCTCCGGCAACGATTCCGACTTCGGGGGCGTCGCTCCGGTCGGCCCCTCGTGCGCTGTCGGAGCACCGGGATGTGCCTGCACTCAGACCGGCGCCTGTGACGAGTCCCTGACGTGTATCGACAGCATCGATACGTGTGTGTTGCCTTCGAGCTGCCCGGTCGGCGCGCCTGGATGTGTGTGCACGGAGGGCGGATCTTGCGATCCGGGACTCGCCTGCAAGGAGAACTACTGCGTTAGCGAGGAACCGTGCTTGCCCGCACAGGCCGGAACCGAGAGCTGTCAATGCACCCAAGGAGGCGCTTGCGACCCTGGGCTCCAGTGCCTCTCGGCCGTTTGCGTGGACACCAGCAGCGTGACGACCGACGGTGGTTCGACCAGCGGAGCGGAAGACCCACAGGCACCGGAGTCCACGGGCCCCGAAACGTCCGAAGGCTCCAACGCCGATTCGAGCACCAGTGGGTGAGTCGCGGTGAACGGCTCGACCCCAGCGGTCGGTCACTGACACCTGCACCTTAGCGCCCCCGAGCCGTGCAGGCGTCGGGATGCTCCTGCTAGAGTCCGGCAATGCTCGGCGGATCGGTTGCGTCCTCGATCGAGGACGGTCTGGACAAGATGGCGCGGGACGCCCGGACCGTCTTGCTCGCAATTGCGGCCCTCAACCTCGGTGGGGCTGCGTTGCTTTGGATCGCTGGCGGTGTCCCCGATGTGTCGGCCGTCATCCCGCAGATCGTCACTGGGATTGCATTCGGCGCCCTGGGCGTCTGGGCGCGGCGGTCACCGATGCTCCCGGTCGCGATCGGGGTCGCAATCTACGCGTTGGGCCTCGTCGCAACGCTGCTCACGAACCCGCTCGCCGTGCTTTCCATGTGGGGGCTGATCCTCCACGGCATCCTCATTGTGCTGTGCTTCAACGGTGTCAGCTCGGCGCTGAACTACAACAAGCTCAAGCGCCAGTTCGGGGACAAGCTGGCTTGAGGTCCGGGCGTGACGGTTCCGGGCTTCGAACGGAGGCCCGCGATCCCGAAGCTGCCGGGAAGCTCCTGACCCTTGAGCCCGTTGGACCCGGCATGACCGTCCGACCCCATCTCTTGCTCGCCGTGACGATCTGCGCATGCCGGCCTGCGGTTCCGCCGGTCAGTGTCGCCTCGCGATCGGTTGCAGTTCCGGACGCGGATCCTTCGGCGTCCAGCCCCTCAGGCCGGGAACAAGCGCGTCACGTGCTGGCGCTGGGCGACGAAGGGTTCGTGGTCGCGGGTCGCCGAATGGCGAGTGACTCGTGGGGCGGTGTCATTGGGGCGTGGGTGGCTCGCTTCGATGGCTCGGGGCGCCTCGTGTGGTCGGTGGAGGACACAACGGAAGTGGGGGCGACGGCGGAGCTCGCCGCGTCGGGCGCCGACGGTGGCGTGTTCGTGCTGGGGCGGTCGTCTTCGCCGGCTTCGTTGTGGGTGCGGTCGTACGCGGTGGATGGGGCGCTGCGGTGGGAGCAACGGTTTGGAGACGCCACCGAATCCACGGTTGGTTTCGGCACCACGGAGCGGGGAGTCTGGGTGCTCGTTCGACGCCTTGACGACGCCGACGTCCAGGCGTTCCATGTGCTGTCTCTTATAC
>CAJXVA010000598.1 GCA_913061055.1 uncultured Pseudomonadota bacterium
GAGATGTAGAGAGGTCTCGTGGGCTCGGAGATGTGTATAAGAGACAGGCCATGAGAGGCTCTCGAGTGATGCGACTGGTTGCGATTCTTGGGGCGGCTTTGGCCAGTGCCTTGAGCCTCTTGCCCGCAGTCGCGCTCGCCCTTCCACCGCTGGAATCGCAGGGGGTCGTGGCTCCGGGCGTGCAGTTTGCCGCCGAGGCGGACGACACGACGGTGCACATCATCTCGCAGCGCTACGTGCAGATCGACGCAGCGGGCAGCGTGCTCGTCGACGAAGCGGACGTCGGAGATGGCCTCCAGGGTCCACTCGACATGTACCCGGCGATTGGGCTGGGTCCGGACGGAGTCGTCCACGTCGTGACCCGCAATGGTGGCAGTGGCCCGGGCGGGACGACGGTCGAGTATTCGGCACGAGCCGCGGCCGGTGGATGGAGCGGCGGCGTGAACATCGGGGGGGTTGTCGCTCGGAACTACTCGGTTGGCGTCGCCGCCCCAGCGGGGGGCAGGGTGCTCGTCAGCGCAAGTCGGGTGGCTGGGGATTCGGACTCCCGGATTGACCTGTATGCGATCGAAGGAGGCGCGGCCTCGTTGCTAGGGTCGACGCCGCAAGGGTGGCTGCGGCCCGATGGCGACTATCGACTGGTGTCCGCGGGCAACGCTGCGGTGCTGGCCTCGGGGTCTCCGTGGCCCAACGGACCCACGTTCTTTGCCTTCGCGGCCGACGCATCCGGCGACGTGCTCGCGCAGTGGGAAGCCGGCGTCGTCAGCCACACCGGGGGAAGCAATCGCCGCGGCGGTCCGAGCCTGACAGTCGACGGCGGCGGACTCGTGCACCTGGGTTACGGGGGCGAGTCGGCGCAGTACTACGCCCGCTATGACGAGAGCGGGAGTTCGCTCGGTGGAGACGCCCTGGTGATGGACAACCTGGGAACGTGGCATCTCAGCTACGGCAACGGGGATGTGGTGAGCTCACCCGACGGGATGCTGGTCGTCGCGGTGGCCCTGCAAAACCTCGATGGCGATCAGACGTCCGCCGGAGCATCGATCTTGCTGGCGGAGTCCGTCGACGGTGGGGCAACGTTTGGCGCCGCGGTGGACACAGGATTGGTCGGCGAAGGCGGCGAGGGTCGAATGCGGCCACGACTCCTCGAAGTCGAAGGCACCGTGATGCTGCTGTATCGCGACAATGCACTCGGCGGGATCGCCCTCGCGACGGCGCCATGGTTCGACGAGGAGCCCGAAGGCACGACGGGCGAAGGGCCTGGCACCACAACCGATGCGGGTGACAGCTCGGGCGGCGTTTTCGGTACAACCGGTGACGACGGACCGGCAGGGGAGACCGGCGTGGCGGGCAGCACCTCTGGACCAGGCACCACGGGAGCGACCGGGTTCGATCCCACGTCACCGGGTGCGAGTGCAGATGAGGGCGGGTGCGGATGTCGCGGCGACGGGAGCGGGTCTCCGCTCGGCCTCGTGGTCTTGTGTCTTCTGGGCCTCCGTCGACGCTCCTACAACGGCTGACCCTCTCTCAGCGTGTCAGGGGTCCTTTGGCCGGGTGGAGACGATGTTGCACGTCTCTCCGGTGAACACCACGTCGGTGTGATCGCCGACGCTTGCAACGAGAGCAGCTTTGGAGCCGTCCATCTTGTAGACGATCGTGCTCGAGTCGACCCGAACGGAGAGGTCGTGTCCGGGAGCGAGCGAATGCCGAGGAGCCGCGGCCGGAGGGTCGTGATCCTTGGGCCCCGCGAACAACACGAGGTCCAGAGGCTCGGAGCACTCATTGCGAACGCGGGCGAGGATCATCTCGCCGGACAGGTCGGCATCCTCGAGCGCGGCGACTTGGGGGCAGGCTCCCCGAGCGCATGCGTCTAGCGTCTCCCCATCGAACACAAACGCGAGCTTCACGGCCCCGGAGATCAAGTCGTGCTCGGTCTCGAGGGCGCGGAACCCCGTGAGGAGGGAGACCCGGGCAATGTCGGTGTCCACGGCGCGCAGAACCACACGCTCGGTTTCCGGTCTCTGTGGTTGCAAGCTGACGCTCCAGGCTGCCGTACCCTCGACCACTTCGAAGCCGTCCAGATCGAGGTGGGAAGGGAATGCCTCGACGGGCGCGTCCGCCTGGTAGGTGAGCTCGAGGACGAGCCGGTCTCCCTGTGTTTGGTAGCGACCGCTGCGGATGAGTTCGAAGTCCTCGGTGGTGCGTGTGCTCGTGCTCAGTTCGTGCCACGGCTCGCCGACCGAGACCGCAGCGGACGGACCTGGCGTGTCGCGACCGTTGGCGCCTTCGAGTTTCGTCCCGTTGTTCGCCGTCGCCGGCACGCGCAGGGGGACGGCTTCGGCGGGTCCGCCCGCCGTTCGTGGGCTCACCACGTCGTCTTCGACCGCGCTCGCGCATCCTCGCATCTGGCCGGACACACCCAGCGCGAGGAGGATGACGACTCCCAGACCTACAGTCGCGACCACGCCCCGCTGCGGAACGGCGAAGAGCCCGAGCAGCCACCCTAGCGGGCCGCGCTGGCGGGCCTGTTCTCTCTTCATCTCGCGCGCGAGATCCTTTCTCGCGGATCGGAGGCGTGCGTAGACGGTGTTGACGTTGATCGACAGCTCGGCGGCGATCTCCGGGCCACTGAGTTCTTCGATCTCCGAGAGCACGAATACGGTCCATCGATCCTGGTCGAGGCGGTCGAGGAATCGCTCGAGAACGGCCCAGGCCTGTGCTCGGGCCACGGCTCGCTCAGGGTCCCCGCGCGAGTCCTGGACGACGTCCTCGTAGCTGGTGTCTTCGGGTAGGCGTCGATACCTGGCGGCAACTCGCCGCGCGATCCCACTGAGGTACGCCCGCGGGGAGCCCCGGGTCGGGTCGTAGGTTCCGATGCGCCGCGCGAGCACCTCGAACACGTCTTGAGTTGCGTCGTCGAGGTCTGAGCGCTCGACGCCCAACCGCCGAAGGCGAGCACGGACGAAGCCTCGATGCTCGACGGCGGCATCGCGAAGGGGATCAGCAGGGACGACTGCGAGCGTCATACCCACCCCTTGCGCGGGCCGGCCCAATCCGTGGACCTTTTTTCACTAACAGACGATACAGCCAAGGCCGGCGAGCTTGTTGCTGATCTCCGCGGTCACCAAGTCCATGAACGCCGCAAAGCCGTAGATCGTCCCGGCGCCGTCGGGGTCGGGGCAAGCGGCGTTGCTCGCTTCCAGCGCCGCGGTGACGCTCGAAGCGGCCAGCACCAGCTCGACCCGCTGGGCGATGGTCACGGTCGTGGTTCCATCTCCCGCTTCGAACCACGAGAGTTGGGCGGCGTCGGAGAAGACAACGCTGTCGGGGTCCTGCGCCACGTAGGTGTCACTGCCCGCGGGTCCACAGAAGATCGGGCCGCCGTAGATCAGGTAGTCGAACGGTTCCTCTCGCAGCGTGTCTTCGAGCAGAGTCTCGTTGGGGCCCTTCGCGATGCAATCGGTGACTTGCTGGATGATCTCCTCCGGCAGCGTGGGCACGAAGGTGGCGGAAACGGAGCGCAGCACGACGTCGCCGTCCCCGTTTCGATACAGGCGCGGCGCGACGACATCGCGGGAGACCGTCCATGCGCTCATGTCCCTTCGAGAGGTGTTGAAGGTGTTGGGCGTGGGGCTGGTGACGTGCTGGCAAAGGTTGCCTCCGCCGGTGAACCACTCGTCGCCCTCGACGGGGAAGAGGTCGGGGTGAAGCTCGAAGTAGGCGAACACTGCGTCCAGCAGAGGCTCGTCATCGGGGCAGTCGATCACGACGTCGAGGTCGGAGAGGTTGCTGAAGGTGCCGCGGTCCTCATGCCACGTCATCGTCGCTTCAGGCGCGATCAGATCGAGTTCGGCTTGCGCCGCGGCCTGCGCTGCAGCATCGGCCTCCCAGGAGATCGGATAGTCACACTCGGGAAGCACGGGGCCGCCGGTCGTGCTGCTGCTGTCGGAGCCAGAGTCGTCGCCCGTGCCGGAGGTGGAGCTCGTGGTGCCGCTGGTCGCAGCCGCACTGGTGCTGGTCTCGGCTGTCCCCGAGTCGCTGCTACCCGAGGCTGTCGCCGCCGTGCCCTCGGTGCCGGACGACGCGCCGCCGCTCGAGCCCGCGGCGGTCGTGCTTCCCGTCGCATCCCCGCTGGCCGTTCCGACGTCATCACCGCAGGCGGACCCGGCGACCAGGCAAAGCATCAAGGCAACGCGCGACATGGGGCCTACCGTAGCGGTTTGCGGCATTGCGTGCCATCGACTCTGGGACGGGTTGGAAGGCCCAGATGACAAGGCTTCTCTGTGCCTGCAGTCTTCTGGGGATGCTTCGTTGCGCGCGTTGGACCCTCCCGGCACTGCTTTGCACCGGGCTCATTGCCTGTGGCGACGACTCGCAAGCAGGTGGAGAGACGGACGGAGGCTCATCCTCGGGGACCTCGAACGGCCCAACACCGGGCTCGACCAACCCGACCGTGGGCACGTCGTCGAGCGGTGGCAGCACAACACTGACCACCACCACCGACCCGGTGGATCCCGACTCGACCGGTCCGTCCGACGACACGAGTACCGGCGGAGACCCGACGGGCCCGGATGTCCCAGTGGTCGATTGCGACGATTTTCCAAGCAGCATCGACAGCGACTCCTTGATGGCCCACCTCGCCCAGCTCCAGGCGATCGGCGACGAACACGGCAACCGCTCGGTTGGAACGCCGGGGTTCGATGCCTCGGCCGAATACGTTCGGGCTCGGTTGGCGTCCGCCGGCTACGACTCCGCCGTGGACCAGGATTTCGAGGCCACGGTCTTCGAAGAGCTCTCCCCCACGGAGTTCAGCTCGTCGGCTCCCATCGAGCAGACGTACGTGCTCGAAGACGACTTCTTCACCGCTCGATACTCCGGTGCCGGCAACGTGACCGCACAGGTGGTGCCGATCGACATCAACCTCAGCGGGAACAACGACAACAACAGCGGTTGCCAGCCGAACGACTTCGATGGCTTTCCTGCGGGCGCCATCGCGCTGATTCAACGCGGCTCGTGTTCGTTCATCAACAAGGTCAACCGCGCCGAGCAGGCCGGAGCCTCGGGGGTGATCCTGTTCAACCAGGGCGGGAACGACAACCGCCTGGATGCGTTCTTGGCCGGGATCGATCCCGACAACACGAACAACCCGCCGACGGTGATCACCTCGTATGCCGTGGGAGCCGCGCTTGCCCAGGCGGGAACCGTCGAAGCGACGATCGATGTGGACGCGGTCACCGAAGACCGCTCGACGCGAAACATCCTGGTCGAGCGGGTGGGTACGGATCCCAGCCAGGTGGTGATGTTTGGTGCGCACCTCGACTCGGTCGCAGCGGGCCCGGGGATCAACGACAACGGGACCGGGAGCATGGCCATGCTGGCGATCGCGGAACGGCTCGCACAGTGTGACCCGGCCCGGACGGTGCGATTTGCGTGGTGGGGGGCCGAGGAGATCGGGCTCGTCGGATCGCGGCACTACGTCGACACCCTCGCGGAATCAGAGCGCGAGTCCCTGATGTTCTATTTGAACTTCGACATGATCGGTTCGCCCAACTTCGTACGATTCGTGCACGACGGCGACGGCTCGCGCTATGGAAATGCGGGGGCACCAGGGTCCGACGCACTGGAGTTGTTCTTCCATGAGTACTTCGAGGCGTTGGGGCTGCCCGTGACGGAGGCTCGCTTCGATGGGCGCTCCGACTACGGCCCCTTCCTCGACGCCGACATCCCCACCGGAGGGCTGTTCACGGGCGCAGAGGGCAGCAAGTCGAACCAGGAGGTCGAACTCTATGGCGGAGAGCAAGGCGAGCCCTACGATGCCTGCTACCACCTCGCGTGCGACGTCGATGAGACGATCGAGGTCGAGGAGTACACGCGTGTTGCGACTTCCGTGGCCACGGCTGTGAGCCGATTTGGTATCGAAGCTGTCTCTTATACACATCTGACGCTGCCGACGAGCGATCTAG
>CAJXVA010000599.1 GCA_913061055.1 uncultured Pseudomonadota bacterium
TACGAGATGTAGAGAGGTCTCGTGGGCTCGGAGATGTGTATAAGAGACAGGGCTCGAACGGGGGGTCAGTTTCTCGGCTGCTGCACTCATCATTCGGCTCCGTGGTTGCGTTGGCGCAGGAGTCTGCGCCAGAAGATCTGCGAGGCGCCTGGTCGCGCTCCGCGTTGGGTCGAGGCCAAGAACATGTCCGCCACGCGGGTGATGCCTTGGGAGAAGGGACAGTCGGGGTACGCCTCGTTGGTCGGTTGCCCGCGCATGATGGCGCGTCCCACATTCGGGTCGTACGGGACGGCGCCGAGATACTCGAGGCGTACGTCCAAGGCGAGGTTGCACATCGTCTGCAGCTGCTCGAACGCCATCTCGCCTTCGTCCGCGGTGCCGACCATGTTCGCCACGACCTTCACGTGTTGGACTCCGTGCTTGGTCTGCAGCGCGCGAAGCATGCCGAGCCCATCGGAGATCCCGGTGGGCTCGGGGGTGATGACGAGCAACACCTCCTCGGCCGCGGCGCAAAACCCCAACGTTCCGGGGCCCAATCCGGAGCCTGTATCGATGACAACGGTGTCGAACCTGGAATCCAGGGTGTCGATCGCGGTCATGAGTTCGTAGCGGCGAAGTTCCTCGAGGTTGCTGGCGTCGTAGTTGCCGGGAGAGCCGGGCAACAACCAGACGTCGTTCTTGGAGGGGACCAGAACGTCTTCGATGTCGAAGTCTCCCGTGAGGATGTCGAGCGACGTGTGCGAGGGGGCGAGGCCCAACACGATGTCGAGATTGGCGAGCCCAAGGTCGGCATCGACGGCGAGCACCCGGGCTCCGAGACGACCGAGCGCGAGGGCGAAGTTGGCGGCGAGGTTGGTCTTACCGACGCCGCCCTTACCCGATGCGATGGCCACGACCCGCGCTTGTGCGGGCTGAGGCCGACCACGGAGTGGAATGACGGAGGCGTCTTGTATCGCGGAGACGGACTGGGGGACTTCGTGACTCATCGCAGGGGGGCGGGGTGTTCCGCACTCCCAGCTTGTGCAAGGCGTGGGCCAGGACCGCGGGCCCTACGGCCATGGGCCTACACCGGGCCGCCGCACATCCGCTCCGGTCCCGCCTCGTGACCTCGAGTCTTGGCAACCGGACCGCTGGCCCTGCGCGCCCGCCGAGACATGAAAACCGGCGGCCCCGTGAAGGGACGCCGGTGAATTGCCGCAGCGTCAAAGTGCCGGAGGTGGTGTTTGGCTGGCTGTCCCGTTCCTGGCCGAAACCCCGCCGTGCGTCAGGAACCGCCTGCTTTACGCTTTCGCTTCCGAAGCTTCTCGACCAGCGTCGTTCGGTTCATCCCTAGAAGGATAGACGCTTGGTTCTTGTTGCCGCCGGTGCGTTCGAGCGCCTGTTGGATGAGGCTCATCTCGAATGCCTCCACCGCCTCGCGAAGGTTGAGCCCCTTCTCCGGGAGCAGGAATCCATCCGGCGTGGTCGCGACGCGCCTGGCGACCATGGACTCCGAAGGATCGGGAACGACGGCGTACTCCCCACTTTGGGCCGCCGCGGGTGGTGGAGCGTCCGGAGCTGGGGCGGACAGCGGGAAGGACAGGACGCTGCGTGCCGCCGAGGGCGTGGTCCGCTCTGCGGGGGGCGGGGCGGCGGCCGGCTGCGGTGGGTCGGCGCTCTGGCGGACCTTGGGTGGCAAGTCGGCCACATCGAGGGTGCCGGTGCCTTGGTGGAGCAGCACCATGCGCTCGATCGTGTTCTCCAGCTCCCGCACGTTGCCGGGCCATGCGTAGGACTCCATCAGCGACAGCGCGCGCTCGCTGATCTCGTCGACTCTGCGGGGGCGCTTGGGGGCATCGCGGTCGAGGAAGTAGCGGACCAACAGCGGAATGTCGGTCGAGCGTTCGCGCAGCGGAGGAAGATGGATCGGGATCAGGTTGAGGCGATAGAAGAGGTCCTCCCGGAACGACCCCTCGGAGGACATCTGCTCGAGGTTCTTGTTCGTCGCGGCCAGAATCCGGACGTCACACTTCCGCGGCCGGGTCTCGCCGACGGGGACGAACTCTTGCTCCTGGAGCACTCGTAGGAACTTCACCTGGACTGAGAGCGACATCTCGCCGATCTCGTCGAGGAACAGCGTGCCTCCATCCGCTACCGCGAACCTCCCCTCGCGGGCTTGGGTTGCGCCCGAGAACGCTCCTTTGGCGTGTCCGAACAGCTCGCTCTCGATCAGCGTCTCAGGGATCGCGCCGCAGTTCACGGGGACGAAGGGATTCTTGGCGCGCCCGGAGGCATGGTGGATCGCTCGGGCGATGAGCTCCTTCCCGGTACCGGACTCTCCGGTGATCAGGACCGTGCAGTCGGTCCCCGAGATGCGCTCCAAGACCAGGAAGATCTCGAGCAGGTTCGGGTGGTCGCCGATCAACCCGGGCGCATGAGCATCTCTCCACAGCGCGCGCGGGTCAGGCCCCGACGCCGCGCCGCCGCGTCCGGTACCCAGGACCCGGGTCACGGTGTCGTGAAGCTGCTCGAGCTCGAACGGCTTGACCAGGAAGTCCTTGGCGCCCAGACGGATCGCATCGACCGCATGAGAGATCGTGCCCTCGGCAGACATCATGATCGTCGGCGCGGTGTGTCCCTGCTTGCGAGCGCGCTTGAGAACCTCCATGCCGTCGAGGTCATCCATGCGCAGGTCGAGCAGCACGATGTCGAACTCGTGCTTGCTCAGTTGCTCGAGCGCCTCCGTCCCTCCGCCGGCGCCGGTGCATTGGCACCCGACCGCAGTCAGATAGTTCTGCAAAAGCGTCCGATGGGGCTCATGGTCGTCCACGATCAGGACGGAGCTCCCCGGAAGGATCGAATCATCGGCCGCAATCACAGACCGATCATTCGACTCTGGACCACTGGGGTCAATCCTCTGACGCCCAGTCCTTGCGTCCCGTTTCGGTTCGTTCGGTGGCCTTCGGTGAACCGAGGGTGTGTGGATGTGCTCCTGCGCAAGCGGAACCTGGCGGTGCAGCGCGGCCGAGGTCGGGACGCCCGAGCGCCTCAACCGAACGCTCGATCTGCCGATACACGGAGTCGAAGGCCGCTCCATGAACGACGTCAGCCCCGCACACACCCCCATCCTGCTGGTCGACCCCTCCCCAGGGTCTGTAGAAGGCCTTCGTGCGGACGGCGCGGCGCTCCCTGAACCGCTCGCGATTCGGGTTGTGGCCGGCGTGGCCGAGGCCGTCGCGGTCTTTGAGGCCGGTGGCGCGCTCGATGCTGTCGTGGTGAACCTCGATATCGGATCCGACGCCGCGACCGAGCTTGTGGCCGAGATCGAGACCCGATTTCCCGGGCTTCCGGTCGTCGCGTACGCTGAACGCCTCAACGACGAGCGCGTTGCCACGGCCTGCCACCTCGGCGCGGCCGGTTTGCTCGCCCGCCCGTTTGGCGCCAAACAGCTCCAGGAACTGCTGCGCCAGCCGGCTCCGGATGCCGGGTTCTCCGGCACGACGACGGGCGTCCCGACGCCGATGCTCCTCACGTTGCATTGCGCTGCGGGTGCCCACGGCGCCCTTCATCTACGCAGCGCAGAGACGGCGAATCGCCCCGAACGCTTCGGCACGATCTATCTCGATGGCGGACAGCCCATCCATGCCACCGCAGGTGACCTGGTCGGTTCGCAGGCGGTCCACGCGATGCTCGGATGGCTCGACGCGGAGGCGACCTGGCTCCCTGGGAAGACCCGCTGCGCCCGAACGATCGTGGGTCGATGGGAGGGGCTCTTGGCCCGGGGGTTCACGGCGCGCCCCGGTGTGAATGCCGAACCGGTCGAGGATGTGGTCGCGGTCGCGTACCCGGAGGTGGTGGAGAAACTCTCGCGTCTGTCGCAGACGCCCGACGTCCTCGGTGCGTTCTTGCTCCGTCACGCTGAGATCGTGACCGGTCGCTGCACGTCGGATGTCGACGAAGCTCTCGCGGCGCGTGCCCTGTGCCGGTTGTCCCACGTGTTCTTCGACGTCGATGCCCAACCGACCGAAGACGCAGGCCGGGAGATCCAAGCCGTCGTAGGCACAGTCCGTCTGGTCATCGACCGCATCGGGCCTCCGGAGATTGGCTTTCAGGTCGGGGTCTTGGTCCGACAGGCGGCTCCCGTCTGCAAGAGCCTTCGTCGACTGCTCCGCCAGATCGACGGCACGTTCCAGCGCGCCGCCAAGAAGCGCCGCGTGGCCGGTGCCGACCCGACGCTCGATGCGGTGAATTCTCCGCACGGCGCCGTGGGTGTGGCCTAGTACCTCACGCCTGAAGTCCGTGCCGGGTTTCTGCGCGACCCCCTTCGGGGTGTGGGGTCGCTCGGAACCCCTCGGTTCGGCAGGCCTGCGTTCGGTACCTACTACCCCTTCCGCTGCGCATCCCTTCGGGACGCTTCGCTCCCATGCTCCGAACCCTCTGTGCGAAACCCGGAACGGACTTCAGAACTGCGGCGCTAGCCGCCGTCGTCGTTGTCGAGGTCCTCGACGACGTCGAATGTTGTCGAGAGGCGATTCGAGCGTGCGCCACCGGAGCGCTCGGCCTCGACCTCCACGGTCCATTCGCCGACCTCCGAGAGGTCGACGCCGAATTTCACCGACAGCTGGCCTTGCTCGATGCCGTCGAGCAGGACGGCGACCGACCCGATTGAGGACTCCCGCTCGGACACCAAGTCACAGGTTGCCACCGGCGTCGCCAGAGACTCGGCCCGGAACGCGCACGTAAACCCCGGTCGCGTTCGCTCCTCTTCCTCGATCACAGTGACGGTCATCGACGGGCCGCCGGTATCTCCGGGGATGGTCACCTCTTTCTCGACCAAGACCACGTACACCTCCTCGAGGACGTCGCCGCTCGGGGTCGTCACGAACACCCGGACCCCGCTCAAGGAGCCCCACTCGTCTTCGAACGCAAAACGAGCCGACAGCGTCGCAACTCCGCCCAGCGGCAGCCTCGACTCTTCGACGAGGAAGACCTCGCAAGCCGGGCAGTTGTCGGTGCCCACACCGCGCAAGCGAGGTGGAAACTCGTAGGTCTCGCAACCGCTGAGGCCGACAACGGCCAAGCCCGCGAGTGACGCAAGAAACGAAGTGCGTCGCATCTACTTGCCCAGACCGCGGGAGTAGGTGGAGACCGCGTCGATTTCCTCGGGCGTCAGCTTGCCTTTGAAGGCCTTCATCTTGGTGCCGGACTTGCCGTTGTTGACGATGTCCTTGACCTTCGACATCGACCACTTGCCCTTCCAGCCCGACTCTTTCCACGAAGGGATGTCGTGCTTCTTGGCCAACTTGGTGTCGGCCGCTCCGGTCGTGCCATGGCAGTTCTTGCACTTCTTCATGTACAGCGCTTTGCCATCGACACCGCTGGGTGCGGGCTCCGCCTTTGGCTTGGGGTCGGCCTTCGGCTTGTCCGCCTTCGGCTTGTCCGCCTTCGGCTTGGCATCCGCTTTCGCGACCTCTTCGGGCTCGCCCTTCTCCTCCGCGTCAGGCTCCGAGGGGGTCTCAGCCTCGGCGGCCTCGGCGGCCTCGGCCGGCTTCTCCTCGGCGGCGGCTTCAGGCTTCTCTTCGACCGCGTCTGCGGGTTTCTCCTCGGCGGCGGCTTCAGGCTTCTCTTCGGCCTTGGGCTCGGCGTTCGCATCCGCCTTGGCGGCCTTCGCTTCTTTGGCGTCGGTCTTGGCGGCGGGCTTCGGTTCGCCGTCACAGGCGGGCACGAGCAGGCCCAGGGTCAGGGAGAGCGGGAGAAGTCGGGAGAGGCGGTTGCGTGTGTTCACGAGCGGTACGAACTCCTGCGAGCGTTTCTTACCAGAACCCGAACGTCCGACGCCGCCAGTGGTTGCAAACGGTGCGAAAGACGCGCCGCAACTGCGCGAAGTTCGGCGGGTTTTCGGCGGCCATTTTTGCGCTTCCCGCGGTTTGGCGCACCCGCGACCACCTGCTAGTTTG
>CAJXVA010000600.1 GCA_913061055.1 uncultured Pseudomonadota bacterium
CGTGGGCTCGGAGATGTGTATAAGAGACAGGTCGTGGGCTCGGGTGCGGGCGGGGGTCCTCTGGCGGCCAACCTCGCACGGGCAGGCCACTCCGTCCTGTTGCTCGAAGCAGGGACCGATGCGGGGGCCAACATCAACTACCAGGTGCCGGCGTTTCACGGCCTGTCCACCGAGGACCCACAGATGCGTTGGGACTACTACGTCCAGCACTACGACGACGCCGAACGCGGGCAGCGCGACACGAAGTGGGTCGACGAGCCGATCACGCAAGCCGAGCCGGGCATCTTCTATCCGCGGGCGGGCACGCTCGGTGGCTGCACAGCCCACAACGCGCTCATCGCCATCAAGCCCCACGCGAGCGACTGGAACCGCATCGCGGAGCTGACCGGCGACGCACAGTGGCGCGCGGAGAACATGGAACCCTATTTCGAGGACGTGACGACGTGGCTTCCGATCGATACGGCGGACCCCTCCGTCGCGCTCTTCGACATCAAGCTGCAGAAGGTCATCGCCGGCGGAATCAAGGCGTTCTCGCTGAGCCAGGGGGAGGGCCTGCTGTCCGGCCTCACCGGAAGCGTGTCCGAGCTCTACGGGTTGCTGACCCGGGACCTCAA
The DNA here is from genome assembly GCA_913061055.1 of uncultured Pseudomonadota bacterium. Lineage (GTDB taxonomy): Bacteria > Myxococcota_A > Polyangia > Nannocystales > Nannocystaceae > CAJXVA01. The sequence goes on from CAJXVA010000600.1 coordinate 615, forward strand.
CGCGATCGGCCCCGAAGAAGAAGGCGTCTATCCGTTCCCGCTGACGATGAAGGACGGTCGGAGGCACAGCGTGCGGGAGTATCTGGTCGAGACCGTCGAGCAGGGCTATCCGCTCACCATTCAAACCGGATCTCTCGTCACGAAGGTGGTGTTCGACGATCCCACCGATGGCGAAGAGCCGCGGGCTCGTGGTGTGGAGTTCATGCCCGCCGAGCATGCGTACCGCGCCGACCCAGCGGCGTCCCACGCCGAGGCGCGTCCTGAGACGATCGAGATTCTCGCCAAGCGTGAGGTCATCCTGTCGGCGGGCGCCTTCAACACACCGCAGCTCCTGAAGCTCTCGGGGATCGGTCCCGCGCAGGAGTTGCGGGCCAACGACATCGAGGTCGTCGCTGACGTTCCCGGCGTGGGGGAGAACCTTCAAGACCGCTACGAGGTTGGGATCGTCGGTCAGGCGCGCGGTGACTTTCGGGTGCTCGCCGATTGCGAGCCCGGGCAGGCCGATGATGAGTGCTTGGAGGAGTGGGCAGACGGGGAGGGCCCGTATCGCGGTAACGGTGGCGTTGCGACGATGATCAAGCGGTCTGGACGTACGCTTGCCGACCCGGACCTCTTCATCTTTGGCGTACCCGGCAAGTTCGAGGGGTACGCACCGGGCTACTCCGACGAAGCGCTCGCCGACAAGAGCCTGTTCACCTGGCTCATTCTCAAGGGGCACACGCGCAACCGAGCAGGCTACGTCCGGCTTCGGTCCTCCGACCCCCGCGACACTCCGGAAATCAACTTCCGATACTTCGATGAGGGCAGCGTCGGCGAAGGTCAGGACGAACACGACGCCAACGCGATGGTGCAGGGCGTCGCGCTGGTCCGAGAGTTCGAGCGACGCGCCCGGCGGCTGATGGGTGCTCCGTTGTTCGGGAACTTCACCGAGGTCTGGCCCGGAGACGATGTGCAGACGCCCGAGGAGATCGACACCTTTGTGCGGGACGAAGCTTGGGGCCACCACGCCTCCTGCTCGGCCAAGATCGGTGGCGACGACGACCCGATGGCGGTGCTCGACAGCCGCTTCAACGTGCGAGGGGTCGACGGGCTGCGGGTCGTGGATGCGTCCGTGTTCCCCGAGATCCCCGGCTTCTTCATCTTGATGCCGATTCTGATGGTCAGCGAACGCGCCTCGGACGTGATCGTGGAGGACTGGTCAGGGCTGTAGTCGGGTATCTTCCCCGGCGATGGGGAAACCGACCCGCGTCCAGGCCTCGCTCGAGGTTCCCTGGGAGGACCGCCCGGCGGTCGTTCACCTGACGCAGCAGATCCTGCGATTGCAGGCTCTGACCGCCGCTCGGGTGGTGGAGTCGGTCATCGCGATCGGCGACGCCACGCAGGAGATCCATGACGAGCTCCCTCATGGCCAGTGGGCGCGTTGGTGCGCCGAGGCCGTGCCGTTCGCCCGACAGACGCTCTCCAACTACATGGCCCTCGCGCGCTGGGCCGAAGAACGTCCGAAGGAGGTCGAGAAGCTGGCTTACCTCGGGCCGAGCAAACTCTACCTTCTACTCCCGCTTCCGCCGGCGGTTCGGCGTCGGCTCGTCGGGCGCAAACCGATCCAGGTCCCAGACGGTCCGCTCAAGACCGTCGACCGCATGACGGTGTCGGAGCTGGCGCGTGTCACCGCGCGCGAAGCTCGAGTTCTTCCGGAGCACCGCCCCATGCCGGTCGGTCGCGTCGTCGGCCGGGTCCGGCGGTCGATCGCCGGGCTCGACGCGAGCGCCCAGGCCTTGGTGGAGCGGGCCGAGGATGTCGAGCCGGACGAGGCACGTGCCCTTCATGACGCGCTGCTCGAGGTCGCCGAGTCTCTCCGCACGACGTTCGAGCTCGAATGACGTCGAGTCTAGGCGGGGGGCGCCATCTGCCCCGTCGTCCACGCCCGGGCCTCCTGCATCGACGCGACGACAACCTGCGGACACGGGAGGCTCTGCAGGTGGAGGATCGCTCGCAAGGCGCCCCGAATCATCGGAGAGCGAATGACGAACGCGATGCCGGCGCAGTAGGTCCGGATCCCCTCGGAGCGGAGCTTCTGTGCCTTGGATTGAAGTCGCACGAACTGCGGGGAAGGGGTGCCCGCCTCTGCGAGATCAACGATCACGGCGTACCGAACTCCGCGTTCGGGGAGTCGGGTTGAACGCTCGCTAAACTCGACTTCCTCCTCGGCGGTGATCGAGCCTTCGACCCGCAGCACGACGAGCGGCCACTGATCGTCGTCAAAGAAGTACGGCATCGCGGTGCAGTGGGGAGAGTAGCGCGGCCGGGCTGCCGGCCAACGAATCCACCGAGGCCCACGCCCCGATCCGGCCTGCGGATCAGACGAGACCGAGCGCGGCCAGACCCACGTACGTCGCCATGCCGGCCCCGTAGCTGACCAACGCGACCACGGAGATGCGGCGCGCGTACCACATGAAATCGACCTTCTCCATGCCCATGAAGGCAACGCCAGCGGCGCTACCGATGATGAGAATGGAGCCGCCCGTGCCGGCACAGAAGGCGATGAGGTCCCAGAACTGGTGGTCCGGGGGGTATTGCTCGAGCGAGTACATGCCCATCGTCGCGGCCACGAGCGGCACGTTGTCGACGATGGCGGAGAGCACCCCGAGCATGCCGGCGAGGATCGTGGGGTTGCCCGCGACGCTGTCGAGCGTGTGGGCGAGCGCGTCGAGGAGCCCGGCCGACTGCAGTGCGCCGATACCCAGCAAGATACCCAGGAAGAAGAGGACACCGGAGACGTCGATCTTGGTGAACGCCGCCGGCACCTTCACGTGTTGCCGGTCTTCGTGTTCGTGGTGCAGAACGTCCGTCACCAGCCACATGATCCCCAGGCCCAGAAGAATCCCGACGAACGGTGGGATGTGGGCCACCGACTTGAGAATCGGGACCATGATGAAGGCACCAAGACCGAGGCTCAGCACCCGCCTTGCACCCAGCTCGACTTGCTGTTCGCCCTCTTCGACCTCGCCGCCGTAGTGGCCGGCTTTCTCGGAGTAGCCAAGCATCAGCACGGCCACGATCATCGTCACGAGGCTGGGCAGGATGAGCGCGCCCATCACTCCGAACGTCGTCACCTGACCACCGATCCAGAGCATGGTGGTCGTGACGTCGCCCATGGGGGTCCACGCTCCGCCGGCGTTGGCAGCGATGACGACCATCGAACCGAGCAGCAGTCGGTTGTCGCGGTTGGGGAGGATTCGCCGAAGCAACGACACCATCACGATCGTGGTGGTAAGGTTGTCGAGCACCGCGGACATGAAGAACGCGAGAATGGCCAGGACCCACATGACCTTCCATTTGGAGCGGGTGCGGATCTGATCGGTGACAAGTTTGAACGAGCCGTGGAGATCGATGACTTCGACCAGCGTCATGGCACCGATCAAGAAGAAGACGATCTGAGCGACCTCGCTGAGCAGCTCACTGAGCTGATGCGTCGCGACCTCTTCCGATGGGGCCAGGCCGGTGAAGTACAGAAACCACAATCCGGCGGCAACGAGCAGGGCAACGGCGCCCTTGTTGATCCGCAGGTTGTGCTCAAAGATGATCGCCCCATAGCCGAGGACGAACACGAGGATCATCGCGGCGTGGGTCGAAGTAAAGGCGTCCATTGAAGGGGTCGTCGAGGCTCTCCCGTCCTCGATTTCGGCTGCCGTCTAGCCCGGCCTCGCGGCCCGAACAAGGGGAAATCCACCCCACTGTAGGTGCGTGTGCTCCCATTCGACGCCGATGGACACTCCGCGTCTGAATTCAGCCACTTAGAGGCCCGCGCATTTTCTGCGCCGCCGAAGGCGCAGAGCGGATTCGAGCGGCTCAGACCCATGCGGGGTCCAGCGCGAAGGACCCATTCCGCGCCGGACTCACCGACTTCGCTCGAGGTCAGAGACGGACGGTTTCGATCGACAGGGAGCCCTCGTCCGGGCTGTCGCACAGACCGGCCCACTCGGCGCGCAGCTGAACGCCGAGATCAGTCACGGTCACGGTCTGGCCTTCCGCGAGGGACTCCACAGAGACCTGGACGACCTGCTCTTGGCACCGCCTACCAGAGCCCTCCCAGTCGCGCTCGGTGTTGAGCGAGATGTCCGCCTCCTGTGCTGTGGGCGTCGCGTTGGTGGTCGTGGCGTATGAGCCGGGATTCCCCGCATTGATCTCGTCCGCATTTGCCGGGTCGAGCGTCTCGAGCGTGACGTCAACCTCACCGTCGTTGGTCGAGGTGGTGGCGTGGAAACTGCTGAACATGACCAGGCCGTTGGGCGAGCCGTCGGCAACGCACAGGGTCACCTCGAAAGCGGCGACAGGCTCGTCCGCGGTGAGGATGACCTCCTCGTCGATGTCCGCGGCGGTTTCAACGGTCCCTGGCTGGCACGCCATCGCGAGCCCGAAGAGTGCACAGAGGGTGTGGAGGGGTTTTCGTCTCGTCATGGCAGGAGCAAGCTTTCGCGCCCGTAGTGCATCGAGCGCCTGAACTGCCGCATCCTACCCTGGCGGGATGAACTCTTGGCAAGCCGTGTCGATCTCGGAGATGGCTTGGGTGAAGAACTCGGCGTAGTTACCGGCGCAGATCTCACCCTCGGCGTGGTTGGTGAATCTCGTGCCGAAGTCGAGGATCCGGCTGCCATGATCGGCGCAACTCGAGCCTGGTAGGCCGACGAGGCTCAGCATCACGATGTTGGTCTCGATGTTGAACTTGTTGGTGACCAGCCGCGTGAACCACTCGTTCGGGCCGGCCGGTGTACCGCCGTCGCAGCCGATGATCGGGATGCACTGCTCCGCGTCCTCTTCGTCGGTGATCAGGACGACGACCAAGAGCGCATCGTCGCGGAGGAAACCATCGTTGCAAGCGCCCGGGGCGTTGCGCTCGGCGTCGGTCGCTCGCAGCAAGCCGTGGACCTGCTCCTCGTCGCCGCTGCCGTCGGTACCGACCTGTGCGGCGCACGCAAATGTCGAGGCGAGATCGGGCTCGGTGTTGTCGAACCACCGGTACCCGCTGGAGTAGGGTCCGCATGGGCCGTTGCTCGAGTCCGCACCACCGGTTTGGGTCACGAGGTCTCCGACGCCCTGACAGCCGGCCTCGTTCGGACCATAGCTGTCCGAGGTGACCACGCCGATGTGGTAGCTCTCGGCGAACTGCAGGGCTTCTTGGATCCCGGTGACGAATCCGGGGAACGCAGCGATCAGGTTGGCTTGCTCACCACCCTGTCTCTTATACACATCTCCGAGCCCACGAGACCTCTCTACATCTCGTA
>CAJXVA010000601.1 GCA_913061055.1 uncultured Pseudomonadota bacterium
GGGCTCGGAGATGTGTATAAGAGACAGCCTTGCAGTCGCCCTCGCCCACGGAAAACCCGCGGCCGAAACAACCGGAACGCTGACGGCGTTCGACGTCCGGCGGGGCTCGGTTCAGTCACTACGGCCCACCTCGCGTGCCACCTGCCCAGCGTGCGCCGCGGCCAGCCCAACACGTTTCCCTCCCCTGCAGGCCTCCGCCTGACCCCTCCCAACTCGACCTAGGCAGCAAAGATCATGGCAACGGTTCACATCCCTCCCGCCCTCCGCAAGTACACCCAAGGCCAAGAAGAGGTCTCCGTCGATGGTGGCAACGTCCGCGACCTGCTCGGCAACCTCGAAAAGTCCTTCCCAGGTATCGGTGAACGCATCACCGACGACAGCGGCGCGGTCCGTCGTTTCGTCAACGTGTTCGTCGCCGACGAGGATATCCGCTTCATGGACAACCTCGAAACCGCGGTCAAAGACGGCGACGAGGTCAGCATCATCCCGGCGATCGCCGGAGGCTGGTAGCGCATCATGGGCGCCGCATCGATCGCCCCGCCGCTGCCCGCTGGAGTCCAGCTGGGTGCAGTTCGGCGTCCTCCAGGTCCCGTGGACTCCGTCCTCGACCTGGTCGGCAACACGCCATTGCTTCGGCTGGGGCGGATCGATACGGAGTGTCCTGGTGTCGAGATCTGGGCGAAGGCCGAGTTCTCCAACCCGGGCGGATCGGTCAAAGACCGGGCCGCAACTCGGATCATCAAGGATGCCCTGAAGCGCGGCGATCTCGGAGATGGCCGCCGCCTGCTCGACAGCACCAGCGGCAACACCGGCATCGCCTACTCGCTGGTCGGCGCGGCGTTGAACATTCCGATCACCTTGGTGATGCCCGAGAACGTCAGCCTCCCTCGTAAGCAGATCACCAAAGGCTTCGGGACCGAGCTCATCTTCTCGGATCCCATGCTGGGCAGTGACGGTGCGATCCTCGAAGCTCGCAAGCTCGCCGCCGAGCAGCCCGAGCGCTTCTACTATCCCAACCAGTACGCCAACGACTCCAACTGGCTGGCCCACTACGATGGCACCGCGGTTGAGATCTGGGAGCAGACCGGCGGCCGGGTCACGCACTTCGTGACCGGGATTGGGACCAGCGGGACCATCATCGGGACCTCTCGGCGGCTCCACGAACTCAACCCGGACGTCCGCTGCATCGCCATGCAGCCGGACGATTCGTGGCACGGGCTCGAGGGTCTCAAACACCTCCCCAGCTCCCTCGTGCCCGAGATCTACGACGAGGGCGTGCTCGACGACACCCTGTGGATGCCGACCGACGAGGGCTGGGACATGTCGGAACGACTCGCCGAACAAGAGGCGCTCTTCGTGGGGCACTCCTCGGGGGCCAACGTCGCCGCGGCGCTGCGCGTCGGCAAAGAGCTCTCCGCCCGCGGTGAAGAGGGCGTGGTCGTCACCGTGCTGTGTGACCGCGGAGACCGCTACTTCGGCCCGCTCAAGTGGGAGAAACACTATGTCTACTAGAGACACACCTTCCCTGCTCGAAGAGCACCTGGAGTCCATCTACGCGCAAGCGAGGGCCGAGTTTCCGAAGGAGTGCTGTGGCTACGTGCACGGCCGCGGTGCCGAGGCTCGGGTGGTTCCGTGCAAGAACCGCCAGGACCAGCTGCATGCCTTCAACCCCGAGGACCACCCGCGGACCGCGGAGAATGGCTACAACATCGGCGGCCGCGAGCTCCTCGATCTCACCCGCAGCTTCGAGTCCGACGACCCGGCCACGATCATCTACCACTCGCACCCGCGGGTCGGCGCGTACTTCTCCGGAGAGGACACCTCTGCGGCGCTGTCCGCCGGGCTTCCCGTCGACTACTTGGTGGTCGATGCCCAAGAAGACGGCGTCGGCGGAGCCATTTTGTTCCGCCGCGAGGGCGAGGGCTACGTCGAGGTCGAGCGTTTCGGCGCTCCGAAGACCGAGCAAAGCTAGGCGGTGCTACGATTGCGCCCGTGTTCGCCCTGACGCTCGGCCTGCTCGCGACGCTTGCAGCCCCCCAGGCTCAACCGTCCAAGAAGGCCCAGTTTCTGGCGGCCAAGGCTCAGTTCGGCACCGAACAACCCGCGACGACCGAGACCGCCAAGATCGTCTACGCCCGCAACCTGCACACCCACGAGGTGATGCCGTTGGAGGGGCCCGGACTCAGCGCCGATGCTCGGGATCGTTTCCTGCGCTGTTGGTTCACCCAGGAGTCCCCCGACGCGATTCCCCCCGAGTTGGTCGAGCGCATCCTCGCGGCCGCACACAACTTCGAGTCACGGCACGTCCGCATCGTCAGCGGATTCCGCCATCCGAAGTACAACAAGCTGCTGCGCAAGAAGGGCCGCGAGGTCGCCAAGAAGAGCCAGCACACGCTCGGGCACGCCATCGATTTCAGCCTTGCCGGGGTGGCGGTCAAAGAGCTGTACCCGTGGCTACTGCGGACGCACAAGGGGGGTGTGGGCGTGTATCGCAGCAGCGGTTTCGTTCACATCGACACGGGTCGCAAGCGGACCTGGTCCGGGCGCTAGCCCACGGAATCCGAAAACGGGGCCCAACTCAAGCCCGCCAGGGCGCCCGTTTGGGGGGAGCGAAGGCGGCTGTGCCGCCGCAGCGGGGGGCCTTTTCGAAAGGCCCCTACCCACTAGCCCGGATTAATCACCTCGAGCTCCAGTCCACCCGGGTACGCATACGAGGTGAACCCGGTGTACCCAACGGACATGATGCCGAACGAGTCGTCGCTCTGCGCGAGGTGCGAGCCCTCGGCGATCGGCCAGTCTGCGACCTCGTAGTTGCCGACGGTGTAGTAGCCATCGACCACGACACCATCGACCAACACGTCCGCCCCGCCCAGGTCCCGAGTGATCTGGACGTAGTGGACGTTGTAGCCGGTCCCCGTGACGAACGCGTAGCGGTCCAGGAACTGCTCGACTGGAACCATCTGGACCATCGCCGGGTCTCCCGTCCCCGCACCACCGCTCTGGCTCTCGATGTACTGCACAGGCATGAACGGACCGTCCGCGCTCATGACGAAGCTGTCGGTGGTGGAGAACTCGAACCACTCGCCGTCGTTGAGCGTCGTCGGGAATCCGGGCAAAACCGGATCGGTGCTGATCAACACTCCGTCATCGCCCGCGAACACCCGCCAGTGGTAGTCCTCGCTGCCGCGCTGCGGAGCGTGTGCGGCGACGTACTCCTCGCCCCAGTACTCCAGAGGAATCTGCTGCTCCTCGAGGTGGTCACACGCGGTCACGCCCGTCGGCACCTGCACGCAGGACATCGCGCCGACGACCCAGATCGGGTTGTCGGACGTCACCCGGGTGCCGGTGAGGTCGGCATAGACCGCAACCTGCAGCGTATCGCCGGCGTTCATCGTGACCATGCCGGTGGCACCGGCCGCGACCGCGGGCACACCGGTACCGGCCGGTGTTGCGACTGGAGGCGTCCACTGCACGACCGTGGCCTCCTCCAGGGCGATCACGTCGAAGTACGACGGATCGCCGGGAATGTTCGGCGTGTAGCTGGAGATCAAGAACTCATCACCAGCGGCGTTGTCCGGCAGGATCATCGACGCATCGTTGTCCTGCTGGGCGCCGACCGGCGAGTGTTGATAGGCGATCACCGGGACGTCGCTCTGCAGACGGTACGATCCGCCCGAGCGCAGGACGGTCCCGACGCCAAGCTTGGGCTGGGTCAGGGTGAAGGTGTGCGTGGCTCCGGGCGCCAGAGCAACGGCGGCGCCTTGCGCCACCTCGGCGCCCCCTTGGATCAGATACATCTGCAGCTGGGCGGTCAGAACCTCGGACGTGTTGCCCACGACCAGCGCAGAGGGCTGGTTGAACTGGCTGTAGGTCTGCATGTTGTTCGCGCGGAACGAACACCCTTGGGACGACGGGGCTGCTGCGGCCAGTTCGCACAGCGAAACACACGCCCCGCCGTAACACTCTTCGGCAGCCGGACATGCGACGCCCGGCCCCCACTCGGCGAAGCCATCGCAGGTCTGGATGCCCGAGCCGTCGGGGGCACACTGAACACTCCCGGGCGTGCATCCAACGATCTCACAGCTTCCGTTGACGCACTCCTCGGGCACGACACAGGCCTCTTCCCGCGTCCCAAGACAATCGTCCGCACAGACCTCGAGGGCTGTACCGACGCATCCGAGCGGCTCCCCGGGCTCACAGGCGCAGCCATCGGTGCCGGTATCCGCGACGCCCGTGGGTTCGGTGACGCCCGAGGTCTGCGAGGCTCCTGAGGTCCCCGCGGTGGGCCCGCTGCTCGCGTCGGTGTCGGTGCCGACCCCCGCCGTCGTCAACCCGCCCAGGGTGCCGGCTGACGTGCCGCTCCCGCTCGTGCCCCCATCGCAGGCCATCGCCAAGCCGGCGACTCCCAACCACATCCAACGCATCCCCATCATCCATCGGTGAGAATACCAGGCGTCACGCCGTGCCTCGCGCGCGGTCGCGGCGTCGGAACTCACCGCGCGCGATGGCAGCGGCGAACGGCTGGTCCGCCTCGAGGAACGCCTCGATCGGCAGCGCGTCGACGTCATACGCACACACACTTGCGCCGGGTTCGAGCTCCGCCTGCGCGCCCTCGTGCCCCGACCACGCCGCTCCGTCCACATGAAACACCATCAACACGACCTCCGGCCCCGGCGGCGGGTAGACGTGATGGAGGACCTCGGCAATGGGTCCGACGACCAGCTCCGAAGCGCGCGGGCCCCACTCCTCCACCAACTCCCGCGCGAGAGCCCGCAGCGGTGCCTCCCCGGGCTCGACCTTTCCCCCCGGAAACTCGAGGCAGCCCGCCCCGTGCGCAGCCTGGTCAGAACGGCGCTGCAGGAGCACGCGCCCCGGGCTCAGCCAGACCAAGCCGGCCGCGACGAGCAGTCTCCCAGATGCCTCTGCCATGCCTGCCAGCCTACCTCTGTGAGCACCTTTTGACGGCCCCGGTCGCCTCCCTCTATGCTCCGGGCGATCCTCCCATGCGCCTGTACGCCAGCAAGATCTCGCATATCACCGATGCCGTCTCTCGGTCCCTCGTCGAACCGGGCCACATCGAGACGAACGACCGCGAGGAGTTCAAGCGAGACGTCGAGTCCATCCTCCGGGAGTACCTGCGTAAGGACCGAGAGTTGACCGAGACGGCCAAGGACATCCTTGAGCGCCGCGGCCTCCCGTACTCGGACCTGTTTCGCACCAAGCGCCAGCTCGCCGAGCGCGAAGACTTCGGCATCGGCGACGAGTCGATCAACTGGATCGCCAACCAGCTCGTCGAGCTGTTCATGCGAAGCCAGTTCGTCGAGGAAATCTTCGCCGATGATGCCGCGCTTCGCCGGATGCTCAAGGAGGTGCTCCGTCGGCACATGCAAGCCGACGACGACCTCGATCGCGAGGTCCGTCGACACATCAAGCACCTCTCCGAAGGCACCGACTCGTTCGAGATCGAGTACCAAAAGCAACTCGAGGCCGTGAAGAACAAGTACGGGCTCTCCTAATGGCCCACATCGCGGTCCACCTGCAGCGCACGCCCCAAGGTCTGCACCCAGCGAGCGCGGTGGCGTTGTGCTGGGCGCGGGACATCGGCTCGGCGCGAGGAGCCACCGTGACAGGCCTGTGCATCGGTGACGCCGGCGAGGCAGACAAGGGGCTCGTCACCGCAGCCGCCCGATTTGGCGCCGATGTGCTGCAGTTCAGCGGCCCCAACGGGATGCGCAACCTCTGCGAGCGCCTCAACCCGGTCCACGTACTCGTTCCGTTCACACCGCTGGGCCTCGCAACCGCGGCCGAGCTGGAACTCGGCCCGGCCATGCCCCGCCTGTCTCTTATACACATCTCCGAGCCCACGAGACCTCTCTACATCTCGT
>CAJXVA010000602.1 GCA_913061055.1 uncultured Pseudomonadota bacterium
CGTCGGCAGCGTCAGATGTGTATAAGAGACAGCCACCACCCCAGCGTGGGCACGGACGATGACCGCGCACTGCCGCTCGGCGTCGGGGGCGAGGGACTGGGTGTGGACCGGACGGACGGCGCGCTCATTCCTCGGAACGCCCCCGCGCTGTTCAACCTGCACGCGTACCGCACGATGTTCTGGGATAGCCGGGTGCAGCGGCCCGGCGGCGAGCTGATCACCCCGGCGGCAGAGCAGATCGATGGCGGGATGCTGGCGGTGCTCGAAGGCTCCGACCTTGCTCTGGTGTCTGCGCAGGCGCTGTTTCCCGTGACCTCGCGGGAGGAGATGCGCGGCGATCGTGGCGAGAACGAGCTCGCGGACCTCGAGGATGACGACTTCGCGGGGATCTGGGCCGGGCTCATGCTCCGGCTCGGGCAGACCGGCGGATACCCGGCGCTGTTCGAGGCTGCCTACCCCGGCGCAGCGTTTGAAGACATGACGTTCGCCCACGCCGCCAACGCCATCGCATCCTTCGAGGTCGCCGCCTTCGAGTCCCGACAGAGCCCCTGGGAGAGGTTCCTAGAGGGGGACGACGCTGCGATGAGCGAGGCGCAGTTGCGCGGTGCGGTGGCATTCTTCGAGCGCGGGTGTGCCTCCTGCCATCGCGGGGTTGGACTCTCCGATTTCCGGGCGCACAACATCGGGATGCCGCAGTTCGGACCCGGAAAGGGGCACGGAGACGGCGGTGTGGACGACTTCGGGCGGGAAGGGGTCACCGGCGACGGGGACGACCGCTACGCCTTCCGTACACCGGTTCTGACCAACACCGAGCTGACCGCGCCCTACGGCCACGCCGGCCAGTTCGCGTCGCTGCAGCGTCACATCGAGCACTATGCCGATCCTCGGGGCTCGGCGCGCGGCTACGAGATCGAGGACGAGGTCGATGACCCCGCCCTGTGGGGGCTGTTCGTCGACAACATCGAGGGCGTGCTCGCCCAGCTCAGCCCGCGACTGCGAGGTGTTCGGCTGAGGACCGACGACGAGGAGACCTTCGATGCGCTGGTCGACTTCATGGAGGCGCTGACGGACGAGGACATGGAGGACCTCGCCGGCGTCGTGCCGGCATCGGTACCCAGCGGATTGCCGGTCGGGGATTGAGCCGCGAGGGCCGTTCCCCGCGAGACCGCCGCCGGCACAACAGTGGTAGCGTGCACGAAGCCTGAAGCCCGTGCGGACGTTGCTCGTCCACGCCCCCACGGCCAACGAGGGCGGTGGGACTACCGAAGATGCCTGTCATGGAGTTCTCCTTGCCTCTCGCCCCGACCGGCACTCTCGCTCGTTGCGGGTCGTCCCTCTCCAACGGACGGCTGCGGGCTGCATTCGCGCTCGCGCTGGCCTGCTTGCCGCTGGGGTGTGCGGACGATGCTGCGGTGGACGACGAAACCGACGGTGGGGTGCCGAGCACGGAGACCGGGGACACCGACGCGGAGACCGACGGCGCGGAGACCGGCGCTCCAGATGGCATTCCCGCGTGCAGCGTGGACCTGACCCCGGAACTCGAGCGTCTGCAGGTGCCCGGCTTGTCGGCGGGGATCATCGTCGACGGCCAGTTGGTGTGCACGGCGGTCGCGGGCTGGGCCGACGTCGAGGCGCAACGCCCCGTCACGCCGGACACGTTGTTCGAGTGGGCCTCCGTCTCCAAGACGGTCACGGTGACGGCCGCCCTGATCCTGTACGACGAGGGGCGCTTCGATCTCGACGACGACGTCGGTGACTACCTCTCGTTTCCTGTCCGCAACCCCGCCTGCCCGCAGACACCGATCACGTTTCGGCAGCTGATGACCCATACGTCATCGATCATCGACAACGAGTCCGTCTACGAGGGCACCTATACGGTCGGCGACTCCCCGCTGTCGCTGGGCGACTTCGTTCGCGGCTACGTGGAACCCGGCGGCGAGTTCTACGATGCGCAGGACAACTTCGACTACGAGTGCGCCGGGAGCTACCTCGAGTACTCCAACATCGCGGTCGGCCTGCTCGGGCACGCCGTCGAACAGATCGCCGAGCAGCCGTTCGACGACTTCTGCCGCGAACGCATCTTCGATCCTCTCGGCATGGGGGAGGGGTCCTTCCACCTCGCCAACCTCGACGTCGACAACGTTGCCATCCCCTACGAGCCCGCCGGCGGCGGCGATGTCACGAAAATCGACCACGTCGGGTACGCGACGTACCCCGACGGGTTGTTGCGGACCTCGGTCCCCGATCTCGCTCGCTTCTTGTCGATGATGGCCGAGTCCGGCGCCTTCGAGGGGGAACGCATCCTCGAGCAGGACACCATCGAAGAGCTGAGTCAGGTCCAGTTCCCCGGGCTCGACGATACCCAAGGGCTGGTCTGGTACTACGACTTCGGGGGCGACCTGCTGGGCCACGACGGCTCCGACTGCGGTGCGTCCTCGCTGATGTTCTTCGACCCCGCCACGGGCAACGGCGCCCTCCTGGTGGCCAACGGACTGTGGTGGGACGCGGCTGAAGCCGAGGCGTTCACCGCGTTCGAAGCGCTGATGGACGAAGCCGCCAGCTACTGAGGCTCGGGCTTTCGCACAGTTCCGACCGCTGCTGTTGGTGGGAGCCGATCTGGCCGGGCGCCGGTGGGCGGCGCCTCGACAACATGAGCCCGCGGAGCGGGTCGCCTCGAAGCGGTGATGAGGAGGCCGTCGATACCCGGAGATGAGCGGCCTCGCGGCGATTGTCCGGCACCGGTGCCCAGCGGACTCTCCGTCGGGGATCGGTCCTGGCCTCGCCTACCGATCCGGCCCCGGACCGTTCAACGGCGAGGCCACAGCCGCTCGAGGATTCTGGGGCGAGCGCCATCGGGGCGCGCCCCGTTGAACTCTGCTGCCTCTGAGAGCTGTCTCGCGAGTTCCCGCATAGACCCGAACCGCTTTCGGCGGCTCGGCGCCATGCCCCGGACAAGGACGGCAAGGAGCGGGGGTGACACATCCCGCACGGGAGGCGTGTACGAAGCAGCTTTGCAGGCGGCGTAGAGGTCTGCCTCCGCGCACGTCCCAAAAGGGTGCACCCCACAAAGCAGCTCGTAGGCGACTACGCTGAACGAAAACTGGTCGCAACGCGGGTCGAGCCGACGGCCTTCGTGTTGCTCTGGAGCCATGTAGCGAGGCGTACCCGCGACCGTGCCCGTCGCTGTCGCCGGTACGTCCGTCGTCTCGAGGTGAGAGCCGGAGTCAGAGAACTCCTGCGGGTGCTCGTGACCCTCTTGATGGGTTTCGGTCTTCCGCCCAAGAGCGTTCCGCACCCCTGCCTTGCGAGCTAGGCCGAAGTCCGTGACTCGAGTGCGGTCGTCGTTGCCCACCATGACGTTCGAAGGCTTGAAGTCCCGATGAATCAATCCCGCGTCGTGGGCAGCCGCGAGTCCTTCTGCGGCTTGGAGCAAGGGGTGCAGGGCTTCTCGTGTCGTGGCATGCGGGTGGTCGGTTGCCCACTGCTTCAGCGTTCGACCCTCAATAAACTCCATCGCGAGGAAGACGGTCTCCGTCCACTCGCCGACGTCAAACACCGTGACCACGTTGGGGTGAGACAACGCCGCAAGCGATTGCGCTTCGCGGATCAGTTTCGCAACACGGCGTGTCTCCGGCTGGTGATTCGCGTGAAGGAGTTTCAGGGCGACACGGCGGTCCAGCTTGGTGTCCCGCGCAGCGAAGACCGTGCCCATCCCACCGCTACCCGCCCGCGAAATGACCTCGTATCGACCAATTCTAGCCCCCTCCCGGATCGTCGACGCTTGCGGTCTCGTCTGCGACCGAGCACCGGACTTCCCCTCGTTTGATCGTGTCGGTGCGTCGCGATCGACGGTCCCCGTTCCTGGGCGGATGGCAGTCGTCTCGCTGGTGCGGCTGGGGGGGATACCTGCCCCCGAGGGGACCTCTTCGAGCGTGTCTTTGTCGTGAAGCTCGGCCCTGGTCTCGGACAGGAAGCGGTGTTGGGCGACAAATCTCCGGCGCAGTTCGATAGCTGCACCCGCTGCAAAGCCCAGTGCGGGGAACATCCACACCGAGAGGGCCGGTGCGACCGTGGACGCCGGGGTGAGAAGCGCGCACCCAAACCCGATCCCGATACCTATCAAGACCGTACGCCAGCGAGCGTAGGAACGAAGCCGGAGGCGGTACTTACAGCATGGATCGCCCCACGCAACGCACGACTCTTCTTGGAGGTCGGCCCTTGGAAGTCCGACGAAGGTCGGGACCATCGGGAGCTGCGTTCGGCGAGTGAGGCACATCAAGCGGCTCTCCGCCCGCTGCGTGAAGTAGGTGAGCACAATCTCCCGACTCGAAGGAAGGTTGACCATGTAGCGGCTGATCTTGGAGACCGCGGACACGGTTCGAGCCAGCGTTTTGAACACCTGCTCTCCCGAGAGAAAAGACAATGCCATCAGGGGCGCGCCATACCCTCGGCGGAGCTCGTAGACACACGCCTGGGCGAACGTCGTGTCCGAATCCATCGTGCTCCGTGCGGCCGCGATGAGGCGCTCGAAGGTCTCGTGTGAGACCCAGCCCCCGTTCTTCTTGATGGATTCGGGCGACACACCCGCCCGCGAATAGACTTGCTCCAGCGCCGAGGGCTCAAGCTCATCCCGGACGTACCAGAGCAATGAACGCAGAATCCGTACGCTGAGTTCCTTTGCTTCGGAAAGCTCCGCCACAAGCCAATCTCAGACAGCGCAATTCGGTAGCGCACCGTACGGTACCACGATGCTTGGACACCGCTACGGACGAGGCCCCGAACGCTCCCGCGCCCCACGTCGCCAAAAACAAAACCCCGCCGTTTCGGGCGGGGTCTCGAGAGCCGTTAAGCGGAGTTGAACCGCTGACCTGCTGATTACGAATGAGAGGCGGGGCAGCGGTCCTAGTGGCTGCATCGTTTCAGTCCGGCGCTGGAGGCGTTTTGAACGTATTTTGGCACGGTCCGGCACGACTGAAACGCTTGCCGCGGTATGCGTTTGCGGTAAGCATGAAGGGGTGAAGAAGCGACTGCGCACCGCCGACCTCGCGAAGCTCAAGCTGCCCAAGAAGAAGGGGACGCGAACCGCGTACGCCTACGTCGTCGACGCAGAGATGCCCACGGTGTCCTTGCGGCTCGCTTCGTCAGGCTCCCGGACGTGGGTGGTCCGCCACGGTGGGCACGAGAGCAAGCGGACGACGCTCGGGACGTGGCCCGAGATGACCTACGCCGGTGCGGTCCAAGCGGCCGCGCAGGTGTTGTCGGTGGTCGAGGTTCCGGTCTCGAAGCGAAAGCGCAACGCGCCGGGAACCTGGGACGACCTCGTGGAGATCTTCAAGGTCGAGCACGTCAGCCGCCGCAGCGGTCGAACCCCGGCTGAGGATCGCGACCAGGTGCGGCGGCTGGGGATCTTCTGTGAGGCGTTCGGACGCAAGCGCCCCCGCGACCTGACTAGTGGCGACGTGCGTGCGTGGCTGGAGCCGCACAAGGATCGGGCGCCCACGGAAGCAAACCGCCTCCGCGCGCTGGCGCGCCAGCTCTGGAACTACGCCTTCCGGCAGGGCGGGCTCGTCATCGGTGCGAACCCGGTCAGCGCCGACACGGTGACGGTCGAGCGTGAGAAGCGACGGCGCCGCAATATCAAGGAAGAGGAAGCCGAGCGGCTGCTCGCCGCAGTCCAATCGCTGGGCGACGCGGAGGCTCGAGACGCGATCCTCTGGGTGTGGGTGGTGGCGGGTCGGTGCTCGGAGGCCCTCACAATCCGCTGGGAGCACGTGAACGATTCCGTGGCATGGATCCCGGACTCGAAGGGCGGGCACCCTCTGACGTGGCCGCTAGAGGGCCTTGCCGCCGACGTGATCAAGCGGCAGCGGGTGAAAGT
>CAJXVA010000603.1 GCA_913061055.1 uncultured Pseudomonadota bacterium
ATAAGAGACAGCAGCAGAAGCCGCCCGCGGCCGCCCCCCAACCTGCGCCTGCCGAAGCGCGTCAGGCCCCGCCCTCTGCTGGCCCCGACGCCGAACCCACCGACTACGCAGTCAAGCCCGGGGATGACACCCACCACCGCAAGCTCCGGGCGCTCGATGACGCCTTGAACAAGGTCCTCGAGACGCACACCCCGATCGCGCACGAGTCGCTGCAGACTGGGATTCGCAACAAGAGCGACGTCCAGCCTGCGCGAGAAGAGCCGGCCAGTCTGACCCCGAACTTCCCTTCGAAGATCGAAGAGTACGACTAGATCACTCGCCGTCGGACGCGTCAGAACCCGCGTCCATCAGGCGTTTCGCGTCGGCTTCGAGCACGTCGAAGGACAGCGTGGCCTCGACGACGAGGAAGCCCGAGCTTGCGAGCAACACCGCAACCCCGACGAACGCGAAGATGTTGCCGACGATGTCCGCGCTCGCCGAGCCGGACTCCAGGGCTGCGCTCGCACCCAGTACCAGGCCGGACGACACCAGCAGCATCACCGAGATGTAGGCCGTGACCAGCGCGTTGCGGAACAGTCGTGCCCGACGAAGCAAAAACCCGAGGTTCCGCATCATCTCCCCGTGCTCGGCGACGTCGTGGAGTTCGTCGTGCAGGCGGATGTAGCGGGCGCTGGTGGACATGATCAGCAGCCCCACCCCGGGCAGCACCAGCAGCGGAGCCGCCCAGTTCATCGGGCTCCTCCCCTCACGCGCCCTCGCGCGTCCACTGGCCGGACTTCCCACCGGACTTGGACAGCAGCGCGACCTGCAGGACTTCCATGCCCCGATCCATCGCCTTGCACATGTCGTAGATCGTGAGTGCTGCGGTCGAGGCCGCCACCATCGCCTCCATCTCGGGCCCCGTTCGGTCGACGGCTCGGACAGTGACTCGGGCCTCCACCCCCGGGAGCTCGCGGAGGATCGCGAAGTCGACATCGACACTGGTCAGCCGCACGGGATGACACAGCGGGATCAGGCCTGCGGTCCCCTTCGCGGCACCAATGGCTGCCAGACGCGCAACGGAGAGCACATCCCCCTTGCCGACGGCGCCGGACTCGATGCGCGCAAGCGTTGCCGGGGCCATGCGCACTCGTGCCCTCGCCGTCGCAGCGCGGGGGCTCTCAGGCTTCTCATCGATGGCGACGATGCGGGCCGCTCCGGCCTCGTCAAAGTGCGTGAGAGGGTCGTCGCTCACAGCCACGAACGATAGCAGGGGCAAACGCTCGGAATCGGGCGAATAACCTGCTAAATGTCGCTCGCCCCCGAGCGGCGTAGGCCTATGAAGATCGGTATCCCGAAGGAAATCTACGAGGGCGAGCGGAGGGTCGCGGCGACGCCCGACACCGTCCGACGCATGATCAAGAAGCAAGGCTTCATGGTCGTCGTCGAGAAGGATGCTGGCGTCCTGGCGAGCTTCCCCGACGCCGCCTACGAAGAGGCCGGCGCGAGCATCGTCGAGATGCCCTCCGAGGTCTGGAACTGCGACATCGTCGCCAAGGTTCGGCCGCCCCAGTACCACGAAGGCACGGGCCAAGAAGAGGCCGAGATGCTCGCCGAAGGCAGCACGCTCATCTCGTTCCTGTGGCCGGCCGAAGCCGAAGCCACCATCAAGATGCTCGAGGGCCGCAAGGTCAACGCGATCGCGATGGACCAAGTCCCTCGGATCACACGCGCGCAGAAGCTCGATGCCCTGTCCTCGATGGGCAACATCGCGGGCTACCGAGCCGTCGTCGAAGCAGCGCAGCAGTTCGGACGCTTCTTCACCGGGCAGATCACAGCCGCCGGCAAGGTCCCGCCCGCCAAGGTGATGGTCATCGGCGCCGGCGTCGCTGGCTTGGCCGCGATCGGAGCCGCGCGCGGACTCGGAGCGATCGTTCGGGCGTTCGACACCCGCCCCGCGGTCAAAGAGCAGGTCGAGTCGATGGGCGCCGAGTTCCTCGAGCTCGAGTTCGAAGAAGACGGCACCGGCGTCGGTGGATACGCCAAGGTGATGAGCCCGGAGTTCATCGCCGCCGAGATGGCGCTGTTCCTCGAGCAGGCCAAAGAGATCGACATCATCATCACCACGGCGCTCATCCCAGGGCGCCCGGCTCCGCTTCTGATCAAGACCGAAGCCGTCGAGGCCATGCGCCCCGGGTCGGTCATCGTCGACTTGGCCGCCGAGCGTGGAGGCAACTGCGAGGTCACCGAGCCCGGCAAGGTCATCGACCACAAAGGGGTGAAGATCGTCGGCTACACGGATCTGCCCAGCCGACTGCCCGCCACCTCGAGCCAGCTGTACGGCACCAACATCTGCCACTTGCTCGACGACCTGGGCAAAGCCGAAGGCTTCAAGTTCGATCTCGAAGATGAGGTCGTTCGCGGATGCACCGTCGTGCACCAAGGCGAGATGATCTGGCCTGCGCCCAAGAAGGAGCAGCCCAAACCCGCCGCCGCCCCCAAGCCAGAGCCCAAACCGGAGCCCGAAGCCGAAGAGGCAGACGAGCCCGAAGCGGCGGCCAACGAACCCCCCGTTCAAATCCCCTGGACGCTCATCGCGACCGGCGTCGCGCTGCTGGGGATCGGCCTGGGTGCGCCCGAGTCGTTCCTGTCGCACTTCACCGTGTTCGTGCTGGCCATCTTTGTTGGATGGCAGCTCATCTGGAACGTCGCGCCTGCGCTTCACACTCCGCTGATGTCGGTGACCAACGCGGTCAGCGGCATCATCGTCATCGGCGGCATGCTGCAGATCTCGGGCACACCGGGTTCGGCCACCGTCATCTTGGGCGCCCTCGCCATTCTCGTCGCCACGATCAACATCGCCGGCGGCTTCCTCGTCACGCAGCGCATGCTGCAGATGTTCCGGAAATAGGAGGGAGACCGTCGTGACCGCATCTCTGATCACCGTCTCGTACATCGCCGCAGCGATCCTCTTCATCCTCAGCCTCGGAGGGCTGTCGTCCCAGGAGACCGCTCGACGCGGAAACTTCTACGGCATCCTCGGCATGGCCATCGCGCTCATCGCCACCGCCGCAACGCCTGGCGTCGAGGGCTACGCGATGCTTGCCGGAGCCATCATCCCCGGTGTCCTCATCGGCGGGTTCTTGGCCCAGCGCGTAGCCATGACCTCCATGCCCGAGCTGGTCGCCATCCTGCACAGCTTCGTCGGCCTGGCCGCCGTGCTCGTCGGCTTCGCCAGCTACCTCGGTCCTCAGCCGCAGCTCACCGCGGTGGAGATGACCATTCACGAGGTCGAGATCTTCGTCGGGATCTTCGTCGGCGCGATCACCTTCACCGGCTCGATCATCGCGTTTGCCAAGCTGCGTGGCAGCCTCAGTGGCAAGCCGCTGATGCTCCCCGCTCGCCACATGCTCAACCTGGGCATGGTCGTGGGTTCGCTCGTGCTCGGCTACATGTTCATCGATGCCGGCCACACGGTCACCGATGGCGGTAACCCAGCCGGCCTGATGCCGCTGCTGATCATGACCGGCATCGCCTGCGTGATCGGGGTGCACATGGTCATGGCCATTGGCGGCGCCGACATGCCCGTCGTCGTCTCGATGCTCAACAGCTACTCGGGCTGGGCAGCCGCGGCTGCTGGCTTCATGCTGAGCAACGACCTGCTCATCATCACCGGCGCGCTCGTCGGTAGCTCGGGTGCAATCCTGTCGTACATCATGTGCGCGGCGATGAACCGTTCGTTCATCAGCGTCATCCTCGGTGGCTTCGGCTCCGATGGTGGCGCCCCCAAAGGCCCCGCACAGGTGGTCGAAGGCGAAGCGGTCCCCACCGATGTCGAGGCGGTTGTTGGGTACCTCAAAGAGGCCAACTCGATCATCATCATCCCCGGCTACGGCATGGCCGTCGCCCAGGCTCAACACTCCTTGAGCGAGATCGTGAAGATCCTGCGCAAGGAGAAGAAGAAGGTCCGGTTCGGCATCCACCCCGTCGCCGGACGACTGCCCGGACACATGAACGTGCTTCTGGCGGAGGCCAACGTCCCGTACGACATCGTCCTCGAGATGGACGAACTCAACGACGACTTCCCGCGCACCGACATCGCTTTGGTGATCGGCGCCAACGACATCGTCAACCCCAGCGCCCTCGACGATCCCAACAGCCCGATCGCCGGGATGCCGGTGCTCGAGTGCTGGAAGTCGGGCAAGACCGTCGTCATGAAGCGCTCAATGGGGACCGGCTACGCCGGCGTGCAGAACCCGCTGTTCTTCAAGGACAACACCGAGATGCTGTTCGGTGACGCCAAGAAGAACGTCGACGCGATGCTGGCCGAGCTCCGCAAGTAGGCGCCCGTTCGTGCTCCGACGAATCGTCGCTTTCTTCGGCCACGCGCCTGCGCTGTGGCTGCTGTATCGCGAGACGATTCCGACACCACTGCGACGGCCCAACGCCATCGCCGTCCTCCTCACGCTGAGCGCGATGGCGGCGGCGTATGCACTGGCGCCGGGCGGCTCCCCAGGAATGGCGACGCTCGTGGCTTGGATCGTCGGGCACGTAGCGTGGGGTGCGTTTCTCGCGATCCGCCTCCCGGAAGCCTGACCGAGACACCCGGCGATTCAGCGGGACGAAGGTTCGCGGCCGGCGGCCCAGGAGACCACGAATGCGAGGGCTTCCTCGCGGGTTGCGAAGGTGTTCGCTGCATACTCCCGTGCTTTCGCGGCGGGGTCTTCGAGATTCACGGTGCGACGCATGGCCTCGACCGCAACCACTCGACCTGTCGACCCGTGCGACCCATACCGCGCGATGACGGACGCGTACTTGTGCGCGATCGGCAGGGCGAGTTCGTGCGAGTACCGCTCGCCCATCCGTGGGTGGAGCTCGAGCTCATCGATGTTCACGATCAGCGGCGCGGCGCACCCGATTCGACTGTGGATCGCAGAAAGGCCAGCGAGCAGCGCGTTCTTCCACGCATCGAAGCTCTCGTCGTCGACGATCTTGACGCCCGCGTACTCGATCGAAATGACCTTCTCGGGCTCGAGCCATCGGACGTCGTACCTCGGCGACATGTAAATCTTTATCGCGTGATGCGCGTCGGTTGTCGAGACGGGGCTGAATGGGTACGGCGAAGATGAAAGCGCTCGAGGTCGACGGACGTTCCGGTTGGACGATGGGGCGTTGGTCATGGCTTGTGTTCTTCGCGCTCGCGGTCTTCCTCCCGAGGAACTCAGCGGCGTCTGCGAACGACATCCGTATGGGCCGTGTCTCCAGGCTCCGGGTCGATGGCGGGCCCAGGGTTACCCTGACCTCCGAGGTATCGTGTCCCCGCGACCCCGATGCATGCGAGGCGACCTTC
The DNA here is from genome assembly GCA_913061055.1 of uncultured Pseudomonadota bacterium. Classification (GTDB taxonomy): domain Bacteria; phylum Myxococcota_A; class Polyangia; order Nannocystales; family Nannocystaceae; genus CAJXVA01. Next base: position 5,330 of record CAJXVA010000603.1, read on the forward strand.
CACTGGACCATACCGAGCGCGGATCAGCCTCGAAACGCGGTCCTGCTTCTCGCCATGGGTCAGGTGCGCACCGTCGAACTCGACGGCAGACCACTCGAGGTGCGGATCGACGAGGACGGAGGAAACCAACCGGTTCGGCTGGATCTCGTGCTCCCCGCGAGCCAAGAGCCGCTCGAACTCGAGATCGCCGCCAGCGTAGGGCTTCAGTACATGGGGCCCAGGTGCGGCTTCGGAATCAGCTACGAGCTCGCCGAGCAGCGCCACCGGTTGCAGTCCAGGGTCGCCTTCGATGTTGATCTGGACGCCGAGCTCCCGGTGAGCCCCTACGACGAACGCAACCTGCACCGCGCACACGACCCCCCGGTGGTGGAGTACGCGGAGCCTCCCGAGGTTTCGTTCTCCGTCCCGCGCGCATGGAAGGTGAGTCGCAAGGGGTGGTCGACCCGCCGGACCGGCAGCGTTCAGGTCGCGACCCCGCGGGAGGCAGGAAAACTGTTCTTGGCCGCCGAGAATCGCCGGGTCGTTCACGGTGCTGTGG
>CAJXVA010000604.1 GCA_913061055.1 uncultured Pseudomonadota bacterium
CGCCCACCACAACGGGCACGGAGACCTCATCCTCCAGCGGCGACAACTCCGGGAGCGACAGCTCTTCGTCGACGGGCGACACGCCGAGTACCTCTTCGAGCTCGAGCAGCTCAGAGACGGGCGCCACCAGCGGCGCGGACACCGATACCGATACCGATACCGGCACGCTGTAAGCGCGCGGCCGGCGGTGTGTTGTTCTCGTGATGGACTCTCGCCCCACCCCGCTGCCGACATGGGGCCAACGGCTACCGAGGGCGACGAATCCCGCCTCGCCGGATATCGTGACGAGGATGCGCATCTTCAGTTCGGTCGGGCCCCGGTGGGCAAGCCTTTGCCTCGCCGGGTTGGCAGTCTTCGGATGCCAGCGCATCGACGACGGCGAGGCCAACGACGACGGCAACACCCCGGTCGACACCGACATCGACGATGATGGTCTCTCCGGCGGCTCTCTTCTGGAGAGCGGCACCTTCAGCGATGAGGATGACGACGGCGGCCCCGAGGTCACTTGCAACCCGGTCACCAGCATGGAGTGCGGCGACGGCGAGAAGTGCACGGCCGTGCTGCAAGGGGCTCAACCCACCTTCGCTTGTGTCGGCGAAACCGGCTCGACCGCGATCGGTGAGGACTGCACCGTGAGCCTCGAGGACGGATTGGATGGCTGCGCCGCCGGGAGTGTCTGCCTCGGGGAAGACGCGGGGACCTGCCGGCCCCTGTGCGACAGCCAGGCTGACTGCACCACTGCGCTGTGCCTGGAGGACCCGATTCACGGCGTCCCTCACTGTGCGCCCGACTGCTCCCCCTTCGAGCCTGCGTGCTCGAGCCTGCTGCAGTGTCGTCGTCAAAACGACCGGTTCTCCTGCGTCGACGCACTGCCCGGCGACGTCGGCGGGCCCGGAGAGCCCTGCTCACTGCAAGGCGACGCGGGCTGTGGACAGGGTCTGATGTGCGTCACGGGGGCCCTGGTCCCCGACTGCGCGACCGCAGGATGCTGCACACCGCTGTGCGACCTCGACGGTGGCGCCGGGTGCAGCGCGCCCGCGACCTGCAGCCCTGCGCTCGAAGGACCCGCCCCGGGCTTCGAGTCCATCGGGGCGTGCTTCGTCCCGGCCTGAATCATGACGCTGTCATGAGGCTGGGCCGACGCCCGGGGCTCGATACCCGCCCGCGCTCCGTGCCGCCCAAGCGAGCTGTTCGAGCAAGGCCTGCGCATCGCTCCGATCGGTCCGGGGAAGCTCGACGCTCGAGCGTTCGAGGTCACCGGGCTGCTGCCAATCGACGCGCACCCGACCCATCTCGACCGATAGGGCTCGGATCGCCGACAACGGGATGAGGAAGTCGGCGCGGGCGCCCTTGCGGCGCAGCGCGAGCACGTCGGGACGCACCTCGAAGTGTTCGACGGGAGGATCGAGGTGGGCCATCACGACGACCACGACGCCCAAGAGCACCAGCGTGACACTGACCGGTCCGCCCAGCCCCATCAGCGCCACAGTCATGTCGTAGACCGCCTCGAAGAAGCTCCCCTCCCACGCGCGCTCCCGGAACACACGGACCGGAAGTGTCGGGTTGCCGACGAACGGTCGCAGGACCCACGACAGCTGCGCGCCCACGATACCGTGCGTCAGCATCCACGACCACAGCACACGTCGCGAAACCGTCGCGTCTGGAATGAGCGCGTCGAGAAGCCCACGCAGTCGGGCAACCGCGACGATGCCCGCAGCCCCGAGCACCAGCACGTGGCCGGTCAACAACCAGTGCGAAGTCGGGACCGAGGCGGCTCCCTGTGGGGGGGTCATCTGCACGGAGACGAACGCCGCGATCGGAGCCAGGCTCCCGAGGATCGAGCCGAGGATCGCCATCGCGAGCACCGAGGCAGTCAGGGCTTGAACCGGTGCGATCCGAGCCCGGAGCAAACCCGACAACACGACATCCAGCGCGGCGGTGAGAGCCGCGGTCGCCAAGAACATCAGGGGCAGCTTGATTGCACCGCTGGCCGCCTGCAGCGGACTCCGCCACAGGCCCATCGCCAAGCCGTACGCACCGCATCCGATCGCGAGGATCGCAAGGGATGTCATCAACACCGGGGCCAGCCGACGTCCATCCGCCACCCGCTGGAGCATGCTCGCATCGAGGGCGAGCACGCTCCGAAACAAGGAGCGGCTCATCGACGCGTGACCGGGGTGGACGCCCGCGCCCAATGCTCGAGGAAGAACATACGCTCGGTGTGCCACAGCCCGTCAAACTCCCCGACGAGGGGACGAAGCGTGGTGGTCATCTGCAGCATCACGACGACAAACATCAGGCCCCACGCTCGAACCCCAGCGATGGCCCGACCGTTGAGCGCCCGCATGACCTTCGACATCAGCCGCACGCCCACGCTCGCTGACACAATGAGCGCGATGACATGCAGCGCGCCCATGACCCCCGGCGCGTCCGTACTCTGAGAGAACAGCCACGTGACCGGCGCGAGGGCGACGAGCAGGACCCCGATGAGCGACACGCCCATCGCCAACGCCAGAGATGTCTCGCGCACCGACTGCCCGGCGCCCGCGACCGAAGAGAAGACGTAGAGGCTGGGAAAGCACAGGAGGGCGCAAAGCGTGAGGCCCAGGCAGAGTTTCAGCGGCACCACGAACATCTGGCTCCCGCCCGAGAACGACGCGACGACCAGGCCGACGATGATCATCGCGCCCATACTCAGCGCAGCGAGACGAAGCACCGGGCGCCTTCCAGGCCGGTTGGCCTCCGCGAGTAGATCGGCCGGGGTCTGTACCAACGCCGCCACGATTCCCGCGAACCCAGGACCGACCGGCCCGCCCTTTCCCCGCAGCGATGGCTCGACGATCGGAGCGTGCATGGTTGAGGAGGCTGTTGGGGGATCAGGCTGCGAACTCGGCACCACGGCCCAGGGGTAGCGCCACAGCGGGGGCCCTCCAACCTCGAGTGGGGCGAGAGGATGCGAGCTCGTGCTCAGTGGTCGCGGTGGGGGAGTCAGTGGCGCCGGGCGGCCTCAAGGCAGGCCAACCGAGAGCGGCTCGCAGCGTGCCCGAGTCACACCGGCCTCACTCGCGATCGCGCCCTCGCGCTTCTGGAGCGAAACGGGGGCGGGCACGGCCGTCGCCCCCGGGAGGCGAGCCTCCGCGAACAGGGCGACCGATCCTTCGCAGTCGAACGGCGCGAGCTGGTGGGCGGGCCCCAGGCTGATCCCGTTGTCGACGACGACATCTCCGGCGTCCTCCCAAAGATCGACGAAGCGAAGCTGCTCGCCAGCGGCGACGCCCAGCCAAACGCCCGCAGGAACCTCCGATTCGGCGCCACCAATCTCAACGATCAACACCGGTCCCACGGGTGTCTCCACGCCTCTCACCGAGCACGGCAACATCTCGCACGGCGACGGCATCTCGCCGGTGATCTGCGTTTGCGTCTTCGTGGAATGAACAAGCTCCACGCTCGCGTCGGTACCAGGCCGAAGCGTCCATGCGCAGGGCGACCCGGAGAACGTCGCGAGAGCCCCCGCCGAATCGACATCGCCGCAGGGTGAGGGCGGAACCACGTCAAGCTCCTGCGGCGCCTCAGCCTCGGGCATGCCTGGAGATCCACCACCGCTGGTGCCGCAGCCGACGACAAACGCCAGCGCGACGAAAGCGACCGCGCGATGCATCAGCGAGCGGCGTTGATGGTCAGCGCACCACCGTCGCCAGGCGCGGCCACACCAGAGTCGGAGACCGTGCTGACGGTCCAGACGGTGTCACCGTCGGAGTTCAGACCACGGGTACCGCCGACCTCGAGGCGCACGCGCGGCGCAAACCCACCGTCGCATTCCGCGAGCTCGGAGTTTGGCAGGGGGCCGAACAACAACAACCGACTCTCGAGCGGCCCCGTGATGTTGTAGGTGACCGTGAGGCGACTGGAGTCGTCGAGCAACTGCTGGTAGCCGACGACTTCGCAGTCCGCTCGTCCGCCGACATCTTCCTCGCACAGCCGGTCCATCCAGCCTTCACCACCAGCCTCGAGGCTTCCAAAGACAAGCTCGCCGTCTTCGCCTTCGAGGCCCCAGTTCGCGTTGGCCGCGTAGAACTCCTGATAGCAGGCCTCGTAGGTCATCTGAATCTCGACCTGCGTGGTCCCTGAGTAGGGGCTCTCAGCTTCGGACTGTGCCCGTGCGAACTGGATCTTGACGAATCCGTGGGTGTCTTCGACTGGGGGGTCTCCGCAGCCGGTCAGAGCAAGCATCGGGGCCAGGACGAAAGCTGCTGCGCAGGCGATCCTCATCGGGCGGAGCATATCGCACCCTCCTAGGGCCGAGCCACGGGCAAGCTGCCCCGGCGCGGGTCGTGTGGGACCGCAAACAAACGAGACGGCCAGAACCGGTGAGGTGACGCCGATCACAGTGGCTCCGCGGTGCCACGGACGGGCTCCAGGAGCGTGTTAAGGTCCGGCATCAGCGGTTTCGCGCGATTTGCACACCGCTGGCTCCATCTCCCCTTCGCTTCTCTTGCCGTCCTGCGCATCTGGCCATGCTCGACACGCCGCCCCCTCCTGCGTCGCCTTCGACCGTCGCTCCGCTCGCCGCCCTCGGCAGCCCGATCGAGCAAAGCCTCCGAATCGTTCAGCCGCTTGCAGCCGCGTGGCGATCCCGGGTGGTCGCATCGATGGACGCGGCCGATCCGAGCGACCGATGGCTCGCCGCCGTCCCGGACGTCGGGCCGACGTGCGAGGTGATCCTTGCCGACACCCTCCTTCACGATCTCGGCGCCGCGGAGAAAGCGGACCTGCTTCGCTGGATTCGGGCGACCCAAGATACCTCGGGAGCATGGCTCAACACCGGCGGTAGCCCCGACCTGTCGCTGACCGTTCTGGGCTGGTGGGCCCGTCGCTGCGGCGGCGATGATCCGACCGAGCCCTCGATGGTTCGCGCCCAACGGGTTGTGCATGCCCTCGGCGGGGCGCAGCGGACAAACTTCGAAGTTCGGCTTTGGCTCGCCCTGTGCGGTGCGGTGCCGTGGGATTTCCTCCCCGCCATTCCCGGTGAGTTGTTCTTGCTGCCGCGCTCGATGTGGGTGTCCCCGCGCCGCGTGGCGCCGTGGGCTCGGGGCGTGCTCACCCCCTACTACGTGCTCGCGCGGGCTGGCGCTCGCCTGCGGCTCCCCGATCCTTCGCCCCTGATGTTGCGTCGCGATCCGGACGCCTCGATGGTGTGCCCACGGCTGACCCGCCCCGGACTCGCCGGGGATCTGCTGCAGGCCTTCGACCGCACGGTGAAGCTCTCGCAGAAGCTCCCGCGTGGACCGCTACGGCGCCGCGCCGTCGCTCGGGCTGTCGCGTGGATCGAAGCGACCAAGCAGCGCCACGGCGGCTGGTTCTCGACCCGTCCCACCCTCCTGTCGCTGCTCGCGCTGCGAGTCCAGGGCGCGACCGAAGATCACCCACAGATCGTCGCCGGTCTCGCTCACCTTCGGGCATCTCGCGGACACGCCGTGGTCCGTCGCGGTATCGGCCAAGGCGAAACCGCCTTGGCGCAAGGCTTGGGCGGCACGCACGTCGCGACCGCGGCGCGCCTCGTGCTGGCCGACGGCACGCCCTCCGACATCTCCACCCTTCTGCGGATGGAGCTGAGCACTCCGGGACCCTGGCAAGACCGGGCCAATGCCCTCGCCGGCGGCTGGCCCCACGAGCCCGGCGCGGAGCATCACCTCGACCTCGACGCGACGTGCAATGTGCTCGCGGTCTTGGGTGGGATCAGCGAAGACAGCCCGCTGCGCACCCCGGCCTGGGCTGCCCGACGCCGGGCAACCGACATCCTTCTCGCGATGCAAGAACTGTCTCTTATACACATCTCCGAGCCCACGAGACCTCTCTACATCTCGT
>CAJXVA010000605.1 GCA_913061055.1 uncultured Pseudomonadota bacterium
TTTTTCAAGCAGAAGACGGCATACGAGATGTAGAGAGGTCTCGTGGGCTCGGCGGGGGCGTCGTCGCACCCGAAGAAGAGCGCGCACACCAGGGCGGGCAACCAACGTCGCATGCCTGCAGCATCGACCCTTGGCCCGGGCGTGCGCATCGCAAAACGCGATCGTGCCGCGGCTGTAGTCGCAACCACGACGAAGGCCGCGGTCCAGGGGACACGCGGCCTTGCGTTCTGTCGAATGGCTTGGGTTGTGGCCAGGCTCAGCGGCCGATACCGGCGTACTTGAAGCCCATGGCCTCGAGCGCGCCACGATCATACTGGTTGCGGCCGTCGATGAGCACGGGGTTGTCGCCCATGAGGCTCTTGACCTTGTCGAAGTCCGGCGACCGGTATTGCCGCCACTCGGTCATGAGCAACAGGCAGTCCGCGCCTTCAACGGCCTCGTAGGGGTCGGAGACGAGCTTGAAGCTGCCGGTCTGGTCTTGAAGGTCGCGCACGAAGTTCTCGCCACCTTCGGGGTCGTGGCCGCGGACGGTGGCACCATCGGTGATCAGGGTGCGGGCGACCCGAAGTGCCGGCGCTTCGCGCACGTCGTCGGTGTTGGGCTTGAACGCGAGGCCCCACATGGCAAACGTCTTGCCAGCCACGTCACCCACCAGGGTGCGAGCTTTGCGGACCATCAGGACCTTTTGGGCCTCGTTGATGCGCTCGGCGGCGGCGACGAGGCTCATGGAGAGCCCGTGCTCGCGCGCGGTGTTGATCAGCGCTCGCGTATCCTTGGGAAAGCAGCTTCCGCCGTATCCAGCGCCCGGGTACAGGAACTTATTGCCGATTCGGGGGTCCATACCCATGCCGGTGCGCACGTCCTCTACATCCGCTCCCACCAGGTCGCACAGGTTGGCGACGTCGTTGATGAACGAGATCCGGGTCGCGAGGTATGCGTTTGCCGCATACTTCGTGATCTCGGCCGAACGCGGCGCCATGAAGAGGATGCGCTCCGAGGAGCGGAAGAAAGGCTTGTACAGCTGATGCAGCACCTCACGAGCCTTCTCGTCGTCGACGCCCAGGACCACTCGGTCCGGCTTCATGAAGTCGTCGACCGCGGCACCCTCTTTGAGGAACTCCGGGTTGGACGCCACGATCACGTTGTGGCTCGTCGCCTCGGTCATGATCCGAGTGACCCGTTCTGCGGTGCCCACCGGCACGGTGCTCTTGTTGACGACCACGACGTCGTGGTCGAGTTGCTCGGCCACTTGGCGGGCGGCTTCAAACAGGTAGCCGAGGTTGGCCGAGCCGTCGGGCCCCGAGGGCGTGCCCACGGCCATGAAGATCACCTCGCCGTGCTTGGCGGCTTCGCCGTTGGAGGTCGTGAACCTCAGGCGTCCTGCTTTGACGTTTCGCTCGACGAGTGCCTCGAGTCCGGGCTCGTAGATCGGGATCTGCCCGTCTTCGAGCATCTTGATCTTCGACTCGTCGATGTCCGCACACAGGACGTCATTTCCGTGGTCGGCAAAGCCGGCTGCTGCGACCAATCCCACGTAGCCTGTACCGATGACGCTGACCTTCATAGATGCGGGGACTGTACGGTAAAAGCAGGGGGGCTGCCACGGTGAGCGACGCGTCAAATGGGGACTCTGAGCTGCTGACGTCCCCCCTCGAGGGGGCGCCTGTCGGCCGCTTGTTCGTGATCGGGGGCCCGATCTGCCTGGCTATCGCGATCGTGCTCAGTCTCTGGGTCTCCTATCTGCACGTGCGTTTCACCGCGGTCGTACAGGCCCCCGCGACCGTGCAGTCCGGGCGTCCCTTCGTGGTCCGGACCCAAGTCGTCCCCGAAGGGTCGGCGCTCGTGCCCCCGCTCGAGGGCGAGGCTTGGCTGGAGCGGGACGGGCAGCGGCTCGAACTGGGACCGCTGCTCTCGGCGCGGACCGATGGAATCATGCAGGCGACGGTCACGGCTCCTGCCCTGGAGCCGGGCCCCGCGGCGTTGCACGTCGCGCTCCGGTCGGGGACGGGCGAGGGCATGGAGCCGATGCACGAGTCGGTGGAGGTCGTCATCGAGGAGACGCTTCCCGCGATCGAGGCCAAGCCGATCGTCGCCGGGTCCACCCTGCAGCACGGGGACGACTCCCAGCCTCAGCCTCCGGGCGTCCGCATCGTCGTTCGGCCGCATGGGAAGCTTCTGTCCGAGTTCGACAACACGTTGTACGTCCGGGTCACGAAGCCGGACGCCACGCCGTGGGTCGGGGAGGTCGAGGTGGCACTGGTCAGCGGCGCCTACGGGGGAAGCAAGGCCCGCGAGGGCGAGACCCCGGTGCTCGCCCGCGGTGCCGTCGACCCGTGGGGCGTACTCCCGGTTCGCGGCTTGCTCTCTTCGGCGGTCTTGCGCATCCAGGTGCGCGTGCTCGGCAGCGACGACAAACCGTTGCATCAACGCACGGTTCGCATGGTGAGCTTTGCCGGTGGCGTTGTCCTGCGCCCGAGCGCGCACGCGGTCACGCCCGCGGGGCCATCGCTTGAACTCGGCCTCGAGTCGCTTCGCCGCAAGCGCCCCGTGTTCGTCGACGTGCACGGCCCCGCCGGAGCGTGGATCTCCACGATCACCCCGCCGCTGTTGGTCGGGGAGGAACCTCGCCCCTGGACCTCGCAGAGCGTCGCGCCCGGCGTTCTGCAGTTCGAGGGGTATCCAGCCCCGCACGCGCCCGGCGAGAGCACGGCGATCGCCCGGGTCCAGGTTGTGGACGGAGATCCGCGGACTCGAGCGTCGCTGCAGCCGCTGGTGTCGCTGCAGCGTGCGGGCCTGAATGCGCCCCGGGTCGAAGCCAACTACGACGCGGGACTCGAGGAAAAGTACTGGGCGGCCGTGAAAGACATCGAGCTCACGCCCAAGCAGGTCGAAGCCGCGCGCGAGTATCTGCTGGGTACGCTTCCGCTGTCTGCGTTTGGCCCCGAGGTCGCGTTGGTCAACCGCGAACGGGTGCTCGGGGCGATGGCCTCCAAGAAGCGCAACTGGACGATCGGGATGCGCTGGGTCCTGCTCGGGGGCGGCGGTCTGTTCTTGGCGCTGATGACCCTGACGATGGTTCGTGCGCATGCCAAAGGGGCTGCAGCCACCGTCGCCGCGCTGGGCCGAATCGACGGTGACGACGCGCGTGCCGACGCCGAGCTGGCCGTGACGCAAGCGCAGCGAGCAGCCTTCTTGCGCGGTCTTGTGGTGATCGTCGTGATGGCGCTGGCACTGGCCGGAACCACGCTGATGCTCGAGTCCCTGCTGTGGGCACACTGATGCATGGTCATGACGGTTGAGCCAGCCGTGGTCGTCGATGACGAGTCGGTCCGGCTGACCACGACGCTGTCGCTCGGTGCATCCCTTCGTTTTCCACTTCAGTCGGCTCGCTCGCGGCGTGAAGTCCTGATCGGTGCCGCGTTGCTACTGATCCCGGTGGTGGGGTGGCTGCTCAACATGGGGCACCGCATCCAGATGGTGCAGCAGATGCAGCGCGGGGAGCCGGCCTGGCCCGCATGGCACTCCTGGGGAGCGCTGCTGCGGCATGGCGTCATCACGTTTGTCGGGATGCTCTACTATCACGCGCCCGCGAGCGTCTGCCTGGGCCTGGGAACCGCGTGGGGGCTGCCGTGGTTGGTCGTGCTCGGCGCGGTGTTGTGGGTCGGCGCGACGGCCTTGGTCCCGGGCTACATGACGCACTACTGCCGGACCGGCGACGTCGCGTCGATCTTCAATCCGTGGCTGTCGCTTCGCCGAGTCCGGGAAGGCGGGCGCGCCTACTGGCATGCGTGGCTCATTGCGAGTTCGGCGCTGTTGTTGTCGTTCGTCGGCCTGCTCGGGTTTGGGGTGTTCTTTCTCGTCAGCAGCGTGTGGTTTTGGCAGGTGGCCGGGTTCTCCTTCGCGACGGTGTTCTCCCAGCGCCACGCATTGGTGGACGCACCGACCGATTGATGGGGCTCGCCCCGCGTGATGCGACGGTTGCTTGCACCGGGCGGGGTCGATGAGGCACACCGATCGGGTGACGGCACCACGCGCCATGATCCTCGCCGCCGGATTCGGCACCCGCTTGGGGGCACTCTCGGAGCAGCGCCCCAAGCCCATGCTGCCGATCTGCGGGACGCCGTTGGTACGTTGGTCGGCGCGGTGGCTGGCGCACCACGGCGTGCAGGACGTGACCGTGAACCTGCATCACCTCGGCGAGCAGATCGAAGCCGAGTTGGGCGACGGTTCCGAGATCGGGACGCGGGTGCACTACTCGCACGAGGAGGGCATGATCCTGGGAACCGGCGGCGGCCTGCGAAACGCCCGGGCGCTGATCGACGGGGGTGATGGCGAGCCGATTGTCGTCGTGAACGGAAAAATCATGGTCGACTTCGACCTTCGAGCCTTGGTCGCCAAGCATCGGGAGAGCGGAGCGGAGGCCACGATGGTGCTTCGCGCCGATCCCGATGCCACGAAGTGGGGCAGCCTTCAGCTCGACGATGACGGTCGCGTTGTCCGCCTGCTGCAGGGCGTCCCCGACGCCAATCCGACCGCAGAGCCAACCTCAGAACCCCTCATGTTCACCGGGATTCACGTGTTCGAGCCGCGGTTCCTGGATCGCATTCCCCCCAGTGGCGAGCAGTGCGTCGTGCGGACGGCCTATCGCCAGCTCTTCCACGAGGGTCGCGGGCTGCACGGCGTCATCAGCGAGCACTACTGGTGGGAGCACTCCACGCCCGAGCGCTACCTTCAAGGGGTGGCAAACGTGCTGGACGGAAAAGCCCACTTGCCCCACGCCGAGCACCCGCTGCGAGGCGTGTCCGAGACGGCCGCGATCGACCCCTCCGCCGAGATCACAGACCCCGTGTGGATCGGGCCCGACGTCACGGTCGGCGCGGGCGCGCGGATCGGTCCGCACGTTCAGTTGGGCCGGGGCGTCACGGTCGAGCCGGGTGCTGTCGTCGAGCGCGCGATCGCGTGGGAGGGCGCGCGCCTGTCCGGAGTCGTTCGCGACACCGTGATCCCCTCCCCCTGAACGCAAAACCCGCTCCGGGCCGAAAATGTCCCAAACCTGCGCGCTCGGCTCGACTCCGGTATCCTGAGTGTGGATGGTCGATGGTGGGGAGCGGGAGGACGGCGCATCTGCACCCCATGGCCAGGTGCCGATCATCCTGGTGTGCTCGACGGATGACGTAGAGCTCGCCGACACAGCTGCCGCAGGGCTCCGGACGCGTGGCTTCGACGTTGCCGTGATGGGCGCGGCCGAGGATGGGAGCGCCCGACTCGCGGAGGTCGTCCAACGATTCGAGCGCCAAGGCCTCTACGTGCTGTGCCGCGGCGGTCAGCTCGACCGCGATGGCGTCGACAGGCTTCGAGGCATGCTTCGAACCGAAGAGGTCCCGTTCGGCCGAACGCTCACACTTCCCACCAGCCAAGGTGGTGCTCGGGGGTTGGAGGAGCGCGTGGTCTCGGTGGCTCGTCGCATGGTCACGGGCCGCTACGAGCGGACCGAAGCCGAGGTCGCGGCCGACGACGATTCGCAGCCAGGGTTCCCGCGCGTGGAGGACCCGGTTTCCGACTCCGAGGTCGGAGTCGATCTTGGAGATGTCGATCGCTGGGCTGATTCGCTCGCACACGGTGCGGCGCCGCTGGAGCCCGGTCTGGGAGAGGACCTACCGACTCAGGTTGCGGGAGCTTCGCACCTTCGGGCGGACCCTGGCTTCGAGCCCGGTCCCGAAACCAATCCTTCGCTCGCTGCAGGAGAGGGCGGTGACTACGAGCGGGTCGACAAGACGCTGGTCACCCGGCACCCGATCCCATTTCCCCTGTCTCTTATACACATCTCCGAGCCCACGAGACCTCTCTAC